>NZ_CP015199.1:2985000-3294774 GCF_001648155.1 Chryseobacterium glaciei | reverse complement strand
GCGGTAACGAAAGCTACCGGAACAATAAAACAGGAAGGAAGCGGGCAGATCTTTGTAAGAGGTCTTGGTGATAGGTATAATAGTACTACATTGAACGGATTACTGATCCCGTCGGATGATCCTGAAAACAGAAACATCGATCTTTCGATTTTCAAAACTTCAATGATTGAGTATATTTCATTAGATAAAATCTATAATCCGAAAATGCTTGGTGATTTTGGTGGAGCAAGTATAAGTATTGTTTCAAAAGAATTCACAGGAAAGCCTTATTTTAAAATCGGTTTAGGAAGCAGCATCAACCTTCAAACTTTTGATAACAATAATTTCAAGGTACAGGATGGAGCTCCGGGATTCTTCGGATTCAAAGAAACTAAATTCAACAAAGGAAATCCTTATCAGGCTTATCCATTCACATCAAAATGGAACTTTAAAAATGCTGATAACCCATTCAATACTGATGTAAATATTGAAGGAGGAGCAAGCTTCGGAAAGTTCTCAATCTTTGCGTATGCAGGATTTGAAAACTCTTACGAATACAGTAAAGGACAGGAAGGATTCTACTTTGCAGATAATACTCCGAACAAAAAATTTGATGTTGAACGTTCTAAATATAAGACTAATACAACAGCATTGGTTAATTTAGGATATAGATTCAATGCTAATAATAAAATTAATTTCACTTCAAATTTCATCCACTCTTCTGATCAGACTGCTAAAATATTTACAGGATATTCTTATGATGTAGACAAAAATGTGATCATCAACAGAGGAGATAACAAGATTACGAGCACTTGGATCAACCAATTATTCGGTACTCATAAGCTTGGTGACACTTGGAATGCAGATTGGGCTGTAGGTTATAATATGCTAAACAGCAAAAGACCGGATCGTTTGCAGAATACGATTGATGCTTCTACAATGCAGCTTATCACAGGAAGTGCAATCAATAACCACAGATATTTTGATGAGCTAAAAGACAACACGGTTTTAGGTCACGCTTATCTTTCTAAAACTTTAGATAAATTTAAAATTACTGTAGGATACGACGGGCAGTACAAGGACAGAAAATTCGACAATACAACGATTGGTATGAACTTCAGTCTTTCGCCTCAGGTAGATCCTAATAATATTGATGGCTTTATTAATGCTGGAAATAATAGTTTATTCTCTTACCAAACGTTCCAGCCGAGTTCAAAGTTATTCCAGCCTTTCTATTTTAATGTTAAGCAGAATATTCAGTCTGGATTAGCAAATGTAGATATCAATCTTAGTGATAAATTTATCGTACAGGTTGGTGGACGTTTCGATTACATCGATATGCAGCTGAAATGGTTTGACTCTGTTTTACAAAACGGTAAAAAGAATAAGCAATACAACAAATTCTTACCAGCTTTAAATGCTAAATACAGCCTTAGTGACAAACAAAACTTAAGATTATCTGTCTCTAAAACATACACACTTCCTCAAGCTAAAGAACTTTCTCCGATTGCATATTATGATGTAACTACGAACGTTTACGGTAACCAGGATCTTTCTCCATCTGATAACTATAATGCAGATTTGAAATGGGAATTATTTCCTAAATCAGGTGAGCTTATTTCAGTAGCAGCTTTCGGAAAATATATTAAGAATCCGATTGCAAGAACTACTTACGCAAGTTCTGCACCAAGTGATATGACTTATTTTAATCTTTCAGACTACGGATATATCGTAGGAGCAGAGGTAGAAGTAAGAAAAGATATTTATTCTTGGAGTAATTCTAAAATCTATACTTTCATTAACGGAACGTATATGCATTCTGAGCAGAAGTTTAAATCTGAAGATCAAATTGCAAAAGAAAATCATGGTAAAAGAGTTGTATTTACTAATCCTAAAGCTGACCTTCAGGGAGCTGCAGATTTCATTGCTAACGTAAACTTAGGTTACAACTACAAATGGAGTAACAACTTAAACAGCTTAGACTTTGTAGTAGTTTATTCTCACATCGGGAAAAACCTTTACTCTGTGGGAACTACAGAAATTGGAAACTTTTACGAAACTGCCAGAGATCTTTTGGATCTTAACCTAAACTTTACATTAGACAAAATAGGAATTGGTATTTCTGCTAAAAACCTATTAAATCCTCACAGTAAAATAGAACAGGAAAACAAAACTCAAACACTTATCAACAGAGACTATACAATGGGTCGTCAGGTTGGATTAAGCTTATCATATAAATTTTAATATAATATAAATCTAATAATAGTTATGAAAAAGACATTTTTTAAAGCTGCTCTTTTCTTATCATTAGCTGCGGCATTTTCATCAACCGCAATCTCTTGTAGTACTTCTGATGACGATACGGAGGACACAGCATCTGCTGTAGACCCAAATAACTTTCAAGGAAAAATTGCTGCAGGAACGAGCGTAACTTTAGACCCTACAAAAGTATATACGATCACTGGTAAAGTTTTAGTAGAGAACGGTGCAAGCCTTATCATCCCTGCAGGTACAAGAATCACTGTAGCTGAAGGTGCAAATTATCTTATCGTAGACAGAGGTGGTAAACTTTATATCAACGGTACAGCTTCTAGCCCTGTTTTATTTGAAGGAACTTCACACAAGCAAGGTCACTGGGGAGGTATTGTACTTTTAGGTAATGCTCCAACAAACAGAAGTGCTGCGGGAACGTCTACTTCAGAATTAGGTGATATGACATACGGAGGTTCGGATAACAACGATAACTCTGGTGTTATTAAATATGTAGTAATCAAAGACAGTGGTTTCAAATATAACCCTGAAAAAGAATTCAACGGACTTTCTTTATTCGGAGTTGGTAGCGGAACTACAATCTCTTATGTATATGTAACAGACGGTGCTGATGATGGTGTTGAATGTTTCGGAGGTAGCCCAAATGTAGATCACATCGTGGTAACAGGAGTTGGAGATGACGGTTTCGACTGGACAGAAGGTTACAAAGGAACTGCTAGTTTCTTATATGTTGCTAGAAAAAAACAATATCAGACGAATACTGAGCCTGGAAACAGAGGTATTGAAGCTGATACTCAGGATACAAACCCTAACACAACTTTCGGGAACGGTGTTTCTAACCCAACAATTACTAACGCAACTTTCTTAGGAAATACTTCTGGTGCAGAATCTCAAGGGATGAAAATCAGAGCTGGTTCTAATGGTAAATTTGACAATATCGTTTTAGCAAACTACTCTACAGGTTTAGATCTTGAAACAGACAGAACTTTAGCTTGGTTCCAAAGCGGTTCTTATGTTAAAAATGTAAGATTTGTAAACGTTACAACTAAGTCTAAAGCTAAAAACACTGCTGGTACAGCTGTGGATATTACTGGAATCTTTACAGAAAATGCTTCTGCATTAGGTGCTGGAAACGGAACTGCTTTGCCAGAATGGGCAAAAGGCTGGACTGGTTTATCTAGTTTCGACGTAGCTGATTCTATGAACTAAAAAATAGTAATTAGTTTCTTCATATCAAATTCAAATACCCTTGGGAAAATATTTTTCCCAAGGGTATTTTTTTATTATTGAAATTCTATTAAAAATTTAAATTATAATAAATTATCAACAACTTTAAATTTACATTCGGAAAATAAATTGAAAAGTTATAATTTCGAGTTTTTAATTGCTTATTCTTATATTTGAGCATTAAATCTTTAAAGTTTTAAAAACTATCACTTTCGAAAGAATTAAGGCTAACGAAGATTATAATTAAATAAAAGATCAGTACAAAATCTAAAAATATATGAAAAGGAATCACTTAAAATTAATTGCCGCAGCTTTATTCATCAGTACTACATTTACGATATATTCTTGCAGTAAAGATGATGATGAAACTCCAACAATAACTCCTGTAGGAATTGCTGTAGACACCAATAATTTCAAAGGTGAAGTTCCAAGCGGGCAAACGGTAACGTTAGACCCAACCAAAGTATATAAATTAACAGGATCTGTCATTATTAAAGATGGCGGAAAACTTGTAATTCCTGCCGGAACAAGAATTGTTGCCATAAGTGGAGCTTCTTGTTATGTTACCGTTGAACAGGGCGGTCAGCTCTTTGCAAACGGAACCGCAGGATCTCCGGTTTTATTCACCTCAAGTGCTGCTACTCCGGGAAGCTGGGGCGGAATCGTTATTTGCGGTAAAGCGCCAATCAATACAGGAACAACTGCAACATCCGAATTAGGAAATGCAACGTATGGAGGAACATTAGCAACCGATAATTCCGGATCTTTATCCTATGTAAGAATTGAATATGCCGGAGCTGTTTTCACTGGTACTACAGAATTCAACGGACTGTCTTTATTCGGTGTTGGTAATGCAACGGTAGTAAACAATATCGCTTTGCTTAATGGTTCGGACGACGGTATTCAAATTTATGGAGGGACAGTAAATCTTTCTAACATCGTTTCTTTGGGTAATGAAGACGATGCTTTTGAATGGACAGACGGCTGGAATGGAACCGCAACCGGAATCTACACAAAAAGAAGAGCCAACGGAACCGGAAATACAGGAATCAAAGGAAGTAATAACGCGACCAATCCGGATGCAACGCCAAGATCTAATCCGACCATCAAAAATGTTACTTTCATCGGAGGTACTTCCGGAGAAGCGGATGCCATAAAATTAAAACTTGGAACTTACGCAGTTCTTAATAATTTAGTCCTTTCAAACTGGACAACAGGTGTAAATATTGAAAGTGACGCTTCTGTAGCCAATTTTAACGGTCACAAAAAAATCACCGGAGCTTTGTTTAATACCACTACAACTAAAGTTTCTCTAAAATCTACTACCGGAGCAACAGTACCGATCGTAGATACTACTTTTGTTGAAAAATCAGACGCAACAGGAGCCGGAAACGGAATTTTAACGCCGACTTGGGCTACAGGAGGCTGGTCTTCTCTTTAGATTTAAATATAAAATAACAAATAAAAAACGCCCTCGGAAATTGCTTTTCGAGGGTGTTTCATTATAAAAACAAGGATTAAAAAATATATTAGATCTTAAAGTAATCTTATTTCTTCCAAAATAAATTACCATTATTCATTAAAGCTTCAACGCTAGACATTCTTGAAACAGCTTCTGCAGAACAGCTTGCATCAACCAAGATAATATTTGCTTTATCACCAGCTTTTGGCCATTGTTGATTTCCTTTATCATCTAACGGGAGAATATTTTGCGTCGCAAACTGCAATGTTCTTGATAGTTGAAATTCCGTTGCATATCCGTATAATTCGGCAATTAAATTTGCTTTTTGAAGCATATTTCCCGATCCGAAAGTACTCCAGTAATCCTGAACGTTATCATTTCCGATCAAAACTTCCACTCCATATTTTTTCAACGTCGGAATAGGCATTACTTTTCCGGTGAATGGAACAGATGAAGCTATTCCAACCTTTGCAGAAGCCAATCTTTCTGCGATTTGTTCTGTTTCTTTTTGATTTAAATGAGCTAAAGCAAAAGCGTGACTTACGAAAGTTTTTCCTTGAAGCTTGGGATTTTCAATCGATTTATCAATTAAATAATTAATCGTTTTCATCCCCGATTCACCAACTTCATGTAAATGAATATCAATTCCTTTATTATTGTCTAAGGCTAATTGCACTGTAAAATCAAGTACTTTTTCAATACTTCTGTCGATACTCAAAGGATCAAGTCCTCCAATAAAACCTACATGCGGTAATTTTGCCACCTCTTTCATCAAAGGAACAGAATCCGTATAATACAAACCATGTTGCGGAAAAGCCACCAATTCTGCACCGAAAGAATTCTTTTTATTCTCTAAAGCTTTCTCCAGATTTTCTAACGATTGTAAACCCGAAGTCGGATCAATATTGAAATGCGTTCTCACATAATTGGTTCCGTAACTTTGCAACAGATCAATTAATTGTTCTGCCCTTTCTACCGAGGTTTTCAACAGTTCCGGAATAATTTCCTGTTCGTAAGAAATCATATCTTTTACCGTTTTCTTTTTGGGTGAAAGTGTTTGCCACGGCAGTCCGTACCATGTTTTATCCAAATGAACATGCATATCTCTGAAGGCAGGAAGCATCAGCTTTCCTTTGGCGTCAACAGCATCAGAATTTGCATTGTTTGGTTTAATTGATTTTATTTTTCCGCCTTCAATTTCGATACAGAATAAATCTGTTTTTGTTTTGATAATTTCTTCATTATCATATTCGAAATCCGTTTCCAAACGAACATTTTTCAACGTATAATGTCCTTTAGCAAGAGGTTGATTTTGTAATTGCATGATCCCAAGTTTAGTCCTACAAAATTACATCCGCAAAATCTTAAACAGGAGTATCAATTATGTCTTGTTTTGTATCAATTATTCTTTGAATTGAGAAGGCGTCATTCCAGTTTGTGCCTTAAAAAATTTTGAAAAACTTGCATGATCATAGAATCCGAGATCGTAAACAATATCTTTTACAGACATTTCCGAGACTTTTAATAAACGTTTAGCTTCCAATAAAATTCTGTCCTGAATAAGAGAAGATGCTGATGTATTAAGGTTTTTCTTACAGACAATATTTAAATAATTGGCAGAAATATTCAGTTTTTCGGCATAAAAAGAAACCGAGCGTTCAATTTTAAAATGAATATCAATTAGATTTAAAAATTTAGAAATAATTGGATTAGAATTATACACTTCAAAATCTTTGAAAGCTCCTTCCACTGATTTACTCACCAATAAACCAATCAATTCACTTCTTTTTTGAATGACTTCCCAAAAGGTATTTTCTTCATTTAATTCCTTTTGAATGGTTTTAAATTCATGCAAAATTAAGTGGTAAATTTCCTCTGAAACCGTAAAAGCAGGATGCTGAAAATAATAGGAAGCCGAAAATCTCAACGCCGGAAGAAAACTTTCATACCATTCTCGACTGATCATTAATTGATATCCAATCGTCTCTTTTTCAATCACCCACTGATGAACCTGATCCGGAAAAACCAGATGAATCTGATGATCCTCAACCTGATATTCTACAAAATCGATCGTGTGCGAACCTGTTCCTTTTTTGAAAAGATTAATGATAAAAAAATCGTGTTTATGAGGCTCATCAATCCTTCTTTCACCATACAATTCATTGAATAACAAGTTACAACCCTGCGATTGTTTTTCTGCAAATTCATGAATTCCTAAAATGGGAAAATAATCCGGTTGATGGCTCATTGTGTGTAATTTTTCTCAAAAATATAATAAAATTAATCTCCGATCTACACACAAGGTAAGATTTTAACTATTACTCTAATTTTAATAATCTACAATAATATGTTTTCAATAAGCCTTGTCAAGGTTTAAAACCTTGACAAGGCCTCCCGATCCTGAAGAACATTTAAAAAATCAAAATACAATATTTCCCTGATGGATCAAAGATTCAACATTTGAAATTCTTGAAACAGCTTCTGCTGAACAACTTGCATTAAGGAAACTCAAATCTGCATTGTCTCCAACTTTTGGCCATTGTTGAACTCCTTTATCATCCAACGGAAGAACATTTGCTGTTGTCAATTTTAAGCTTCTGGATAATAAAAACTCTGTTGACTGACCGTACAATTGCGCCATTAAATTCGCTTTTTGCAATACGCTTCCTGTTCCGAAAGTATTCCAATGATCGACGATGCTGTCGTTTCCTGTTAAGACCTCAACATTATATTTGTACAAAGTAGGAATCGGCATAATTAAGCTTCCAAAAGGAATCGTAGATACAATTCCAATTTTTGCGTTGGCAAGTTTTTCTGCAATTTCTTCCTGTTTTGGCTTTTCTAATTTCCCCAGAACAAAACAATGACTTAGATATGTTTTTCCTTTTAAATCAGGATTCTCATTGACTTTATCAATTAAATATTCAACAGTTTTCAACCCAGATTCGCCACTTTCATGCAAATGAATATCGATTCCTTTTTTGTTGTCTAAAGCCAATTGGACTGTAAAATCAATTGTTTTTTCTATCGCTCCGTCAATTGTAAAAGGGTCTACTCCACCAATAAAATCGATATCCATTTTCGCCGCTTCTTTCAAATACGGAACTGAATCTGTATAAAAAACACCATGCTGCGGAAAAGCCACCAATTCTGCTCCGAAAGTTTTCTTTTTATTGTCTAAAGCTTTCTGTAGATTTTTTAATGATTCTAATTTTGAAGTCGGTTCAATATTCACATGGCTTCTGGCGAAAGATGTTCCTTTTGACTGCAACAATTTAATCATTTTCTCAGCTTTAAAAGTTGAGTTTTTCAACATTTCCGGAAGCATTTTTTGCTCTAGAGCGATCATTCCTTTTACTCCGCCTGTTCTTTTTCGGACTGCCTGCCATTTGTCTCCGTAAAAAGTTTTATCCAAATGGATATGCATATCTTTAAAAGCAGGAAGCATTAAAAATCCTTTGGCGTCAACAGCTTTTGCATTCGGTTGATTGGGAGCTATTTTTGAGATTTTCCCGTTTTCAATTTCGATATAAAATAAATCGGTTTTCGTGGAGATCACTTCACCTTCTTCGTATTCAAAACCTGTTTCAAGACGAACATTTTTTAAGCTTAATTTTCCTTTTGCAGAAATCGTTGGACTATCAAAAATTGAATTTGCCATCATAATGTTGGGAGCTAAAGTTAGTCCGGCCATTGCCAGCGCTGAGCTTTTAAGAAAATCTTTACGAGATATGTTTGAAGTGTTCATTTCCAATCTATTTATTACAAATTTAAAAAGAACTGAAATGATGGAAGTGTATGGTTTATTGTATTGCTTGTATGATTTATTGAAAATTCTTAACACAAATTATTTTTAATCACATAAAACAGCATCTTTGTCATCCTGAAAGGATCTCAATATCTTTATTGATAACATAGTCTAGATTCCTACGGAATGTTTTTTTCTCCCACAGATTTCTCAGATTTACACAGATGATTGTGTTTTATTTGTGCAAAATATTCGTGGTATTTGTGTTTTAATCAAAATAAAAAAGGACGAAGTTTTAAACCTCATCCTTTGTATAATTTATCTTTTTAGCTTTAAGAAAAATCAAATTTTCTGACTGCTTCAAGCGTCATATCAATTTCTTTATCCTTAATTGCATCACTGATGAAATAGGTTTCATATCCACTTGGAGGAAGATATATTCCGTTTGTCAACATTTGATGGAAAAAATTATTGAATAATGAATGGTTTGCTTCCTGCGCTTCATCAAAATTAGAAACTCTATTAATATGAAAGAAAACAGACATCATTGAACCTTTTCTGTTGATTTTATGAGCGATTCCTTTTTCATTTAAAATTTTTCCAATCTCAAAATCTAAAGTTTCAGTTGTTTTATTAAGATTACTGAAGAAATTTTCATCATTTTTAATTAGTTGAAGCGTTTTTAGACCCGCTCTCATTGCCAAAGGATTTCCGCTTAACGTTCCAGCCTGATAAACTCCGCCTTTTGGAGCTAAATGATCCATAATTTCGTTTCTTCCTGCAAAAGCACCAACCGGAAGTCCACCTCCGATTACCTTTCCATAAGTAACCAAATCTGCTTTCACATTATATAATTCCTGAGCTCCTCCGAAAGCCAATCTGAAACCTGTCATTACTTCATCAAAAATCAATAAAGCCCCGTTTTCGTCGCAGATCTTTCTCAAATTTTGAAGGAAATCATTTTCAGGAAGAACGCAACCCATATTTCCGGCAACAGGTTCGATAATTACGGCTGCAATTTGACCTTGATTATGTCTGAATAAATCCTGAACCTGCTCAAAATCATTATATTTTGCCAACAAAGTATCTTTTGCCGTTCCTTCTGTCACTCCTGGAGAATTCGGGTTTCCAAAAGTAGCAGCACCACTTCCCGCTTTAATCAAAAATGAATCTGAATGACCGTGATAACAGCCCTCAAATTTCACAATTTTATCTCTTCCTGTAAACCCTCTTGCCAATCTTACCGCGCTCATACAAGCTTCTGTTCCTGAAGAAACCATTCTGATCTGGTCAATATTTGGAACATTATCTACGATGAATTTTGCAATTTCAGTTTCCAATTCTGTCGGAGCACCGAAAGAAAAACCTTTCTCTGCCTGAATTTTTAATTCTTCCAACACTTCTGGATGAGTGTGGCCTAAAATAGCCGGTCCCCAAGAATTGATGTAATCGATATAAGTATTGTCATCAGCATCTGTAAGGTAAGCCCCTTTTGCAGACTTCATAAAAACAGGAACGCCACCCACAGATTTGAATGCACGAACAGGAGAATTTACTCCTCCCGGAATGTATTTGTAAGCTTCATCGAATAAAGCTGAACTTCTTTGATATTTCATATGTAGTTGTTGGCTGATAGTTTGTAGTTGCTGGTTTAACCGACAACCAACAACTATAAACTATCAACAAAAAATTAGTTTCTAGGTTTTTTGTCAATCAGATAAATTAACTGCCCTGCAGATGGTTGCTGACCTTCATCCATTCTGTTTTTTGCATATAATTTATGTAATTTGATTCCGAATTTTTGAGCAATATCATGCATATCTTCTCCTGAAAGAGCTTTGTAAGTTGCCGTATTTCCATCTGAGTTTTTAGATTCAAGGAAAACAATTTCGTCTTTCTTTAAAACATCGCTTTCCAGTTCATTCCATTTCGTCAGTTTGCTTTCGCTTACTTTGAATTTATTTGCGATAAACTGAACATTCGTGTCCTCAGGAATAATGATATATTTCAAGCCGTCATTTGGATGACTTTTAATTAAAATTGAATTAAGGATTTCAGCTTTTGTCTTGATTCTTTCCACTCTTTTCTGTTGTTGAGCGAAAGAAGTTTGCTTGTAAGGAACATTTACTGTAACAGGATCTTTATCTTTCTTTACAAATTTTGAAGGTTCTAATCTTGCCATGAAACTTCTGTCATCCTTTAAATCAGGATACATTTTAAGAACCGCATACAAAACTTCTTTAGAACTTGTATTATCAAATTCATAAAGTTTATATCTTTCAATTTTACCTATTAAGATAGATGCATATCGTGGGTTTGTTGCATAACCAGCCTTTTTCAGACCATATGCCCACGCTTTATAATCTTTCATATCTAAATTGAAAAGCCCTGTATAATATTTTCTTGTTGATAAAAATATCGAGTGATCTTCGTAAGATTGTCTTGGGTCTTCATACACACGGAAACACTCGTTGGGAGCGTCATCGGTATGTTTCATAGTTTTCCCCGTCCAGTCTTCTTTACATTTTATTCCGAAGTGATTTTTACCTTCTTGAGCCAATCTGCTTTGTCCACCACCAGTCTCAAGAAGTCCCTGAGCAAGCGTGATAGAAGCAGGAATTTTATACTTTTCCATCTCTTCCACTGCATATTGAGCGAATTTTTGGATGTATTGGTCTTCAGTAGCCCAAGTCTGAGCCGAGAATTTTGATAAAACTAAAAGGCTTATTAGTAAGAAAAGTCTTTTCATGTTTTTCAATTTTACTTTATATAATTAAATTTCTATTCTGTTTTTCTAAGAGCAAATTTGCTCCTTCAACACCCTGTAATCCACCCGTGTGGAAGCACAAGATCTTGCTGTTTTCAGGAAAATATTCTTCATCAATCAGTTCAAAAACCTTCTGCATCATTTTTCCTGTATATATCGGTTCTAACGGAATTCCGTATTTCTCCTTGAAATCATTGATAAAACGGATGTTTTCATCTTTTATTTTACCATAACCTCCAAAACTTGAATCTATTAGATTGAAATTTCTTTTTAAGGTTAATTCTGAAATTTTATTTTCCAAAGAAGAATCGTCAACTACCTTAAAACCTATAACTTTCTGATTCTCTTTACAAAATTTGGAAATCCCGGCAATCGTACCTCCGGTTCCAACTGCGGTGCAAAGATAATCAAAATCTTTTGTTTCGTTATTCAGCATCATTTTTACACCCTGTACAGCATCTTCATTGGTTCCGCCTTCTGGAACGATCAGTGCTTCAGGAAATTCATGTTGTAAAAATTCTGATAATTTTTCTTTATTTCGGTATTCTTCTCGGGTGATGAATTTTAAATTCATTCCGTTTCTTTTTGCGAAAACTAAAGTTGGATTGTCACGCCATTTATCTTTTAATTCTTCTCCCCTAATAATTCCCAAAGTTGGAATTCCCGTTAAATTTCCGACAGCAGAAACCGCAGAAATATGGTTTGAAAATGCTCCGCCAAAGGTTATGATATAAGGTTTTTCAGGATTTTGATTTACATAATTATTGATATTGTGGAAAAGTTTCCAATATTTATTTCCTGAAATCTGAGGATGAACAAGGTCTTCTCTTTTAATGAAAAGTTTTATGTTTTTATTGATGGGAATTTCCTGAATGGGGATTTTTTCTGTTGGGAGTTGTAATAACATTCTCTATTAATGATATTGTTTTAACAAAATTACTATTTTTTGTTCGTTTTGTCTTGAAACAAAAGAACCAAAAGTTCAAGACTTGGAAACTTCCGCTAAAAATTAATTCTGTTCTCTAAAAATTCTAAAACTTGCGCGAATTTAAAGTTTATTCTTTAGTTCTATATTTGTCTCGCGCTTCAAACAGTAGAATTTTATTAACGTTCACAGAATTAATTTTCTTAACGCTCCATTTTCCTATGTCAGTTTACCACCGTTGAAATATTAGAAATGAAATTCAAAAATAAACCCATTTACAAATACTTTCTAAAGCTCCAGAATTTTCTTTTTTTGAGATAATTTAAATTGAATTCATTATCGTAGGCTTCTCTTTCGAAGGAGATTCTTTTGTAGGCTTGATAGCTGTCTTTTAGTTTAAAAAACCAGTAATAATATTCGATCACGTAGAAAATGTAGAAGAAAATAATAAGCATTTCCAACTGCTGCCTGAGGTGGATTTTTTCGTGATTGATAAGTATTTTATTTTCCTTATCTTCGATTTTTCTAACGAAGATAAAGGGAAAAAGAGCGATGCCATTAATTTTAAGTTTTTTTAATGGCTTTTGGCACACAATTATCATGATAACAAATATAAAGTTTTTTGACTTAGAGATTTAACTTATGGCACTTTTTGACATCAAAGAAGGTGAAGACTTTTACTACAACGAGCAAGGGTATAAGGTTTTTACGGAAAAATTTCATCTGAAAAGAGGACATTGCTGTAAAAGTGGCTGTAGACATTGTCCTTACGGATACGATAAAAAGACCGATACATTCATTAAAAACGATAAAAAAAATAAATAAAATGAAAAAATATATTTTTATTTTGTTAGCTGCGGCTACTTTGAGTTTAACGTCTTGTAGTCCTTTTCAAGTGCGTTCAGACTACGCCGAAACTGCCAATTTCACTTCTTATAAGACTTATAAAATAAGAATTGATGATTTGAAGCTTAATGATATTGATAAAGACAGAGTGTTGAACGAATTGTCTAGACAACTACAAACCAAAGGACTTCAATCGGGCGAAAATCCTGATTTGATCGTCAATGTAAAAGCAAACCACAAGAAAGTTACAGATATCAACAGCGGATCTCCTTACGGAATGTACGGTTGGGGCGGATCTTTCGGATGGGGTCTTGGAATGAGCAGAACTTGGACAAGCAACTATAATGAAGGAGCCATCATCGTTGATCTTGTAGATGCAAAATCTCAAAAACTGGTTTGGCAAGGTATCGGAAGCGGAATTTCCGTTGATTCTCCTAAAGCGAAACAAAGACAGATTCCAGAAATCGTGGCAGAGATCATGAAAAATTATCCTCCTCAGAGAAAATAATTAAGATTTAAATCAATCAAATATATGAAAGTCAATACAAGTTTTTTGTGTTGGCTTTTTTTTATTTCCCTAAATCACAAAAGGATCAATATAATTTTCAAAGCTTTGTGAATAATTAAGATGCAATACCTATTAAATTTAACAGTAATGTAATTTTTCATCCAAAAAAATATAGTAATCTTACTGTAAATTATTAATATGAAAAAAATCATCTTATTTCTTGTATGGGCAGGGTTTGCCAATGCTCAGGCCCCTGCAGGATATTACAATTCGGCAAACGGATTGACCGGAGCATCTTTGAAAACAGCCTTGAGCTCGATCATCACCAACGGACATCAGGACAAAGGCTATGGCGGACTATGGACAGGTTACAAAACCACAGATATCGACAAAAATTATGAAAATGACGGTTCAATTTTAGATATTTATTCTGAAAAACCAACCGGAACCGATCCTTATAAATTTACGCCAGGAACCAATCAGTGTGGAACGTATTCAGTTGAAGGAAACTGTTATAATCGTGAGCATATTGTTCCGCAAAGCTTATTTAATGAAGCTTCGCCAATGGTTTCTGATATCAACTTCATCCGAGCTACAGACGGAAAAGTGAACGGAATGAGAAGCAATTATCCTTTCGGGAAAGTGGGAACAGCAACTTTTACGTCTAAGAATGGTTCAAAGCTTGGAAGTTCTGCTTCTTCAGGATATGCGGGGACGGTTTTTGAGCCGATTGATGAGTTTAAAGGTGATGTTGCACGTATGATTTTCTATTTTGTAACGCGTTACCAAAGCAAACTTTCTACTTTTTCTACAGGAAATATATTGGGAAGCACCACTTTTCCGGGATTGCAGACTTGGGAACTGAATGTTTTACTGGCTTGGCATAATCAAGATCCTGTTTCTCAGGCTGAAATCACAAGAAATAATGCTTCTTATACTTATCAGGGAAACAGAAATCCGTTTATTGATAATCCGGGTTATGCAAATCAAATCTGGGGTTCTCAGCAGCCTTCGACAGATACGCAGTCTCCTACAACTGTTACAGGATTAACTCTTCCATCAAAAACATCAAACAGTATTTCACTTTCATGGAATGCTTCAACAGATAATGTTGGCGTTGCTTCTTACACTATTTATATGAACGGGAGTCTGAAAACTACGGTAACGTCAACCTCAACAACAATTTCAGGTTTAAATCCTTCTACAACTTACAATTTCTATGTTGTGGCAAAAGATGCGGCAGGAAATTCTTCAACAAACAGTTCAACCGTTTCTGGGACAACTAATGCTGGAACTTCTACTCCATCAACCAATTGTGTGAATGAAACTTTTGAAACTATTCCTGCAAACAGTGCTTCTTATTCTACAAGAACGTGGACGAATGGAGGAATTACCTGGACAGCAACAGATGCAAGAACAGATCAAACAATTTCTACGAAAGCGATCACAGTAAGAGAAGGTTCGTTAAAATCTAGTTCTTCAGCTAATGGAATTGGCTCTTTGACGGTAACGACTCAATTGAAATTTACAGGAAGCAACGGAACTTTTAATGTGTTGGTGAATGGCGTAACGGTGGGAACTATTCCTTACAGTGCGACGGTTGCAACAACGACAATCAGTAATATTAATGTTTCAGGAAATGTGGTTGTGAGTTTAGAAAATAATTCATCAAGTGATAGAGTTGCAATTGATAATTTAAATTGGAATTGTTATTCAGGAACAGCAAAACAGAGCGTTTCTTCTTTGGAAAAATCTGAAATTAATGATTTGCAAATCTATCCGAATCCAGTTTCTAATCAGGAGATTTTTGTAAAAGGGGAAACTCAAAACATCAAAAAAGCTGAGATCTATAATTTGCAGGGGAAAGTAATGCAGACGATTTATCAACCTTTTAAAAACAGTAGAAATTCTCTTAAAATTAAAAACTTAGAACAGGGAATTTATATTTTAAAATTGGATAATTCTACATTGAAATTTGTGTTGCAATAAGAATCATATTTAATAATTAGATCTAGATTCCTACAGAATGACAAAGTAAATGGTAAAAAATTGTGATTGAGATTGCTTCGTCGCTTACACTCCTCGCAATGACAAAAAAAAGACTTCTCTTTGATAAGGGAAGTCTTTTTAACTTTAGTTTTCTTCTTCTATATTACTTAAGTTTCACGTATTTATTTTCAATACCTTGATATGTGATTGTTAAAGTATCATTTTTAATTAAATAATCCGTTTCGTCTTTTTCCTTGGTTGCATTGTCGATGGCGATTATTTTATGATCTTTAATGATATAAGTTGATTCTAATGAATTTTGCATTTTTCCTTCACCAACGTACTGAATAAATTTCCCGTCTTTTGTAAATTCTAAAACAATTTTTCCCATTATGTTTGTCGTTTCCAAATCTTTAAGCATTCCTTCCCACTTACCAATAAGTTTAGGATCTTCGTTTTTTTGTGAACTGCAATGTAGCGCGATTAGACAACTGAAAATAAATAATGTTTTTTTCATTTTAATGGATATTATTTTTTTTAAGCTAATTTATGATACACCATCCCACATCTGCATATTGTATTTTTTATTCAGATAACGGACAATTTCAGGATGGGAAAGGAAAAACTCTCTTGCTACAAAATACTCCTGCTGATCTATTTTAAAACGCTGTTCATACTTTTTAACATTAGGATTTACAATACTGTCGAAAATATCACCATATCTTTCGTTTTGATAAATACTCATAGAATCGCAGAATTTTTTATTGGCGGCATAACAAGAATCACTGATTAAATAGAGATCTTTATTCATAAAAACGCCTACTTCTGTATTTTGGTTATCCATTTTTTGGAGAAATGAGGTGACGTGTTTCAGCGTATCGCCTTCAAGTTTATATTTGGATATTACTGTTCTGAATTCATCATTAGCCAATTTTTTCTTCTCCGAACAAGACAGTATTGTTAGACATAAAATCCCTATTAAAACAAAACTTTTTATCATATTAATTTATTGTTTTAGTAAGCCATAAACTCAGTTTTACCCTGAGGAATGTAGAAATATCTGTTTAAAAATATACCTCTTGTTCCTCCATCATAGTTTACTTTTGCCCAAAGTGCTGTATTTCCACGTAAGCGGTTATCGTCTGTATCCAACATTAAGGCTGCCAATTTGCCATCTGCGAAAAATTCTAATTTATATTTTTCTATTGGCTGCATTTTGAAGGTAGGACTTTTATACATTTCTGTAAAAAGGATATTAATATTCTTAGCAATCACTTCCGGGCTTTCGTAAGTAGAAACGTATAAATCTTTTAATGAATTATATTCCAATTTCGCGATATTATCGTATTCTTTATTTTGATAGATACTCCAGACTTCTTTATATTTCTTTAATAATTTGGCTTCCAGTTCATTTTTATTCATTTTACGAAGATCCATTGCATTTTCAAATGGAGCTTCGGAATTATAAGGAACATCGATATTAATCTCAAAACTACCTTCATAAAAAGTTTTCCCGGCTCCAACAAATTTTTCTTTAGTATATCCTTTTACAATTTCCTCTTTCTTTTTAGGAAGAGAATACGTCGTATAATCTGTATCCGGTGCTTTTTCGTGTTTAAGATCATAAGATTTTAAATCAAAATCAAGATCCGTATCTTCTACAAGCGTGTTGAAAACCTCTTCATACTCTTTAGACTTCCCAAGAGGATACATTTTATAAGAAATCGTATGTTTTCCGCTGTTGAAAAGAACATGATTAATTTCCACAGCAGTATTTCCCAATGCTTTGTTAAATGCTTTTGTAAGTTTAATTCCGTCTACAAACATCTCAAAATAACACTTATCATTAGAATAACCAAGTGTATATATTTTCTCCGAAGGATAATGCTTCACCTGTTTCGAAATTTCATCTGCTATATTGTCTGCAGTTATCGTTGAGTTTTGATTGACCATGTTTTCTGTTTTTTGCGAACAACTTTGGATGCTGATTAATAATAATGATAGTATGATTAAAGATTTCATAGTATACATTTTATTTTTTAGTAATAAAATCCTTAAAATCTACTGTTTTGCTTACATTATCTTTGGTTACTTCCAATTTTTTCTCTTCGTTATCACTTTCATCAATAGAAGTATAAGTTACAGGAACTACAATTTTAAACTGATTATCCATAATACCAAACAAAGGTTTGCCATTAGCTTCTCTTTTAGACACTATAAAGTAATGACTGTCATGAGTATAAGGTACAATGCTTGAATATTCAAAAGGTACTAATAATTTCAGATCTGAATTGATGATCCCCATTTTATCTTTATCATTGGTAACGGTAA
This sequence comes from Chryseobacterium glaciei, assembly GCF_001648155.1. Classification (NCBI taxonomy): domain Bacteria; kingdom Pseudomonadati; phylum Bacteroidota; class Flavobacteriia; order Flavobacteriales; family Weeksellaceae; genus Chryseobacterium; species Chryseobacterium glaciei. The sequence continues at coordinate 3,276,721 of NZ_CP015199.1, read as the reverse complement.
CTAAATTTTCTTTATCTGATAATACAACAGCATCTTTCAAGTTGAAAGGAAGAATATCTTTTTTCAAACTCTGATCAAAAACGTCTATCGCACTTTTACCACTTTGTTTTGCAAAATATTTATTGCCTATTTTTTCAATGCTTTCATATTGAAAAGGGATCAACACTTTTTTTCCAGACTCAATTATCCCCATTTTTTGATTTTTATCAACAACCGCATCAACGTTATCCTTTATATTTAAATGATGATCAATATAATCCGGAAGAACGATGAGTTTTTTGTTTTGAACATCCAGCCAGACAAGGGCATCCGGTTTATTTGCATTGTGGGACATGTAATAAAAATCGCTTCGTCTTTCAAGCCCGTCATAAGCGGCTTCTACAATCACATTTCCTTTGGCGTCTGATATTCCATATTTATTGTCTGCATTTTTAAATGTTTTATACAGCCCTTTTTCTTTGTAATTATTAACGACTAATCCATTGATGATAGTGTCCGTATTCTGAACAGTTGCATCCTCTGCAAATGTTTTTTCCTTTTTCTGAGAACAACTGTAAAAACTACCTATTGTGATTGAAAGTATGAGTATCTTTTTCATTTTATTTTTCTTTAAATAATTGTATTTCAAATAGCGGAACCTCAAAAGGTTCTATTAAAACAAACGGCATAGGATTCCCTTCATTGGTAGAAAAATCGGCTATATCAAGAATTTCTGTAAGAGCATTTGATACTTTTAAGCTTCCTAAATACGTTCCTTCTACCCCTGAACAAAATATGGATGGAATAATATATAAACCTTTTGCTTTTACATTTTCACTTTTATCGTGTTTTCCTGCCATATCTACGCCATACTGCAATTTAAGACCAGCCCCGCCCTTTAAGTTTATTTCTACTTTTCCTTCTACTTTTGTCTGGAGTCTGAAAAAGTCGAATTCTTTTTTAAACTGTCCGTTAACAGTTGCATTAAATTTAACCTGATCTTTAATTGTTACCTCATTTTTCGCCGTCTGCGCCAGATTTCCAATTTTGTCTGTAAAAGTATGACTATTTGTTAAAAAATTAAACTGAATATTTTGTTCAAATATTAATTCACCAACAGCATCAAAAGCTCCCTTAATTTGAATATTTTTTTTGATACTTTCAAAATATTCTGTGATTTTGGTGTTATTCTTTTTAGCTTCATCAAGTTTGGCTTTGGTATCTTTATCTTTTGGATGCTTCGCCCCCTGAATGCTTTCTATTCCTTTCTTCAACAAATCCAAAAGGTCGAATTCTCTTTTAAAATTAACTGCTACAACCGGTTTTGCACTAATATTAGCTTCATATACTAAAGCCAATTTACCATTTTTTTGTTTCTGGTAATACATCCCGGCATTGATAGCTATAGAAGGCGGAATAAGCTCTGCTCCGGCATCTTCCATTGCTTTTAAAACTCTTTTGGCTCCTTTTACTGCTCTGGCCAATTTCAGCATTCTACCCTGAAGATTTTTTCCTCTTGTAAGGTAGATCATCAGTAGGTCTATGATAATTCCGACCACTACAAAACCATAAATTACGGCAGCCGCAACATATTTTGTATAAAGAGTCTGCTTAATGAGATTGGTCTGCGTACCTACTAAAGAAAGAGATTCGCCTGCTTTCTCCACTGTTCGGTTATGAATCGTGTGAATGCCATAAGAATAATCCATCGCCTGCTTTTTGATATAGGGCAAAACGACATATTCCTGTATCCATTGAGAGGGTAAAATCTTACTTATTTTAAATAAAGTACTATTTGTAATTTCATCAATTACATCACTGATACCGGTTTCTAAATCAAAGTTTTTCTCATGAAAGAAATACGTTCCGCTTTCTTTGTAATTATACTGAAAATGCCCTATCCATACAACATCAGGATAAACTCTTACTTCCAGAGTTGCTTTCTCTTTGTCGGCATAATAGGCGCAACTATTGATATGGAAGGCAAACTGATAATAAATCTTTGAAAAAGGATTCAAAAATTTCCCCAATAGAAATGCATAATTTTTAGGAAAAGCTGACTGTTGGGAAAAAACAATCTGTTTTATGCTATTTCCATTTTTTGGAACAAGATCCTTACTGTCTGTTTCATTTACATAGATTATATTTTTATTATGTTTCTCTTTCCTGAAACAGCCTTTATCCGAACGGTTTAAAACATTTACCGTAATATCTTTCATTTTGCTGGAATCCGGCGCAAGCATTTCATAAAAAAGTGCATTCTGATTGTATTCTATATAACTGAATTCTATCTCTACTCTTCTATTTTTCTTATAAGCTTCTTCTGTTTTTCCGGAAGCTACAGGACTTACTTCTCCATATCCTCGGGTCTTGATCCTGTTTTTATCTAATCCTCCCTTCGAGAAAAAATCTTTTACCGCCTGAGCTCTTCGTTCAGAAAGAGCCTGATTATAATCTAATGCTCCTCTGTCATCCGCGTGCCCGGAAAGGGTCATATCTAAATGTTGATTATAGAGCAAAAAGTCTAGCAGATATTTTAAAGTCTCGCGAGCTTCGGGACGAATATCAGATTTATCAAAATTAAAATGAACTTTTGCCGTCGTATATTGTACAACAGGAGACGTTTTTTGGAAAGTGGTTTGCCCTTCTTTAAATACCTGAAAAGTTTCACCATTATCTTCTATATTGATCTGTTTGTAGGTACAAAGGTGGTTTACTTTAACATCTTTATCAGCCGCGCCTACTTTTACAGGAGCATTATTGGTAAGGGTTACCACATTTTTCTTTATAGGAACAATATTGTTTTTAACTTTTAAATATCTTCCGTGAATGATCTGTTTCTTGTTATCCTGTACATAGCTGTTTCCATCTTTTACTTTAACATAAAAAAGGTTGTCTTCAGTTCCTTTCTTCCAAGATGGCTGGATGGTAAATTCTGTATTAACTTCTCCATCAATAACTTTCGCCTGTTTCTGAAATACTTTGGTCTGCTCGTCATCTTTTGTGGGATCATAATTGCTATCAAATACTCGGCCTGCAACTTTACCAAACGTAACTTCACTGTTGAGGCGATATACTTCTATGGTAAGAGTCTGCTGATTCAGGCCTTCTGTTTCCAATCCAAGAAAAACATTCTCGCCAAATGAAAATTTACGGTCACGCTGATCTGCTCCGTCATTTTGCAGGCACCATTTGCTGCTGACCAATAAAGCAGGAGTAAATCCTTTTACATAAAGTCCTGTAACATTTTTAGTATCTCTGTTCCCGAAAAGAGTCGCTTCAATATAGTAATATGCTGAAGCTCCACATTCCTTCTTTTTGAAAGCATAACCATACACCTGACTAGATCCGATCTCTTTTTTATTGATGATCATCTCTCTGGTATAGTCCTGTCTTATCCAGATCGTGCCTTTCTTTTTATCAACCTCTGTAGTTCCTGACATCCACTCGGAAACTTTAAACCATACGAGTTTGCCCGCTTCAACACAAATTCGGTTTCCCGATCGGCTAATTACCTTTGCATTGACCTCGTTTACGGCTATATCGATCTTATTTACTCCTTTTCCCATGTGAGTTAGCTTAGAGTTTGTTTAGTTGCATCTCCTGAAGTGTCGTATATCATTTCTTTCTTCTGCATACTTTCAGAATCTACCAACGGATTGATCTGCTGCTGCACATCTTTATCCGCATTTTTGAAATTTTGCTGACAGGCCTCAGCCCTTTGTCCGTTATCTATAATTTCAATGCATGGAGTTCCGGCAATTGCACAAATTGCTTTGCTGTCTTCCAGAATAACATATCCTCCGTTACTAAGCTGTACTTTATCATAAAAATTCTGCCACTCGGTAACCATTATTTTGCATGGTGGTGGTGGAACTCCCATTTTTGTACAGTTTCCGAAAGTATTTTTTTCAAATGTAGCCGCCCCTATTTCTTTTGTGGTGACAATAAGTTTCTTGGAGGCATCCTTATCATTGGCATATTCTTTCTTATGGGTAAGCACTTTAAGCTTATCCGGAGCCTGTCCGAACTGGCATTTGCACATAGCACCTTGTACTACAATATGTTTTTCTGCCATTTTATTTTATATTTTGTGATTTGATAATTCTAATTTTCATCGAGTACTGCAATGCTTACAGCAATCTTTTTTTCCTCCTGCAGCATAATACTGCATTCCAAATAAATGGATTCTGGAAGTAAATTTTCTCCGTTCAGATAATGGACTATTCTACAGCTTCCTTCATTATTCATTTTCGGATTATCTTCTATAATTAATGAAAAAGGAGCTTTATTAATAAAATCATAGATACTTCTTTCATCATTTAATTTCCCATTCCCTTCTATATTAATTAAATCATATTCATCTTTTAACGGATCAACTTCTAACTCAATCTGATAATTTGGTTCGACCGAATTATTCACAATCGGGAAACTTTGTACTCCGTCTATTTTAAAACTTTGCCCAAAACTCTGATAAATTCCGAAAAACAAGGTTCGAATGAAATAATCATTTTTTAAAACTAAACTTAAAGCATCTGGCTCACTTAATATTTTCTCTATTTTAAGACAATATTCATCTACTGTTTCGCCGTCATATTCTTTATAAACTTCTTCTTTTACACCTGCCCATCTTTCCTGAAACACCGAAAAATTTTCAATATCATTAAATTTCCCCTTTTCATCCACGCTTACTTGTAACGGATACAAAACTTTAGACGTTTTGTAAGCCAGCAGATCGGCTATTTCGTTTACTTCTTCTTCATTCAGATATAAATTTGAAGTTCTTTCTATTTCAAAAAAATGCAGTTTGTTTTCAGTTTTCAACCAACGTACTGAGGTTTCATATTTTAATTCATTTTTATTGTTTCCGTTTTCAATATTAATGACAACTCCATATTTCGAGAATGAATTTTCAGGTTTAAAAACCAAACTGTTTCCCCGACCGAAATTGACTAATCTGCTTTTATCCGCCATCGCTGTCCTCGGAATAAAAAGCTCGATTTGTCTTGTAATATCAATCAGAATCATATCCTTTACATCGCAATTGTTATTATGAAATAACTTTAAAGCATCCTCGGATAAATTGTACAGAAAAGCAATACTTTTTAAAGTTTCATTCTTTTGGACGATATGTTTGTTAAATTTCTGCATATAAATGATTAGCAAATAAATATTTTATCCTCAGATTTTATTTAATACTGAAAATATATATGGCTAGTAAAATAATGCCCACCATGATCAATATTATATTTGTAACTCTATTTTCTTTATTTCTTGATGTAAAAAAGCTCACAATTAATTCTATAAAAAGCAAAAGACACCATATCGCCATCCAGCAGACATTCAAAACAAGATCCATTGGAATTGACATCCCGCTGTTTCCTCCTATATTAAACTGCTGAGGATTAAACCAAGAATCCCAATTATCGTAAATATATATCGACAAAAAGCCTATTAATAATAATGCGACTCTTACAATCAGATGTTTTTTCATTTAATAAAAATTAATGCAATACTCTCACTCTGTCCGATGTCGGATCCATTCCAATGCCTTCTCTTCTTGCTGACCAGTGCAGATATTTATTTCTAAGAATTCTTAAATCATCCTGCTCCTTCATTTCTCGCTGATAATCTGCATATTTCTGTTCCGGTATTGATGCCCCGCCGTAAGCATTTTCAACTTCTTTGTATCTTTTGAAGGTATATTGTTTTCCGTTTTCCATTGCATAAGATCTGAGACGGTCTTTTACCCTTACCAACAAAGCATCTTCTGAAATAGAATATTTTTCGTTAGTCAATTTTTTAATCGTTAAAGGAACCGTTTTCTGAACGCCATATTCCGCCATAAAATGCAATGGAACATAGCTGTATCTTTTTACCAAATCGCGCGATCCAGATAATGTCAAATAAAATCCGGGGTTAATTTTAAGCTGATCTTCTTTGTACCAGGCATCTGCGATAAGCTGGCTTCTTAATGCTTTTAATTTCGTGCTGGTTGTCCACGATGTTTCAATTTCTTCCCAAGTCTCGGTTCCGTCTTCGTAGGCTCCACCAACGTCACAGTGTACGCCGGGAAATGTTCTTTCTGTGCCTACATGCACGTGGGTAAGGTCAAAATTTTCTCTGTGTTCGTTTTCTGCCACAAAATGGATTACGGTTTGTGCTCTTCCGATATCATTTAAGCTTAATTCTTCAACATCATTGTGGAAATTCGGTGTAGCAGAAAAGCTTTTTGAATAAGAAGAAACGGTATCATAAATGCCTAAAAATCTGATTTTAAGCACATCAACTACAATTCCGGCTTCCTGAAGTTTGAGTCCTAAATGTCCCCATTTTGGAAGATCCTGACCTTCTACTCCGTCACCGTCGCTGTCGGAAAGAACGGTAACCGTCATTCCTTCGTTTGAATAGGTTCTTGAGGTTGCTTTGTATTTTGATTTTCCTATTTCATGAACAAAATTTCTGGCCGCCGCAGCACCACGGCTGAAACCGAAAACATCAAAAGTAAGTACCGCAATTTTATCTGCTTTTTTTGCGCTTTTGATATTTTTTACTTTTTTCACGATCTCTTCACAGCCTTTTTTTACTTTCCCGCGGATTCCTGTAGGTCCCGTTCCGAAGGCATACCCCAACATTGAATCTTTTTCCTTATCATCTGTACCAATTCCTTCAATGTAAATTCCAAAATTTTTATCGTAATTGTCCCACAAACGTGCTACGTTGCTCCAATCGTTATTGTAACTGTTGTTATCGGTAGGATTTCCTCCTTTTTTCTTGTATGCATCAGTTTTTTCCCTTCTTTCGATGGTATTGGTTTTGTTATTCAGGGTTCCGTCAAAAAACATCCCGAGAGTAATGTCTAAGACCTCCTCTTTGGTTTCTTCTGGTGTATAATCTCCAAATTTATTATTGTGCATCTTTCTTATTTTAAAATTGATGAATAAGGATAAATTATTCTATTTTACGAGATAATCTGATCTTGGCCTTGGTAATTGGAAGCTCCTGTTTTTCGGTCTTTAGTGACAGAGATGCTTTGGTATTATCAGGATTAACTTTAATCACCAAATCTATCTTTTCCTCTTTTCCCAGTTTTTGAAAAAGATCAAAAATTTCTTTTTCGTCGAAAGAATCTATCCAGACTGCATATCTGTTTTTGCTTTTATCTCTCCAATAAAAACCACAGAACTTTGGAACAGCTCTTTTTTGATAGGTATCATTATGTAAGCTTTCTGCGAAAAGATTTTCCTGTTCTCCGTTGTAATTATTAAATCCGAAATCGATCCATTCTCCGCCTTCAGGCACTATTACCGAAGGTTTCCAATTATATCTTTCTCTGTAAATTTCATAAACATCAGGATTTGGATAGCCCTGTTCTTTTATTTTTGCTCTTATTTCAGGTTTAAATGTTTCATAAGAAGGATCGTCCAGCATTCTGTCTGCAAAACCTTCTTTCAACATATATTTTGCATTTTCATATGCTTTTTCCTTTGTAATAATCGTATCATGAGCCTGAAAAGCACCAACTTCCGTCTGATTTCCGGGGCCATTGATCCACAAAACAACTCTTCCTTTTGGCGCCAAACCAACTATAAAATTGGTGTAGGTAGTTTTTTTATTATTATCCTGATCTATAAAACCCTTTTTAAATAAATCATTTATTTTTTCTTTATCTAAATCCCACTTCCCAGTGTAAAATTTTCTTTCAACTAAAGAATACCATGTAAATTCTAATTTGTTGGGAATTTCCATCAATCTTGTTTCTACACTCATCGTCCCTCCTTCATTTCCCCAACCTGTATTCTGAGTTCCCCAAATGGCATCAAAACCATAACTGAAATCATCAGCAATAATGGCTCCTTTGTACACTTCCATCGGATATTCCTGCGGGGCTGAAACGGTTCCTAACCAATTATATTTTTCTTCCATTCTTTTATTTTGACAACTTATTAACGAGAAACTGCATACAACAAAAAGAATCAGGAACTTAAATTTATTTGTTCCCATGAGACATTATCTTTTTGTTGCTTGCCAAAACAAGGTTTCCTTTTTTAGCTTCTGTATTGATCTTTTCTGCAATTTTTTCAACCTTTTTACCAACACTCAGATGGTAGGAATCATTTACCTTGATCAATATATTTTTTGCGGTTTTTCTTATTGCCATGATTAGAAAAGTTTAGATTTTTCGGCACTGTTGAATTCTACAATTTTTCCACTCTGCATGGTCATATTTTCTTTTTCGCTGAACATTGATATTTCTCCTGCAATTTCATTCGAAGTTTCAGATTGTCTTCTGAATTCCTTTTCCACCATCTCGGTTCTTGTGTCCGAAGATTCCTTGATATCGCCTGTTGCCGTCATCATAATATCTGTTCCAGCAGTGGAAACAATATTCTCATTAGCCGAACTTGTAATACTTTCTCCGGCATCAATTGAAATTTCTTTTCCGGCAGTGATGCTGATATTTTCTCCAGCTTTTAAGGTGAAGTTTTTAGGTGCATTGACAGAAATATTGCCTTTACCGTCCATAAAGAAGTAATTTCCGCTTGGATCGATGATATTTACGCTTCCTTCTTCATCATTCATCAAAATTCTGATTCCGCTTCTGGTTTGAATTGATTTTAAATGATTGTTGACTCCGCCGCCTAATCCAACCGCTCCATGGAACATTCCGCCCATTACGAAAGGTCTGTCGGGATGATTGTGAACGAAATTCACCATCACCTGATCTCCAACTTCCGGAATAGCGACATATCCTCTGTTTTGAGTGATTTCGTCTGTTCCACCAGCATCTGGGCTCATCATTCTTATAAAATGAGTGGTTTCACTCGTCTGCCAGTCAAATCTCACCTGAATTCTGCCCTGTCCTTCCGGATCAGCATTTGAAATTACGGTTGCTATCTGCGGTTCAGCTTTTGGAGCTGTAAATTCTGGTTTAGGTAAAAATCCTGTGTCTGAAGCGATTCCTTTAAAACTTCCTTTGTAATGTCCTAAAGTATCAATTTCATGTTCAGTTTCCGTGACCATGATTTTAGTGAAATAAGAGCTTTCATTAGTATCAACTTTTCTCATCTGAACATCAACCACGCAACCCGGATGTAAAAACGGAACGGTGGTAGATCCTGATAAATTAAAAACATTCACCGCCTCACTTCCTGAAGTACTTTTCTGAGAATATTCAACATCAAGATGTGTTGATGCTTTCACAGGAGCTATGCGTAAAGAAGGTGTTTTAAAAATTTTATCGTTGTGTTCGTAAGCTGTTTTTGCCAAATCGCTGACATGCTGAATCGGTGTTGCTCCGGAAGTCAGTTTTTCATGTTTATTGCTGTTGTAACCGTAGAATTGAGGTTTGGTGTGTACCGCTTTCAATTCAACTTTAATATCATTGGCGCTGCTTCCGTAGACAATTTTGATAGGTTTATTTTGAGGAGGAAGTTTTCCGAAATGTAAAACCTCGCCGTCATAGTAAAATTGTTCGCCATAAGCTTCCGCCATTCTTGCCAGATAATTGTAATGCGTTTCGTCGTACTGACTGCTGTAGATAATCTGAGAATAGTCATTCGTATCAATTCTGATATCAAAACGACCTTTATCAATTCCCTGTTTGATAACCTCTTCAGCGATGATGCCCATATTTACAGGTTTATCACCTCCAAAACTTTGAATATGCGGAGCTCCATCCAATAAAATTGTAGGGCTGTAACCTGATAAAACGATATTACCAAGACTCATCTTTTCCTGACTGAATCCTACTCCGGTAATTACTCCCACAAAAGTTCTTTCGGGGCTTTTATCAATATCTTTATAAGAAATAACGGCTGTTAAACGTTTTCCTAAGAATTTATTGGCTTCTTCTAAAGTGTGTGTCTGGCGGTCTCCCAAAGTATCGTGAGCCAAAGTAAGCGTAAACTCATGGTGACGCTGAGCACTTTGTTTTAAATTAAAATGCTTGTAATACTTTATCACTTTACCCTCAATTACTAAAGATAATTTGACCAAACGGTTGATTCCCGTGTGATGATTTTCAGAGACTCCATCTGCATTTTGGGAAGGACGAAACGAATTGCCTCGCGCCTGTTCAGGTGTGGTAGACATAATTTTGTGATTGTGATGTTTTTAAATTTATAAAAATTATTCAAACAAAGAAAATTTATAAAGGACAAATTGCGTTTTTGCTTTATAAAATAAACTTCTACTACAGGTAAAAAAAGACCGTCTTGAGGGACAGTCTTCTATAAGTGTTTCTTACTTCTTGAGACTTAGCTAGATGGCCAAAGTCCTTCGTAAGCAGAATTTCCGTAATTGATTTTCTCTGCGCTTATCACGAAGCTGATCAGCATACTGTTTTCGTCTACAGCGTCGAAATCTACTTCATGCTGTATAACGTAACCGTTTTCCCAGTTTAAAGTGATTAAAGTACCTTCTTCATGAGATTTGTTGAAAGTAACTTCTCCGTTTGTCGGCTTGTATTTTCCGTTCAGTAAGCTTTCCAGAATTTCTGATTTTTCTGTAGCTTCGATCGTTAATTTGATAATTGCGTTAGATGGGTCTGATGCTACACGTCCTGAAACGTCTGTAGATCTTGCGACACTATAATTAAGTCTTAATAGTTTTTGACCTTCGCTTCCGTTGAATTTTAAGATTCCTCTTGAATTTGCTGCCATATCTGTAAATTTTAATCAATAAAGATTTTATGATTTTTTATTTTTGGTATAACAAAGATATATTTCAGGTTTCGATTCAGAAAGCTTTTACCGTGTAGATTCATATTTTGTAGTAATTCTACGATTCTTTTTCGCTTTTGTGTGAATTTAGATTAAAAATTTACAGATCAATTAATATAAAAATCCAATATCTTTTTTTTAACGCAAAAGTGCGCCAAGTTTTCTTTAAATGATTGAGGATATTTTTTGATCACAAAGGCGTTTCACTCAGCAAAGGTTTTCAATTATGTCAAATTTTGGATTATTAAAAGAAAACCAGCTTAAAATATTTCACAAAAAAAAGACTGCAATTTGCAGTCTTTCTTGTTTTATCTGAGGATTTAATTATTGTCCCGTTAATTCTTTGATTCTTTCCTGCATCAGTTGAGGATCTTTCAGAGCATCCCAACCTAATGTAGAGATCACCACGACCAAATAGGCAATGTATAAAACACTTAATATAAGCCCAATGATACATAATATTCTACCTGTATTCAAATTGCTGTAATCCGAATAAAGATCTGGATTTTTCTTGTAGAGTTCGTTATCTTTTTTGTAAAGATACAATCCGATAATCCCTGTGATAATACCTACTACTCCGTAGCAACAACATCCGATGATAGATACAATTCCTAATACAAGTACCGCTGTGGCATTTGGTAATTTTTGTTGATTCATAGTTATAATTTTAATGTTTTAGTGCAAATTAAGATAAAAATGTTTGTAAAAATAAGCAATTACCATTATAATTGAATTAATAATCGCCATTATAATTAAAACATTTCCATAGTTCCTTTTTTTATCAATAAAACTTATTCCTACGGTAAATAAAAATATCAAAAGCGTGTAAACAGCCGGAAACATATGAAAAGCATCAGAGAATCTCCCTTCAAAAACCATGACAATAGCTCTTTGGGCACCACAGCCAAAACATTCTATTCCTAAGAACTTTTTGCTTGGGCACGGTAACATGAAATCCTCTATTTTCATCTTTTTTAAATATTAATTGTATAAAATTAAGAAGAAATTTTCGCTCTTAAATACTGATGTGGAAAAAAGCATTCTTCCTTCATTTCAAACGAACCCTGAACTGCGATGTATGGATTTCTTAAGATCTCTCTGGCAATAAAAATTAAATCAGCATCGCCTTTTTGAAGAATTTCTTCCGCATGTTCTACTTTTTTAATTAAACCAACTGCACCGGTTTTCACTTCCGCTTCATTTCTTACCTGAGAAGAAAGAGGAACCTGATATCCATCAAAAAGAGGAATTTTTACTCCATGAATATTTCCACCGCTTGAAACGTCTACCAAATCAACTGAATGATTTTTTAATATTTTCGCCAATTCTACACTGCTTTCAATATCCCAGCCATTTTCAGCGTATTCTGTTCCGGAAATTCTTACAAAAAGAGCAACATTTTCATTTAATTCTTCATTTACAGCATCTACAATTTCTAATAAAAATCTGATTCTGTTCTCAAAACTTCCGCCATATTCATCTGTTCTGATGTTAGAAAGCGGAGATAAAAACTGGTGAACCAAATAACCGTGTGCGCCGTGAATTTCGATCACATCAAAACCTGCTTTTACCGCTCTTCTTGCTGCCTCTTTAAAGTTTTGAACTTGTTCTTTGATTTCCTCTATTGTTAAAACATGTGGAATTCTTTCTGTTGGGTGATAAGGAATCGGGCTTGGTGCAACGGTTTCCCAACCTTCTTCAACGGGAATTTGCAAATTGTTCCAAGTTGAGCCTTTTCTTCCTGCATGAGCAATTTGTATCCCTATTTTACTGTCTGAATTCTTGTGAACAAACTCAACAATTTTCTGAAGTTTTTCAGCCTGTTCGTCATTCCAGATTCCCATACAATGGTTGGTGATCCTTCCGCGGCGTTCTACGCCGGTTGCTTCTACTATAATTAATCCTGTTCCGCCCTGCGATCTGCTTCCGTAATGGACGTAATGGAAATCATTAGCCATCCCGTTTTCACAAGAATACATACACATCGGGGACATTACCCATCTGTTTTTTACTTCAACATTTCTGAATTTTATAGGAGTGTATAACATGTTTGATGTTTTGAATTTTAATTTAAAATTTTGAAGGACAAAATAATATTGCCCACTTGGTGAAAAAGAGGTAATTTTATCCCCCTTTTTTAGGTCCACAATATATGAAAAAAGACATACAGATAGGTTACGAATATTTTAAAAATAGCAGTGAACTTAGCGATATAGAAAATACTTTGTTCGCCAGAGCAAAACAAGCAAGGGAAAATGCTTACGCGCCTTATTCCAACTTTTTGGTAGGTTGTTCGGTTTTATTGGAGAATGGAGAGATCTTCTCCGGAAATAATCAGGAGAATGCGGCTTTTCCATCAGGGCTTTGTGCCGAGAGAACGACTTTATTCTGGGTAGCAGCGAATTTTCCGAATGAAAAGATTAAAAAGATCTTTATTGTTGGCGGACCGAGAGAATTTCATGAGAAAAATCCGCCGATTCCACCTTGTGGAGCTTGCCGACAAAGCTTAATTGAATATGAAACCAAGCAGAATGAAAATATTGATCTTTATTTTTCGAGCATGAATGATGTTGTCGTGAAAGTGAATTCTATTAAGGATTTGTTGCCGTTTTATTTTGATGCTACGTTTTTGTAGTTTGTGAGTGCTTTTTTTTAACGCAAAGATCGCAAAGGTTTTCTTTAAAATTATTGAGAATATTTTTCGTTCGCAAAGGCGTTTCACTCAGCGAAGGTTGAAAGTTTCCATTTGGTGGCTTCGAGAGCCTCAGCCACCAAATGGAAGAGAAAGTCCGATCTAGCAAAATAGGTAATAAATTTCTGAAAACGGGTGGCTGAGGTTCTCGAAGCCACCCGTTTTTTGCTTGCTACTTTATCTTGGTGATTGCAACCCTAGCCCAGATAGGAACGACATCCTTTTTCTGAAATGGCTTTGAAAAAAAGCGTGGGCGAAAAAGATATAGTGGATAGCTGGAAATAGCTCTAAAAAATAAATAAAATTGTTAATGGGTAATTAATTAAACCTTTTACGATTTTGCATTTCAATTTAATAAATTATCTTTGCAAAAATTTTGGTTTCCAGTGTATTGGAATGAAAAGGGAATTGGGTGAGACCCCCAAACTGTCCCCGCAACTGTAAATCGCAACCGAAATTTCTACGAAAAACCACTGTGCAAACGGGAAGGTGTAGAAAAGCGAAAGTCAGGAGACCTGCCAAAATCATAATAAAAAAATAGATTGCTTTCGGAGGAAAAGTAAAATAGTGATGGATATAAAAAGATCTTTAGTACTGCTTTTTTCGTCTTATGGTTGTTTTCTTTTCGCACAGGAGAAAACCATAGACACCGTTTATGTTTTTGATAACCAAATGAGTAAGGTTAAGCTTTTTCATAACGTTACCACCATCACTCCTCAGGATGCTGAAAAAAATTCAACCAATCTTTCTGAACTTTTACGTTTTCAATCTGCTGTTTATATCAAAGAAAATGGTCGTGGAGCGGTTTCTTCGCCATCTTTCAGAGGTACAACAGCCTCTCAGACTGCCTTTGTATGGAACGGAATTAATATTAACTCTAACTTTTTGGGTCAGGGTGATGTTAATAATATTCCTTTTGGCGGATTTGATCAGCTTATTGTAAAATCAGGCGGAGGAAGTGTAAGTTATGGCAGCGGCGCGATCGGCGGAAGCATCCATTTAAATAATAATCTGGATTTTAACAGAGGAGCGCATGCTTCGTTATTTTCTGAGGCGGCATCTTTCAGTACTTTTAATAATTTGCTCAAAGCTTCTTACAGCAATGAGAAATTCAGTTTTAAGGCTTCCGGTCATTATTCTATTAGTGAAAATGATTATGAAGTGGAAAATTCAAATAATTATATCAACAGAAACGGAAAATACAATAATACCAATTTCAATTTTTCGGCAGCTTATAAAATAGCACCTCATCACCAAATCTCTTGGATCTCTGAGTTTTTTAATGGAAATCAGCATTATCCTATTTTCTTTGAAAGTCAGACTCCGACGAAATATGAAACTCAAAACGTAAGAAGTTTAATTTCTTGGGATTGGAATAAAACTAAGTTCAGTAATTCATTTAAAGCGGCTTATACAGAAGAAAATTTCCAATATTTCGGAAATATCAACGGGCCAAAAACGAGTGGCGGAACAGGGAAAAATTATATTCTGAAAAATGATTTTAATTATTTTATTGTTCCAAAGTTAAATTTCAACTTAATTACAGAATTTCAGGTTAATAAAGGCGAAGGTTATGCATCCGGAATCGATCATATAAGTAGAAATGTAGGTTCTGTAGCAGGATTATTACGTTATTTTACGACGAAAGATCTTCGTTTTGAAGCAGGAGTGAAAAAAGATTTTGTTGAAGATATCAGTTCGCCACTTCAATTTTCATTTTCCGGAAAATGGAATGCTACAAATTGGTATGATGTAGGAATCAGTGCTTCAAGGAATTTCAGATTTCCAACATTTAATGACCTTTACTGGAGTCCGGGCGGAAATAAAGATTTAAAACCAGAGACATCTTATCAGTTTGAATTGAGAAATCAGTTTAATATTGCTGGCGTACAACTTTCGGTTACTCCGTATTATATGAAGATCAAAGATATGATCCAATGGCTGCCTAGCCCGCTAGGGTATTACTCAGCTTTCAATACAAATAGAGTTGAGTCTTATGGAATTGAATCCAGAATCGATTATGAAAGAAAATTCGGTAAGCATAATTTGAGAACGAATTTAGGATATTCATACACTAAATCTACCAATCTTGATACTGATAAACAGTTGATGTACGTTCCTTTTCATAAGTTATTTGGAAATATTGACTATCAATATGACTTTATGAGATTGTATGTTCAGGGAATGTTCAATGGGCTGACTTATGCCGATACCAACGAAAAAAGAGAAGATGCTTTGGAACCTTATTTCGTAATGAATGCAGGTGTTTCTGCAACGATTCTTAAAAATTATACGGTAGGTTTTAAAGTGAATAATATTTTTAACCAAGTATATGCAACGACAGCATTTTATCCGATGCCTCTGAGAAACTACAGTGTGAATTTGAATATCAATTTTTAAATAAATAATTAAATATAATGAATATCAGAAAAATTTTAACTCTTGCATTTGCTGCAACATTGCTTTTCAATGTTTCTTGTACTAATGACAGCACCGACGAAGTTCTGGAAACTACCTTTGAAAATGGAATTCTTATCACCAACGAAGGTGGATTTACAACTCCGACAGCG
The DNA here is from genome assembly GCF_001648155.1 of Chryseobacterium glaciei. Lineage (NCBI taxonomy): Bacteria > Pseudomonadati > Bacteroidota > Flavobacteriia > Flavobacteriales > Weeksellaceae > Chryseobacterium > Chryseobacterium glaciei. The sequence goes on along the minus strand of NZ_CP015199.1, from coordinate 3,260,756 downwards.
GAGGTTTCTTTTGTAACTAATGATCTTTCTGCAGTAGCTAACAAAATTTATTCAGGAAAAAATAATGAAGTTTTAGGAAACGTTTTACAGACTATCGGTTTTGATTCTGATAAAGCTTATCTGGTTTCAAACGTACCTAACAAAATTGATATCGTTAACAGATATACTTTCAAAAAACAAGCTACAGTAACGACTAATCTTCAAAATCCGCGATATATTGCGTTTTCAGGAAGTCAATATTACGTAACCAACAATAACTTTTTTGATGTAATGAAACTGAACGTTTACAACAAAGACAATTCTTTTGTAAAAAGCATCAGTTTCGCAAGATCTGCAGAAAAAGTAGTTGAAGCTGGCGGAAATATCGTAGTACAAACTGACGGTGTTACCTACGAATCTACTCCTCCGTACAGCGAATTGCCAACAGGATACACAATTACGATTGTAAAGCCTTCTACAAACGTTGTTGACAACACCGTAACTTTGCCAAGCAACGGAATCATCAGGGACCTTATTTCTTATAACGGAGATGCTTACGTTTTAGCCTCTGACAATACAAATTCTTATATCTATAAGATTAATTCAACTACAGGAACCTATACAACTACAACGTTGACAGCAATTCCTCAAGCTCAGAAATTAAGAGTTGATGGTAATAAATTTTATTTCACTAATTCCAGCAACAAAATATATTCTATGACTGTAGGTTCTACAAGTGTTCCTACAACTCCTATTGTGACTACAACAGGAAATTTATACGGATTTAATGTAATTGACGGTAAAATTTTCGCCTCTGATGCAAGTTTCACCGCAGACAGTAAAGTGAATGTTTATAATGCAACCAATGGTTCTTTATTAAAAACTTTCACAACAGGAATCGGAACAAACGGTTTCTATAAAAACTAAAATTTGCGCTTCGGCGTATACTATATAAATTTTTATTTTTTTTCATCATTTGTGTTTTTTATCCGGGCGTCTCTTCGAAAAGACGGCCGGATTTTTTTATCATTTTAGCCAAAAAAAGCAACCGGATAATTTCCAATTGCTTTTATATTCTTTAAAACTTTATACGTTTTTTAATTACATTTTCAAACCTAATTTCTCGGCTTCTGCGATCACAAATTTTGTAGCTTCTTCTTTATCATTAAGAATTTCGCCTTCCAAAATTGCTTCTTTTACTTTTTCCTTTAAAATTCCGATCTCACGTCCAGGTTTAAGATTAAACATTTCCATAATCTCTTCTCCTGAAATGGGTGGCTGGAAATTTCTAACGTGATCTTTTTCCTCAACCTCTTTTATCTTAACCGCAACGTATTCAAAATTCTTTTTGAATCGCTCCTGCTTTTTAGAATTTTTTGTTGTTATATCAGCCTTACAAAGCGTAAAAAGATCTTCCATATCTTCGCCAGCATCGAACAACAATCTTCTCAATGCCGAATCTGAAGCATCATCTGTAATCAAAGCGATAGGACGAGATGAAAGTTTGACCATTTTCTGAACATACTTCATGTCTGGCCCTAACGGTAATTTCAATTTTTGAAACATTGCTTTTACCATTTTTGAACCTAAAAACTCATGTCCGTGGAAAGTCCAGCCTGTTCCTTCAACGAATTTTTTTGTTGGTGCTTTTCCTATGTCGTGAAGCAATGCAGACCAACGTAGCCAAAGATTTTCCGTATTCAAAGAAATGTTATCTAAAACTTCCAATGTATGGTAAAAGTTATCTTTGTGAGTTTGACCTTCTACTTCTTCTATTCCTTTTAGTTCGATTAATTCAGGAATAATTAGTTTCATTAATCCTGTTTCTTCCATCAATGTCAAACCGATTGATGGTTTTTCTGAAAGCATGATTTTATTAAATTCAACCATTATTCTTTCCATGGAAACAATTTTAATTCGCTCTGCTTCCTGCTTTATTGCTTCTAAAGAGTTTTCTTCGATTTTAAAGTTTAATGTAGAAGCAAAACGTACCGCTCTCATCATTCTTAACGGGTCGTCAGAATAGGTTTGAGCAGGCTCTAGAGGTGTTCTTAAAATCCCTTTTTCAAGATCTTCAACACCATTGAAAGGATCGATCAGTTCTCCGAAATCATCTGTGTTTAAAGAGATCGCCATTGCATTAATGGTAAAATCTCTTCTTTTTTGATCATCTTCCAAAGTACCGCCTTCTACTTCCGGTTTACGGCTGTTTTCGGTGTAGCTTTCTTTTCTTGCACCTACAAATTCAAGCTCTAGATCTTTGTATCTGATCATCGCCGTTCCGTAAGTTTTAAAAACAGAAACCTTCATTTTAGGATCTATTTCTTTGCCCACACTTTCGGCAAGCTCAATTCCGCTTTGTTCGGTAACAAAATCAATATCTGTTGAAGCTTTTCTTTTCATCAAAAGATCCCGAACATATCCGCCGACAATATATACCGACTGATTATTTTTGTCCGCGACTTCAGAGATTATTTTGAAAAGCTTTAAGTTTTTATTTTGATTAAGATTAATGAACATTTTTTTAGATGCTTAAAATTTAAAGTTTAGATATTAGATTCACAATCAGAATTCATATTATACTAGAATTATCGACCATTATCTAATGTAAAACCACTAAGAAATTAAGTTTATCAAGCCGCTGACTTCATATTCTTAATGCCTTAATGGTTGAATGATTTTGCAAAGATAATTAAAATCTTTTCTTTTACTCGCGAAGAACTTTTATTCTGTTATCGCTCCATATTTTTATTACAGATGAACCTGAATATTTTGAGACTTTCTCTCGGTCTTCTTCCACTGCGTAATCTACCAAATCAATAATTTCTTTTGATATATCCGAAAATTTCAACGGACTTTTATCTCCACTGAAATTCGCTGAAGTTGAAACTAAAGGACGATTTAATTTTGTAATTAATTTTTTACAGAAATCATTTTTCACTAAACGAATTCCGATGCTTCCGTCTTCTGCTAATAATTCTTCCGGTAAACCTTTTGGATTTTCATAAACCAACGTTACCGGTTTTTCACTTAAGTCCATGATTTCCCAAGCCATTTCCGGAACGTCTACCAAATCCTGTAATCTCTTTTCAGTTTCCACCAAAATAATCATAGATTTGTTTTTTTCACGCTTCTTGATGTCAAAAATTTTGTTGATGGCGTCTATGTTTGTCGCGTCACAACCGATTCCCCAGATTGTGTCTGTTGGGTAAAGGATGGTTCCGCCGGATTTTAATATGTTGATGATGTTTTCCATTGTTTTTAATTAATCTTTAAAAAAGAATAAACTGAAATAGCTCTTTTTAGTTTTGTTTTTAATTTTGGCTTGCGTCAATATTTTCTTTAAATCTATTCGAACAATATGTTGAGAAAATAGAACTGGAACATTTAACCGTGCACCCTCCTTAATTAAGGTATAAAGAATAGATTCATTTTTAAAGAAAATCATTATTGTTTTTTCGTAATTACCCAAAGTATAACCACTAGTTGGTTCATTTAAGAATATTAAATTATTTGAAATTTTGGAAATTCTATAATTATATTTTTTTCCATATTCAAGAATTCTTTGCTTTGCATCTTCTTTATGAATTGTAAATTTTATTTCCTTCAAATGTTTTTCTGTGAATTTGCAGTAAAATCCATACAATCCAAAAAATAACCCAGAACCATATAGAAAATATTCCAAATCACTATTAGCAGAAGATTTTACAGACCCCAAAGCTAATATTGATGATACTATTAATGCCAAAAACATAAAATAGTTTGTAAACGTATCAAACTTGTCCCACCAACTTTCTTCAGTAATCAATTTTCTTGATTCAATGCTTCTTGTAATATTTAAATTGTTAAGTTTTCGCATTACTAATTCTATCTATTATTTTCAAATAAATCGAAGAAAAAATTATAAACACTATAGAAGTTAACCATAAATAATACCCAATTTCTAAACTATAAATATCCGCCATTCTTCCACTTTCTGAAACCAAAATTTCTTTATAAAAAATAAATGTTCCGGAAATTAAAAAGGCAATTAATCCTGAAATAATTGAAATAAAATAATATCTTCTAAAAACACAGAAAAGAGAAATTAAAAACCAAATATTTGCAGTCCAAGTAAAAAATTCTTTTCCAGCTCCTCCCAAAAAACTGATTGGACCAATAAGAAAAACCTCTAATGAAGAATAATCTTTAATTTGTCCCATATCTTTAACTTTAAAAGCATTAAAGAAAAGAGAAAGTATAAAAATTAATAAACTTATTAAAGCTAATTTATTTTTTAAATGGCGCATCATAACTTCAGCAAATACCTTTCCTCAATAATATTCAAATGATGAATATTATGCCCAACAATCAACTTCCCGATGGTTTCTACAGAGATTTGGTTTCCGTTGGCAGTTCCAATATTATTTAAAACAGATGGATTCAATGTTTCCAATAAAATCTGAGAAGATTTTCTGATGAGTTTATATTCTTCCAACAAAGAATCTAAAGTTCTTTCGTTAGCAAGAGAATTATTAGCATACAATTCCTCATCAAAACCCGAAAGTTCATTTTTATCTCCTCTTGCAAATGCTAAAATTCGATATTGAAAAATTCTTTCTGTGTCTGATAAATGGAGGAGCAATTCTTTCAAAGTCCATTTTCCTTCATCGTAAGCAAAAAGTGATTGTTCTTCTGAAAGTTTTGAATAAATAGCTATCGTTTTTTCTCCGGAAATTTTCAATTCTCCCAACCAATCTTCGGATGGAATATTGTCTAAATATCTTTGAACGTATTTTTGAAAATCAGTCATGTTAATATGGGTAATAAGTAATAAAATATAATTGATAAATGATAAGCGATAATTGATAATTGATGGCAATCTTACTTTAATCATTTATAATTTATCAATGATCATTTATGAATTGTTCGTCCATTCGTAGAAGTTCACAGAATCACACAATTCGAAACCACAGGCCGGATATAATTGATTTCCGATGTCGTTGGATTTTCCTGTTTCAAGCAAAACTCCGCAAGCGTCGGTGGATTTTGCCAATTGTTTGGCTTCTTCAATTAATTCTTTTGAATAGCCTTTTCCGCGGTGGTTTTCGTTGACATATAAATCATTCAACAACCAATAACGCTTCATTCTTGTGGAGGAAAATATTGGAAATAATTGAACAAAACCAACTAAATTTCCATTTTCTTCGGCAACAAAAATTTCGGAATCTTTATTCTCGATTCTTTCTTTTAGAAAATTTTCTGCAGCGGGAATATCAGATTCTTTATGATAAAAAACTCTGTATTGATCGAATAATTCAGCCAATTGAGTCAAATCCTGAATGGTGACTTTTCTTGTATTTTTCATCTTGATTATAAATGATGGTCGTAGCTTAAAACTCTTTTCATTTTCCAGTCTTTACCATCCAAAATCCATAAAATAGTGAATTTTGCACGGCTTCCTTTCTTCCATTTTCCATTATTCAATTCAGCAAAATCATGTTCACCTTCTTCAATAAAAGCATATAAAACATTATCCTTATATAAAGGATAGACTTTCATACTGTTAGGAACCAATTCACGTTTCACTTTATTCGGATTACCACAAATATTATTTTTGATAGAAGCAGTGAAAGCTTTTTCACCAGAAGTAATTCCGCCTTTATCGTGGTAAAATTCTAAATCATCACTCACAATAGAAGGATAATGAGAAAGATCACATTTGTTAAATCCGATATCGAATATCAAACTGTCTAATTTTTTTGCCGTTTTGTATAATTCATCGGTGGTTTTTACCTGAGAATATGCAATTTGGCTTAAAATTAACAGCACTAAAATCTGAATCTTTCTCATTATTTTTATTTTTTAATTAACCACAAAAGATACAAAAGCTTTTACACTTAAGTATTTTAAAGTTCATTATTACTCTTCATAAAAGTACACTTAAGTTTTTGAAAATCTTTGATTTTCTGTTTTGTGAACTTTTAATTTAAATATGCTTAAACTTAATAATTTCTTTTGTGTCTTTTGTGGTAAAAACTTTCTTAAGAAAAAGCCTTTTCTAAATCTGCAATAAGATCTTCTGCATCTTCAATTCCAACACTTAAACGAACCAAGTCATCAGTAATCCCAAGTTCAGCGCGCTTTTCAGCAGGGATAGAAGCGTGAGTCATCAAAGCAGGGTGATTAGCCAAAGATTCTACTCCACCAAGAGATTCTGCTAACGTGAAAACTCTAACTTTTTCTAAAAACTTAACAGCATCTTCTTTTTTACCTGACTTGAAAGTGAAAGAAACCATTCCTCCAAAGTCTTTCATTTGAGCTTTTGCCAATTCATATTGTGGATGAGATTCTAATCCCGGATAAATTACTTTATTTACTGCCGGATGAGATTCAAGATATTTTGCCACTGCCATTCCGTTTTCTGAATGTCTCTGAACTCTTAATGCCAATGTTTTAATTCCTCTCAACACCAAATAAGAATCGTGTGGTCCTAAAATTCCACCGCTTGCAAATTGGATGAAGTGAAGTTGGTCTCCTAATTCAGCATCTTTTGCAACCAAAGCTCCGGCAATAACGTCAGAGTGACCTCCTAAATATTTCGTTGCAGAGTGCATTACGATATCTGCTCCCAAATCAATCGGTCTCTGTAAATAAGGTGTCGCGAAAGTATTATCAACAGCAACTAGGATATTTTTCCCTTTTGCAATTTCTACAACAGCCTTGATATCAACCAATTTCATCAATGGATTTGTTGGTGTTTCAATCCAGATCAGTTTTGTTTTATCTGTAATAACATCAGCGATTTTTGAGGCATCATCAAAATTCACGAACGTAAATTTCAATTGATATTTTTCAAAAAGTCTTGTGAACATTCTGTATGTTCCGCCATACAAATCATCTACTGCAACAACCTCATCGCCTGGATTTAATAATTTTAAAACACAGTCGATTGCCGCCAAACCAGAACCGAAAGCCAATCCTCTTGCTCCGTTTTCAATGCTTGCCAAAGAGTCTTCCAACGCCTGTCTTGTAGGATTTGCCGCTCTTGAATATTCATAACCTGAATGTACTCCAGGACTTTTTTGTGCGAATGTAGATGTTAAAAATACAGGAACATTCACAGAACCTGTTGCAGATTCATGATGTTGTCCTCCGTGAATAACTTTTGTATTAAAATTCATATTTTTTGCTTTAGGCTTCAAGCTTTAGGCAATAAGCTTTATAACTTACTACTTTTAGCTTATTATGATTAATAAATATTTTTTTAGCTTAACCTGCCTGCAAAAAGCTTACCGCTTACTGCCTACAGCTTATCGCTTTTTACATTTTTATAGCAGATTTTACCGCAAATTCTTCTGCGATCTGCTCGATCCATTGTGCTACATCTTCCTCTCCTGTTGCTCTTTGGTAGGTACTTCCAAGAGAAAGTAAAATTTGATGCATAAACATTTTCATTTGATCAACAGGCATTTCTTTTGTCCAAAGATCAATTCTTAAGGCTTCCATCTTTTTATCATCCCAAACGGAAATCATCGTTGCTTTAGTTTCTTCTTTTTCAATACCTCCATCTTCTGCATTCCAAGTGATCAGTTCCGGAATGTGATTTTCATCTAATTCAACGTCTATCGTAATTTGAGTCTTTCTCATAACTTTCTATATATTTCTAATAATTCTATTTTTTGCTGTTGCCTTTTCGCGCAACTTCTAACTTCTAACTTCTAACTTCTAACTTCCAGCCTTATTTAACTTTCGGCTTATATCCTGACTGATTAAAAATTGTTGTAGCATCCATTTTCAGGAAATCTACAAGTTTTGTATCAGGTTTTTCTTTAAAATAGGCTCTACAAACCTGCCATCCTGCGAAAATTCCGACTTGTGGAGAAGATTCATTGTCTATTTCTGTATAAAATTTAGAGAATGGCCCCGGAGCAATAAAACGCTCTACCAATCGGTGATCATCCCCAAAAATTAAATTATTTTCAACAAAATAATTCCAGATGTTGGCTTCATTTGCCACCGTCCAGTCATATTGTTTTTTGGTATAATTCATTTTCAGATAGTCAGGAAAATTCGGTAAAAATGCATCCTGAACCATCATTATTTTTCCGTTAAGAATGATCTGATCAATAAATTTTTGGTGATCGGGTGATTCTTTAACCACATTTTCAGCAAAAATCTGCGAAACTTTTGGTACAATATTCTGAGGATTCATTGATTTCTGGAAATACAGTTCCAACCCTTTATAATTAGGGTTTCCGTCTCCCATAAAACCTGTAACATCTATGAACAAAAGGTTTCCTTTGTCATCATAAAAAATAGGATCCTGAATCATCTGCAAAGCCGATGAAAACAAAAATACTTTCGGGCTTTTGAATTGAGGAAAATAATATTTAATATGAGAAAACAATTCCTGAAGCTCTTTCTGAAGCTTATTTTGGTCGATTTTACCGATTGCTTCTTTATACAATTTTACTTCTCCAGCGTCGGTTCTTCTTTTTCCGAAATCTGCATCAGAGACCGTCCCCTGAAACCAAGGAAATTGAGTTTTAAACTGATCTAAACTTACATTCGGATCATAAAATTGTTTCGAAATATAAGTAATTTCAACTTTTTCGGCAGGGTTTTTGACTTCCACATTCCATTGGTTTTGAGCATCTTTCTTACAAGAATTCAAACTCAAAACTAAGAGTGAAGAAAGTGCAATAGTTCTAAAAATCTTCATTATTTTTACATGAAATTTAAGTTTACAAAAATACGGATTTAAACACAACCAAATGATGAAAAATAAAATATTTATAACAACGATTTTAAGTCTCACATGTGCTGTTTTCTTTGGTCAAAACCTTACTTTTAAGGATAAAAACCTCGAAAAAGCGGTTATAGAAAATTTTGACATTAATAAAGACAATGGCATTAGTAAATTTGAAGCTGAAGCGATCACCAACTTATTTCTAGTGAATAAAGGCATCACTTCAACTGATGATCTGGTTTACTTCAAAAATGCAACGATGGTCGTTTTGGATGATAATTCGATTGCAAATGCAGCGATAAAAAATCTCAGTAAATTAGAATTATTCTCATGCACAGGCTGTAAAATCTCTAAATTTGAAGCTGATAATGTGCAGAATTTAACATCTTTATATCTTGACAATAATTCTATTGAAAATATCATGTTCAGAGTTGCACCAAGGATTAATCAGTTAACTTTATCTTTAAATAAATTAAAGACGATTGATCTAAGTACGCTGAAAAATTTAAGAAAATTAAACCTTGAACATAATCAACTTCAAAAATTGGATATTTCTTTAAATAAAGACATGCAAACCTTGAATTTAGGAGGAAATAAGATGAAAGAAACGGATATAAAAAAAGGTTTAAAAATGGATGTTACTATTTTCGTAGATGAACAAAAAGAACAATAAATCAAATTTTAATTCATAAAAAACTATGCAACTCGAAACCGAAAGATTGATATTGAGAAAACTTGAAGAAAACGATTATGAACGTTTATTTCTTTTGGATTCCGATCCGAAAGTAATGAAATATATTGGTGTTCCGGTTCTAAAAGATGTAAATCAATCGAAAGACGTTATCAGAATGATTCAAAAACAATACAAAGACAATGGTATTGGTAGATTTGCTGTGATTGAAAAAGAAAGTAATTTATTAATTGGCTGGAGCGGATTAAAATTTTTAACCAAAGAGATTAATGATTATAACAACATTTATGAACTAGGCTATCGTTTTCTACCTGAATATTGGGGAAAAGGTTATGCTACGGAATCAGCAAAAGCTGCTTTGGATTATGGTTTTAATGATTTAAACATTGATATAATTTACGCCATGGCTCACTCTGAAAACGATGGTTCTAATCATATTTTACAGAAACTAGGCTTTGAAAGAACAGGCGAATTTATCGAACCTGACGGAACATGTTTTTGGTATGAATTACAACGTGAAAAATACAGTTCAAAATCATGATTTTGAGGGAAAAATCTCAAGTTTAGAATCAAAAAAACTACTAATTTTGGAATTTCATTTTCACTCGAAGTTTCAGAAGAGAATGACATGCACAAAAACGGATTTAAAAATATAAACAGTAAAATATTCTAAGAAATTCAGAATAGACTTAAAAAAAATATAAACAATGCAGACACAAAAAGTAACAGATCATATTGTAAACTGGTTAAAAGATTATGCTACAAAAGCAAAGGTAAATGGGTATGTTTTAGGAGTTTCCGGAGGAGTGGATTCCGGCGTTGTATCTACTTTGGCAGCGATGACGGGATTAAAAACTTTATTATTTGAAATGCCGATCCGTCAAAAAGAAGATCAGGTAAACCGCGCTTGGGAACACATGAATGATTTGAAATCAAGATTCCCGAATGTAGAAACCATGTCTGTGAATTTAACCCCTGCTTTTGAAGAATTATATAAAAGTTTCGATGTTCACGATGATCTTTATCCTAACGAAAAACTGGCTTTTGCTAACACAAGATCTCGTTTGAGAATGCTTACGTTGTACTATTACGGTCAATTGAATGGACTTTTGGTGTGCGGAACAGGAAATAAAGTAGAAGATTTCGGAATCGGTTTTTATACAAAATATGGTGATGGTGGTGTTGACGTCTCTCCTATCGCCGATCTTTATAAAACTGAAGTTTATAAATTAGCTAAATCTTTAAATCTGGTTAAAAATATTCAGGAAGCCATTCCTACCGACGGACTTTGGGATGTTGACAGAACTGATGAGCAACAAATCGGAGCAAGTTATCCAGAATTAGAAAAAATTCAAAAAGAATACGGAACAAAAACAGCCGACGATTATGAAGGTCGCGACAAAGAAGTATTTTTGATTTTCGACAGAATGCACAAAGCAGCCAAACATAAAATGGATCCTATTCCGGTTTGCGATATTCCTGAGGAATGGAGAGAAGGATAAAATGTGAATGGTGAATCGTCAATTGTTAATTTTAATAATTGACCGTTCACTTACGAAGTAAAATTGACAATTGACATTAAATCATGAATAGTAAAACAAGGTCTTTATTTTTTATCTGTCTCGGACTTCTTTTTGGGATGTCTGCGATGTACATTTACAATAATTTTATTGCTGATAAAAAAGATAATTCAAACACTGTAAAAACAGAGACTGTTAATTACAGTAGTGCGGACAGTCAAAATTCGGGTAATAATTCTTCGAATCAACAGCCGATTGATCAATCAACAAAAGATAAAACGGTTATTAGTTATGTGAAACAAAATCATCGACTTCCGGATTATTATATCACAAAAAACGAAGCCAGAAAACAAGGCTGGGATCCGTCAAAAGGAAACCTTTGTGATGTTTTACCCGGAAAAGCAATTGGTGGAGATAAATTTAATAACAGAGAAGGAAGTCTGCCAAAAGATGAAAAATATTTTGAAGCTGATGTAAATTACAACTGCGGAAACAGAAATGCAGACCGAATTATTTTCACCAAAAACGGAGATGTTTATCTTACTAAAAACCATTATAAAAGTTTTGAAAAGCAGTAGTTTTTACTTACTAGCATTATGTTTAACCTTTATTATTTCATGTTCTGAAAAGCAACAGAAAATAGTAAAGGAAAATCAGCCGATGATGATATTAATTCAGCCTTTCAAAGATTTCAAACCTGAAAATGTAAAAGTTGTAACAGAGGAAATCAAAAAGGTTTATCCAAATGTAAAAGTTTTGGATGCCATAGCCCTTCCCGCAAATGCTTATTACAAAAAAAGAAACCGCTACAGGGCAGATTCTATTATTAAATTTTTAGATCAAAGAACAAAAGAAGGCTTTGTTACAATAGGTTTAACCTCAAAAGATATTAGTGTAACAAAAGGAAAGGTTAAAGATTTCGGGATAATGGGATTAGGCTACAGACCCGGAAAAGCCTGTGTTGCATCAAAATTCAGATTAAGCAAAGAAAATCAGGACGAGCAGTTTTTCAAAATAGCGATTCATGAGCTTGGGCATACACAAGGATTAAAACATTGCCCCGAAAAAATGTGTTTTATGAGAGATGCAGAAGGTAAAAATCCAACCAATGAAGAAACTGATTTTTGCAATAAATGCAAGACTTTTTTAATAAATAAAAACTGGAAATTTAGTTCAATATGAAGACAATATATATAGATTTCACCGACATTGGTGATGATGAAGATTTTTACGCACAATTAAAAGAAAAAATTACTCTTCCTGACCATTTTGGGGATAATTTGGATGCCCTTTCCGATGTGATTACAGGAGAATTGGAAATGCCTCTTCACATCGAATTTGTGAACATGACTGTAGATCAACTTGAAAGTTTCGAAGATATGCTAACGACTTTAGAAGAGATTGAGGAAGAATTGGAAGGTTTTACTTTCAGTTATTATCTGGAGCAATATGAAGACGAGGAAACTCAAGAAGAAGAATAATTACAACAAACTTCACTTAATAAATACAACACTGTCATAACATAAGACAGTGTTTTTTTTATTTACTAGGATGATAGCCTCTCACAAGTTCAAATCTTGGTAACGGTCATAAGACTGCATTACGAGTAAACAAATAAATAGGGGCAGAAAAATAAAACAAATCAACTATTCAACAAAAACAGAATAAAATTAACACAAATTAAATATTACTTAAACATTAATAAACTTTAGATAATTTATTTGCTAAATATAAAATAATTTATAAATTCTGCGCCCAGAAACTAGAAAAATATAATGATATTAATGAAAGATAAAATACTTTCTTCAAGTTGATAGTAAATAAACATTCAAACATAAATAGGTAGGTATAGAAACTATTTATTAATAATTAATGAATCTCACAATGATAAATAAAAATAAAACACTGTAAAACAATCAATTACATAAAAGTGGTATATCAATGGTATACTCTATTTTTGGAAATTTATATTATTTTGAATCTCTTTGCAATACAAAACACGGAAAATTAAATAAAATAAAAACAATGATGAAAAAAAAAGTTTTATTCCTAAGTATTCTTTTAGGAACAACTTCAATAATTACGGCACAAATTGGTATTAATACTTCAAATCCTACAGCAACAATGGATATTACTGCCAAAAATGCAACGGGTACAACTTCTAATGTAGATGGTCTTCTTGTTCCAAGAGTAGACAAACAGAGAGCCCAAAGTATGACAGGAGTTCCCACTTCTACTTTAATCTACATCAACAACATAGCCACAGGAGGGACAGGAGGAACCACTGCAAATGTAGATGCTACAGGTTATTATTACTTCGATGGTACTCTTTGGGTCAAATTAACTTCACCTACAGGAACCAATCTCAATATCTACAACTCTAACGGAGCACTCAACAGTACAAGAACGGTAGACCAAGGAGGTTTTTCACTGGCTTTTAACAATGCTAATATTGCCAATGCGTTCTCTGTAGACGGAACTACTTTTTCTGTAAACGGAACTAATGACAGGATAGGTATTGGAACTGCTGCTCCTGGTGCCAAATTAGATCTTCAAGGAAATATGATATTAGGAACTGCAAATACTGCAACCGGAAGTACCGGATTTTCTACGGTCGTAAGAGATAATTCTACAGGAGAGCTTAAAGTATCTGCCCCTACATCTATGCTTGTGGGAGGATCTATAGGTGATCAGATCACAGGAGTATCATTAGATATTATTGGTGGAACTACTACTGGAAATCAATATGCCAGTGCGACCTTAGCTACAAGAAGTTTTACATTAGACAGACCATCTATTGTAGAGTTTAATGCTAATGTTTCTTTAAGTTTTGCTACTACAAGCAATACTACTTTAACAGATGGTTCCGTAAAAATGGGTCAAATATATTTTAACTTTACCTCAGCTCCTGCAGGTATACCAACCAATACTATCTTTGGCACATCTTCACAATCATTTACAAATGTTTCCGGTACTAATGGTAGTGTTTTTGGCTCTTACTATACAACCTCTATTTCTAATTTATCATTACCCGCAGGTAATTATACAGTGAGTTTAATCGGAGCCGGAGCTAGCACACAAGCTTTCCGAATAACTTTAGGTAATGGTAATAGTGATAATTTTCAAATAAAAGCAACACCAATACAATAAGCAAACAATGAAAAAAAATATTTTAGCAACCATACTTTTAGTAAGTGTTGTTTCATGGGGAACCGCACAGACAGTCAACCACAGAAATACCGAACCATCAGGTCTGGATGTATCTGTGAATGATTATTCTACAAGTCCATCTGTCCAAACGCCTACTTCCACGACAAAGATCATCACTAATGCAAAACCTTCAGTTGGAGAATTAGAAGTATCCTACAATACTATATCTACAAAAAATCCATCAGAAAATAAAGCAAAAGTTGTTGTCGCGACTGGAGTCCTGGGTGATGTGGATGTATCTGTAAATAAAGTAAATACCTCTGTATCTCCAAAGAAAACAGAGATCATTACTCCATAATACTTACTGAAATCACCCGAACTTTGACATTTTTAATGTAATCATACCTAATATTATATGAAAGCAAGTCATCAAGATTTCCTTTTACTTCTGATAAAATAAAAATTTCGTTATAAAAACAAAACTCGCAGAATAATCTGCGAGTTTTTTGCTTTAAAACTTCGAAAACTCTTTTTTCCTGACTCTTTTTTAAACCTAAACACTTGTTTGAATTTTATCTTTATAACATTTGTTAAAATTCATTTAATTTAGATTTATTTTAAAGAAAACTCTCTCCATCTGATGAATAACGCAATAAATTGTTTTTTTTTGAATTTTGTTTTGCTTTTACAGCAGATAATTTTGAATTTCGTTATCTGAAATTTTTTAATTAAAAATCAAAAAAGCACAATGAAAAAAATTAAATCTACCGTACTACTCGTATTGAGTAGCACTTCGCTTGCAATCGCACAGGTTGGTATTAATACAGCAAATCCAACTGCAACATTAGACGTTAACGGAAATATGAAACTAAGGGCTGCAAATACTGCAACGGGCTCCAACTTCTCAGCAATGGTAAGAGATAATTCTACGGGTGAACTTAAGGTAGCCAATAACTCTCCACAATTCCTTGTAGGAGGAACTTTAGGCGATCAGATCCCAACTACATTTCGGGATGTCGCTGAAGGTACAGCAATTACTCAAACTTTAGGTACTTATGCATTTACACTCACAAGACCCTCTATGGTAAATATTAGTGCGTCAGTCCAGGCTAATGCCACAATTTCTGGAAGCAATCTCGGACTTACTGATGGCTCAGCAAGAGGAATGACGCTCTCATTCGATTTTAGTGCAGCTCCTGCCGGAATTCCATTATCTACGCCTTTTGGAAGTGGTTCTCTTATACATTTAAATTCAGTTAGTTCTACCCTAGTACTTAGTGGTTCAGATATATCCGCAAATTCTATTTTATCATTACCTGCAGGAAACTATACACTACGACTATTAGGGCTGGCAGAGGCTGGTAAAGCTTTTAGAGCAACCTTTGGAAGGAATACCAATGATATGATACAAATCGTAGCAACCCCACTCTAATAATAGATCTTAATTACAGCTATTTCAACATAAAGGAGGTCACCAAGATCTCCTTTTATTTGTAATGAAATAAATTTTTAGTTAAAAAACAAAACTCGCAGAATAATCTGCGAGTTTTTTGGTCAGTCTTTTTTTAAGTGTCTAATTTTACTTTACTCTTTGATGAATTTATAACTCTGCGAAACTTCCCCTTTCACATGAATTTGTAATATATAATTCCCTTTAGATAAAGATGCTACGTCAACCTGATCTTGCACGGAATTTAATGATATTACTTTTTGACCGACCATATTGTATACTTCTGCTTTTTCAATTTTACCGGCTCCTTTTATGTAAAGAATATCTTTTACCGGATTAGGATAAATTGATGCATTGGTTTTATTTTTTACTGTTTCATTAGTTGCAAGAACGTCATTCGGAAGCTGAAGATAAAAAGCAACCGTCTGACTTGAGGAATTCATTCCTATTCCTGCAATCTTTTTACCATCTTGAGATATTGCTAACGGAAGAGACATCGTCACACCTTGTGTATTGACACCTACCGTCGTGGCATAATCATTTAAATTAACACGTCCTCCTGCCTGAGTCCATATAAAGCCTTCTCCAGTCATGGGCGGTCCGGGGAAAGGCCTGAAAAAGCCAATCACTGTTTGTCCGTTAGCTGATATTCCGGTCGCACCACCTCTGAAGAAAGCGGAGGAATTAGGATGTGTTATGTATATAAGTCCGGACACACTGTTCCAAACATAAGGTTCTGGATAACCTGTTCCGATAATTGTATTTCCGTCTGCCGAAACATCTCCGGCTTCCCCTACATTATCGCCATTACTATCTTTAATAAAACTTTCTACTCCGTTTACCCATTTTGCACCGCTTCTGGTTCCGTCAAATTCGTCTTGCCAGCCAACGATTACAGTTCCGTCAGTATTTACAGCATTTGCTCTGGAGCTGCTTCCGGGAATCATACTTCCGAGATCTACTACTCCATTCTGAGCATTCCATTTTACGGCGTGCGCGCTTGCCGCAGAAATCCAGCCCAAACCTACAATTGTATTACCGTTGGGTGTCATTCCCCAAGTTGAACTTACGCTTCCGTCCCATCCTGTAGGAACAAGCCCGCCCTGATTCGTCCAGGTAGAAGTTGTTACATTATAGGTTGAAATCTCATTAAAACTTGTCGCCACATTTGTAGCTGAAGAACCTATCTTTGTTCTGTCACTGGAAATAAGCGTTCTTCCTGCTGCGGGATAGCCATTGGTTAATGTTCCGATCTGAACCATTCCATTTACGGCGTCCCATTTAAAAATATCTCCACCGCTCGTGTGCATACTTACGATTCCGTTATCAGAAATACCGCCAACAGTATAATTACCTGTTGCCATTACCGTGAGCTGTGCATCAGCCACTGAAAATCCAAACAAACTACAAGCTAACAATGCTTTCCTTGAAATTTTATAAATATTTTTCATATTTCTTTGGTATTAATATTTTGAATTGGTGGAAACAATATTAATATTATATTTACTCATTGAAAAGAAAATGACTTACATAATTCGTGAAATTTAAAAGAACTAAATATTTAAATCTCTAAAAAACAAACATATATAAAATTTCTATTTTGAGGACAGATCGTAAAAAGATTGAAAAAAAACCTATAAAAAACAAATCATTGATCAAAAAAATGCTGAAAAGTAACGCTCAGCTGTTGACTCTTCTATTCTTTTCAGTTTTTGTAAACGGACAATCAGGCCCGGATTTTAATATTTTAGCGGATAAGGCTTTTCAGAAATTATATCAAAACCCGGATGACTGCATCAGCTATTCACAAAGTCTTCTCATCAGCGATCAGAGCATTGAACATAAGATTGTATTGCAAAATATAATCTCCCAAGCATACGCTATGAAAGGAGATTACGTGCAGTCTGTGAACATTTTAAGCCAAAAAGAAAACGGAGAAAAAGAAAGCTTTTCTTACTTTATGCAAATGTTTGGAGATTATAATCTTGCTGATCAGTATCAAAACTTAGATCTTTATAATCAGTCTCAGGAAATCATCTCTAACCTTCTGTCTGACAATAAATTATTCAATAAAAGCGAAAATCCAAAGATAAAAATTACGATTGCTAAATTGTATCAACTTCAGGCTCTTAATTTCGGGATTAATAGAAACTATGTTTCAGCATTAGAAAACCTTGATAAAAGTGATCAGTTTATCAATGATAAAAATGAAGAAAACAAGATTATTGGAACTGAAAACAAAATCTTTCGTTCGTCATTTTTAATGAGGCAAAATAAACTGGAAGACTCAAGAAAACTACTTGAAAAAACCATTTACACCATTAATAATCAAGAAAATAATACTTTTCTATACGCACTTGCATATGAAAATTTGTCACGTTATTTCTTCCTTAAAGAAGACTATAATTCATCAATTCAGAACTTAGAAAAAGGATTGTTGAAGATTGAAAATATTCCTTACAACGGATTAAAAATTAAAATTTATGAATCTTTAGCTAAAAGCTATCTTGCTCTTCATAATGACGAAAAATATCATTATTACAACAAACTTTATATTGATCTGAAAACAAAATTAGATTCCAACACGAAAGAAGGAATCCGATATATTGTAAAATTGGTTGAAAATCATCAAAGCCAGAATCTTGAATTCCAAGAACAAAATGAATCAAAGAAATTCTGGACATTAACAACAGTTATATCATTAATTATCATTGGTTTAATTTCCTATTTTCTAATGGCAACTCGAAGAAATAAAGACCTGAAAAAGCAAATCGATTTCTTTGAAAAACAGAAAAAATGGGAACAGACGATTCGTATAATTGTCCCAAAAACAGAAGAACCGATTATTATTGCTGATAAAATTATTGAAAAAGACTCCAATAAAATTTCCAAAGAAAAAGAAGATGAAATTTTACAAAAACTGGAAGATTGGGAACACACAGATCGATATTTAAACAAAAACATGTCACTTTCCATGCTTTCTGCTCAAATGGGTGTTAATACCAAATATCTTTCTGAGGTCATTAATACTACCAAAGGAAAAAACTTCAACGGATATATTAATGAATTGAGAATCAACCACATTGCTCATTTATTAAAGACAGATTCCACTTATCTTAATTACAAGGTAAGCTATCTCGCAGAATTTTCAGGATTCTCTTCTCACAGTGCGTTTACGACCGTTTTTAAATCTGTGACAGGAATGTCTCCCAATGTTTATATTCAGGAAATCAGCAAAAACAGAGCATCATGAAATTAGTTTTAAAAATACTTGCATTCATTTTTTTGATCTGTCAGATTGCTGTTTATGGGCAAAAAATTTCTGATGATTCTCTGATGAAAAAAGCTCGTCTGGAAATTTATGATAATCCCGAAAAAGCGATAAATATTGCTAAAAATCTCCTGAAAAAGGAAAAAGATATTAATAAATCTATTACCATTTATTTACTGCTTTCAACCGCAAATATTGCCAAAAGAAACTTTGACGAATCGCTTCAATACATCTTAAAAGCTAAAGAATTGGCTCAAAAAACAAATGATCCCAAAATGCAGGTCAACGTTTTGGTTTCTGTGGCAATACAATATCAGCAGATGGAATTGTTCAGTAAAAGTCTGGAAACCCTCAATGAAGCTGATATTCTTCTTGAAAAACTACCCGAAAACGTTCCCGAAAAACTGGTTGAAACAGCCAGAAGTTATGCGATTCGCGGTATGATTTATAAAAGCCAGTCGAATTCTGAAATTGCGCTTGAAAAATTCCTGATTTCAATTAAAAACTTCGAGAATGTAAAGGCTAAAAAAAATACGTTTGCCAATATGAGTGTTGTGTATTACAACATCGGATATTGCTACATCAACCTCAACCAGACAGAAAAAGCAGAATCTGCCTTCTCGGAATCCATTAATTATGCTCAAAAAAGCAATGCTAAAAGTTTAGAAGCATTTGCATTAAAAGGTCTTGCCGAAATGCATAAACAAAAACATGAAAACGAAACCGCTTTAAATCTCTTAGTTAAAGCTGAAAATCTCTGTAAAAACACTGGTGATCTTGTCTTAAACGAAGGAATTTATAAAGAAATGTCTGAAAATTATCTCGCCATAGGAAGACCGGATCTCTATCAGACTTACAATAAAAAGTGTTTTGAGATGCGCTTTAAACGAGAGCAGAATGAACTTACTTCCATCAATCATTCTATCAACAATCACAATAAGGAAACCGTAAAGAAAAGCAGTGAGATTAAAAATTATTACAAATATCTTACAATCGCAGTTATTGCCATAAGCTTAATTCTAATAGCATTTTTTTCATATTTAAGTCTGAAAATAAGAAGACAAAACCAAAATTACCAGAGAGAAATTCAAAAGCTCATTAAATCATAAGACAATCTAAATATTATTAATATAAAAAGTATAGTAATAATTTATTTTAAAAACTCGCAGTAATTGCGAGTTTTCTTTTTCACTAATCGATCGTTTAAATATTAAATCTTCCATTACAATCACTTATAATTAAGCATATTATAAACTCATAACATTGATTATTAAAATTTAATTTATAATTTAATCCAAAACTGAATATTACTAGAATATAATCAACATAAGCGCGCTATTAATGTTCAATATTCATTAATATTTGAAAACAACTATAAAATAATTGTTCTTTATTAGAATAAAATAGAAATTTGCACCGTATTTGCTACACAAATATTTTATTAAACATACACAAAAATGAAAAACGCAAAATTTATTAAATGGATATTTTTATTTATATCCCTACTCAGTCAAAATATGAATGCCCAATCTTACACTAATACTTATAATGGTGTAAATTATTCATCCTCCAGGCCATATAACCTTAATGTCATTTATTTTGTTCCAAATGACATCCCGCTAGATCCCGCCTACAAAACGAGGTTAAGTGCTATTTTACTTTGGGGACAAAACTTCTACAAACAAAATATGATACAAAATGGATATGGCTCCAAAACATTTGGCCTTTTTACAGAGACTATCAATCCAAATAATGTAGAAATCAATGTAATCCACGGCGCTAGTCCTCATACAAGTTATACCTATAATAACAGAACTACAATGGATACGGAAATTGCAACTTATTTCGCAAACAATCCTACTCTAAAAACCAGTGATCATACCTTAGTTATAACTGCAGTTACAGATCAGTCTACTGCTGATGCACCTTTTTTCGGAATAGGCAGAAATTGCTATGCTATAGATTATCCTCAGTTTAATATTCAATATTTAGGTACTGATAATTATTCATTTACCAAATGGTTCGGAGGAATGATGCACGAGCTGGGACACGGGCTTAATCTACCACATTCTGCACAAACAAAGACTGAATATAATGATCCTAATAAAGGTATCACTTTGATGTCTTTTGGCAATTCAACATTAGGAAAATCACCAACATTCATTAATCGTGCCGGATGCGCAGTATTAAATAGCTGTCAGGTATTTGCAGATGCTCCGGGTGTTACTTACTATAACGGAAATACAGCGGGGTTAACTGGTCTTCAGACAGCCTTCAACAATGGTATACTTACTCTTTATGGTACATTTCAGTCAAACAGACAGGTAACTGATGTGAACATATATCAAAATCCCACCCAATACCCATTCCCTGGAAACAATTCCATTGCATGGTCTGTTACTCCAAGCGGAGGCGCTTTTACAGTAAATATGCCGGTTAGCGAATTAGAATTTACAAATCAAAATTATTATTTAGTCGTACAACTTGTACTTCAAAATGGAGAAAGCACTTTTGAATATTATAAATATTCTTATGTAAATGGTGTTCCAAATATAAATATTGATTTTAGTACAGTTTATACATGTGTTGGCAGCTCTTTACAATTAAATAGCAATATCTCAGGAGCTTCATACCAATGGCAATTTGAAAATTCTGATGGAACATGGAGCAATTATCCGGAAGGAAACGTATCTGGATATGCAACATTTACAGGTTCACAAACATCTACAATGACCATATCCAATATCTCAAGTACCTACATTAATGCTCCAAATAAAGCAAGAGTAGCAGTTAAAAAAGCAGATGGCACCATGGCATACACTCAAGGATGGGTTTGGAAAGTTCGTGGAATCACCTCGCAACCCGCAACCTTAACAAAAACCTGTGTAGGAAGCTCATTACAATTATCTGCACAGGCTTCAGGAGCATCTTATCAGTGGCAGTTCCAAAATGCAGACGGTAGCTGGAGTAATTATCCCGAAGGTAATGTACCCAATTATGCCATTTTCTCAGGCACTAAAACAACTACAATGACCATATCAAATATTTCAAATTACTATATAAACAATCCAAACAAAGCAAGACTGCTCGTGTATGGTGAAAATGACTGTACCACTGCCTCCAATACCGCAATCTGGCAAGCAGAAGGCATAACTGCACAACCCGCAGCTCTTACCACCACCTGTGTAGGAAGTTCTTTACAATTAACCGCGCAGGCTTCAGGAGCTTCTTACCAATGGCAATATCAAAATGCAAACGGTACCTGGGGGAATTATCCTGAAGGAAATGTACCCAGCTACGCCACATTCTCGGGTACCAAGACACCTACAATGACAATTTCTAATGTTTCTGCCAATTATATCAATGGTAATCAGGCAAGGCTGCTAGTAACGGGATCGAATGGTTGTACTACTACATCAAATACAGTTACTTGGAATTCTAAAAATTGTGCAGCACGTTCAGGAAAGGATGATATGAGTGATATTAAAAACATAACAAATAGCATGAATGATCAAACGGTATATCCTAATCCTGTTGAAGATGAATTAACCGTTAATCTAGGTTCTGTTAAAGATAATTATCAGGTAGAAATTTCTAATAGTGTCGGACAAACAATATACAAGACCACAACCTCTGACCAAACATTAAAAGTATTCCTATCAGATAAACCTGCAGGAATTTATATTGTCAATATTAAAGGGGTAAAGACTGGAAGCAATAAATCTATAAAGATCATAAAGAAATAAATTAGTAAAAATTATTAACAAAAAAACTCGCATTTACTGCGAGTTTTTCTTTTATGTTTAATCAAAAATTATCTTCCAATAACTTCTGTAATCGGATTTCCAACATTTCCGCTTGGGAACTGAATTTTTAATAATGAAGAAACTGTAGGCGCAATATCAGTCATAAAATACGGTTTATTGCTTTCTCCATGCTGAATTCCCCAACCCATAAAAATTAATGGAATGTGAGAGTCATAAGAATTCCAAACACTGTGTGTGGTTCCTGTTTTCGCATATGGAGGAAGCATAGAATCGTGAGAAATCAATTGAATATCTCCACTTCTCTGTCTGTTAATTCCATTAATAATTCTTTGCTTGATAGGCTCCGGAATAGTAGATTGAGCTACTTTCGTCACAGAAACTGCATATAAAACTGTAGGGTCTTTTTCTAATTCTTTAACGGTAAAATCTATTACATTATCTAACTCAAGTTTATTATCATTCAATAATTTTCTATCGAAATAAACCTGGTAATTATCAACAGCATTGATCAATTTATCAACTCCGAATTTAGCTTTCAGTTTATCATTGATATCTTTTTCCATTCCTTCTCCAAAGAAACCTGCCGTGATCTTATGTTCTTTTAAAAATCCTATAGAATGAGATGCACCGTGGTCAGCAGAAAGGAAAACCGTATACTCCCCTTTTCCAACTTTTGAATCCAGATAATTAAAAAATTCTGCTAAATCTTGATCTAATCTTAAATAAACATCTTCAACCTCAATAGAATTAGGTCCAAATTTATGTCCGGCATAATCCGTTGAAGCCAAATTGATCGCTAGCATATCCGTAATATTATCGGCTCCTAATTTTTCACCTTCCACAGAAGCTTCAGCCAATTTCAACGTCAAAGTATTTCCGAAAGGCGTATAACGGATGTTATCTTTTTTCTCCTGATAATCTTTTGCTAAATTACTGTAAGGAAAAGTAGGTGTTTTTGAACTTCCTAAAAGCCCTTCCCAAGAAGAATTATCCGGTGAACTTTCTGTATATTGATTGATCGGAAGTAAAGTATTCCAACCATTTGCAACCAATTTATCCGGTAATCCTTGAGAGTTGAAAGATTTTACCCATTGCGGCAGATCATTCATATACCAAGTGCTGGTGATAAAGTTTCCTGTAGAATCATCAAACCAAAAAACACCATTCGGAGTGTGTCCGGCAGGAAGAATTGATGCACGGTCTTTTAAAGAAACCCCAATCACCTTTCCCTGAAAATTGGTTGCTAATCTTAATTCGTCTGTTACCGTTGTAGACCAAAGATTTTTCGGAGAATGGCTTCCCACTTTTGCATTGGTTGTTCCTACTGGTTGAACATTTTCATCTGCTGTACAATATACATTTTTACCGGTTTCTTTATCATTCCAGTCATTTCCTGCAATCCCGTGAATCGCTGGAACAGAGCCTGTATAAATAGAAGTATGCCCCAAAGCCGTAACCGTAGGAACGTAAGGAATATGAACATTATTTAGAGAATATCCCGTCCCTAATAACCTTTTGAAACCATCATTTCCATATTTATTATAAAAACGGTACAAATAATCCCAACGCATTTGATCTACCACCAGACCAACAACTAATTTAGGTCTTTCTAATTGAGAATTTTTATTCTTCTGAGCATTGATTGTAATTACGGACAGAAAAGTCGCCGCCGCAATTGAAATTTTCCTAAGCATCTAGTAAATTTTTATTGAGAGCAAATTTACGTGTTTTGAAAGTTTTGGAATGTGAAATTATAATTAATTTTGAAGCTTGAATTTTATTTATAAATATTAAAAATAACTTGATGATCAACTAAAATCTCATCTCCCTTAATGATAAAGATCAAAAAACTACAAAAACTCAACTCCAACCCAACACTCAATTGGGGATTGAATGGTTATGAAACTCATAAAATCTTCGCCGTTTCAAGCATCGAAATCGGGAATACTTTTGAATTTAATTTAAGAGAAAAAAATCAACATTACAGGAAAATCTGGGAAACAACTTCTGATGATATTAACGAGCTTAATACAATTATTGAGCAAGGACATTCTTTCGGAGCCTTTGAAAATGAAGAATTGATCGGCTGGATTATCTGTGATTTCAGAGAGTGGAACAACAGTCTTTTCATCGAAAATATGCTGATTAGTGAGAAATTCCGAGGACAAAATATTGGTAAATTATTAATTAAAAATATTAATAGAGAAGCAAGAGAACTACAATGCCGAATCGTAGAACTGGAAACCCAGAATACAAATTATTCCGCTATCAAATTTTATCAGAAAGCAGGTTTTACGATTACAGGAATCAATACGAAACTGTATGACGATTCTACGGAAACAGCTTTGTTTATGAGCTACGAACTTCTTATCTAAACTTTATCGACAAAAACTATAAAAGATATTCGAAATTTTATTTTGTACTAATTGGTACAATTACATACCTTTGTCTCATCAAAATAAAGAAATGGCAGGCAGACCAAAAATATTCGACGAAAATCAGGCAATTGAAAAAGCGACTGAAGTTTTCAAAAACAAAGGCTACGACATAGCCTCTGCAGAAGAATTATTGAATGCCATGGGAATCGGAAAAGGAAGCTTCTATTTGGCTTTTAAAGGAGGAAAACAGGAATTATATCTTCGCTCTATCAAACAGTTTTCAGATAGCTTTCATCAAAAATTATCTGAGGGAATTGCAAATTCTGACAACGAAATAGAATTCATTAAACAACTATTTTTAGGATTAGCCAACGGTACAGACTGCGATAAAGAACGAGGATGTTATTTAGGAAATGCATTGGTTCAACTCTCTGAAAAAGATGATGCAATAAAAAAAATATCAGCAGAAATTTTAAAAAATCTACAACAACTTTTTGCTGAAGTTATTAATAAAGCACAGAAAAACGGACAAATAAAAAGCTCAGAAGACCCTGAAATTTTAGCTTGGCATCTTACCAATCTCTGGAACGGAATTCACGTTACAAAACGTATGGAAAATTCAGCTCAAATTCTTACTTCAATCATTGAACTTAACTTAAAATTACTCGATTAAAAATTTTTTCTCATATTTTGTACCAATTAGTACAATATTTAAATTTAATATAATTAAACAAAAACAAATTATTATGAACATTACAGACAACACAATTTTGATCACTGGCGGAGGTTCAGGGATCGGTTTAGAAATTGCAAAAGCATTAAGTCCGGTAAATAAAATTATCATCGTCGGAAGAAACAAAGAAAAATTAGACACCGCAGCGAAAGATTTAGAAAATGTATTCACTATTCAGGCAGATATTACGAATGAAAGTGATGTCAACAGATTATTCGAAGAAGTAAAAACAACTTTCGGAGGGTTGAATATTTTAATCAACAATGCTGGAAACGCTTACGTTTACAATATCGCAAACGATGGAAATGCACATGACAAAGCATTGGCAGAATTTACAACCAATTATTTCGCGCCAATCAGACTGTCAGAAAAATTTCTTCCTCTGTTAAAAGAACAAAACGAGGCGGCAATCGTGAATGTTTCTTCCATCGTAGGTTTCGTTCCAGGATCTCATCTTCCAACATATTCAGATTCGAAAGCAGCGCTTCACTCTCACACAAGATTGTTGAGATACGAATTGGCAAAAGATACCAATGTGAAAGTTTTTGAATTGATGCCGCCTTTGGTTGCCACAGATTTCTCCGCAGAAATTGGAGGTAAAGAAAACGGAATTCCGGCTTCTGATGTCGCCAACGATCTTGTAAAAGCACTTCAGGAAAATATTTATGAAGTTCGTGTAGGAGATACAAATTTATTATACAACAATTTCTTTGCAGCTACAAAAGGGGCTTTTGCTACTTTTAATAATTAATAAAATGATACAGAAAACTCCTGTCGTTTAATTCGGCAAGTTTCAATATATAAATTTCATAGACGAGCTGGCGTAATTTTTTTGCGCTGGCTTTTTTCTTACAAGTTTAAAATCGCAGACCTCAACAGAATCTGTCAATAAGACAAAATATCTTCGACCTTACACGCTAAAGTATTTTATATATTTTTGAAATCTTATCATTAAAAATTAAAACCATGAAAAAAATTAGTCTGTGTTTGTCAGTACTTACTATCATTTCTTGTTCAAATCCTATGGATAGAAAATACAGCGATGCGACAATGGAACAAGATTTAAAAGCAATCGGAAAAGAGCAAAAATTAAATGATGATGAAGCCAAACTAATGGCAGCTTATCTTATTCTAGGAAAAATTCAGCACAAACCTTTGGAAGGAAAAACATATACTCAAATTTTAGAAGATGCTAAAAAATATAGAGAAGATCAGATTGATAGGAATTAATTTCTTATTGAATATTACTTTTAATTGAATTTTTCTATAGAAAAAAGAATTAATGCATAAAAAAAGTATCGTTAATCACATAAGAGTCATATTACTATTTGAAAATAAAATTGATGAATTAGTGTAAAAAAAGGGAGACAAAAGATTTCTAATAAATTTAAACTATAAACTAAAAAACCGCGCCCTTCGGGCGCGGTTTCAATATATAAAGTCTAATAAATTAAAACTTCAAATCACCATTCACTTCTCTTACTGCATTAGCAGCTTCAGCGAATTTCAATTGCTCGTCAGCAGTCAATGTGATGTTAACGATATTTTCTATACCGTTTTTCCCGATAATTGCAGGAACACCTAGGCAGATATCATTTTGTCCGTATTCACCTTCAAGCATTAATGAACAAGGGATCATTTTCTTTTGGTCACATGCAATTGCCTGAACCATTACAGAAACAGCTGCACCTGGCGCATACCAAGCAGAAGTTCCTAATAATTTAGTAAGAGTTGCACCTCCAACTTTAGTTTCTTCGATTACATATTTTTGTTGCTCGTCGCTAAGGAATTCAGTTACTGGAACACCGTTTCTTGTAGCCTTGCTCAATAGAGGAAGCATACCAGTATCACTGTGAGCAGCGATTACCATTCCGTTTACGTCAGAAATTGGAGCTTCTAAAGCTTCAGCCAATCTGTATTGGAATCTTGCAGAATCCAAGGCACCACCCATTCCGATAATCTTGTGCTTAGGAAGACCTGAAGTTTTGTGTACCAAATACGCCATAGTATCCATTGGGTTAGAAACCACGATAATGATTACTTCTGGAGAATGTTTTACCAAGTTTGCAGTTACGTCTTTTACGATTCCTGCATTGATACCGATCAATTCTTCTCTTGTCATTCCAGGTTTTCTAGGAATCCCTGAAGTGATAACCGCTACATGAGAACCTGCAGTTTTGCTGTAATCTCCTGTTGTTCCGGTAATTTTGGTATCGAATCCGTTAAGAGATGCTGTCTGCATCAAATCCATTGCTTTACCTTCCGCAAATCCTTCTTTAATGTCTACTAAAACTACTTCTGAACAGAAGTCTTTCATTGCGATGTATTCTGCACAACTCGCTCCTACAGCGCCTGCACCTACTACAGTTACTTTCATAATGTATACTTATTTAAATTTATTTGTTGTTTAGTTTCAATTTTTTGACTCCCAAATTTAACAATTCCTGAAAAATTGAGCAATCTTTCAGGAATTTATATTATCTACTAAGGTAAATATTTATTTTTTTGGAAGATCTTAGTTTACGTTCAGTAAAAACGTATATAGTTTTTTAGCGCCTGATAAAACTTCGTTATAGTTTTCCTCAGTAACTTCTGTATCTAAAACTTCTTTGAAATTTTTCCACATTGGTCCCGTATTTTCCTGATAACATCCGAAGAAATTAAACGTTACGTTATCAAAACCTTCCGTTTTAGAAAGCTGTTTTGCAATCACATTTCCACCCAAAGTAGAACCTTCGATCACGTACATTGCTCCTAAAGCCTCATAATCGTTGCTGAATTCAAGATCATGAGAAGCATTTTGATTTTCCAATGATAAACTTTGAAGATCTTTCTCGATAAGAGGAAGTTTTTTTCTTTGATTCAATTGAAGTTTCTCAGAAAATTTATCAGAAAGATTGCTGAATATTTTGTCTTCAGAATGAAGTAACATCAAATAATTGGTATTGATGATTTTTTTATAATCTTCTAAAGTGAAAGTCTTGTTAAAAATTTTTTCAGAATTAAAAAGTTTCTCTGCTGCATCGTGATATTCTGCAGTGTTTTGTTTAAGATATTCAGATACCATACTTAGGTTTTAAAAGTTTCCCAAATTTAAGGTTTTTTGAACGTTAAAATGAAACTTGTACCATCTTTATTGCTTTCATAATCAACATTTCCTCCAATTCTGTTCATAATCCTGTGAACAATGGAAAGTCCTACTCCATTTCCTTTAAATTTTTTCGCGTTATCCATTCTATTGAAAATTTTAAACATCTTGTGTTTATCCTCTTCAGGAATCCCGATTCCGTTATCTGAAATTCTGTAAATAATATTTTCACCTTCTTCAAATCCTTCAATCTCAACCCTAGGCCGCTCATGTTGTGAAGAATATTTCACCGCATTATTAATGATATTTAAAAACACCTGATGCATCATCGTTTTATCTGCCAACACCTCAGGACAATCTTTAATGACAATCTCACTTTGTGGACTTTCGAAAGTGATTTTAGCATTATCTGAGATCTTTTTAATGGTATTTGCCGGCTGAACTATTTCAAGCTCGATTTCGCTGTGTTTTGCACGGCTCAGTTGTAGAACATCGTGCATCATTTCTGCCATTCCGTCAATTTCTTCGATGATGGAAGTCAGTTTATTTTTATTCTTATCTGTTTTTTCAAAATTAGAAAGAAGCATTTGTGCATTAAGCTTCATCACAGTCAAAGGCGTTCCCAAATCATGAGAAATCGTGTAAGAAAAACTATCCAGTTCTTCATTTACTTTTCTCAATTGATTATTCAATTCTTTGATTGCATTGTATTGTTTATGAGAGGTTTCCAGAATTACATCACGTACAGATTGTATCGCACTGAGATTTCTAGAACTCCACCTTCTGGAATTTCCTTTGATATTTTCTGTAAAAGTCTGAAAAGAAGTTCTTGGAGAAATAATGTGTTTTTCTTCACCGTTTTGCGAAAAAACACCTATTTGTTTTTCAGGATTTCCAGCCCAGTTAATATGTTCATCAAATTCTTTTCGGAACCAGATCAGCATTTCGTTTTTACTTCTTTCGATAAAATAAATGATGATTCCTGCTGCATTTTCATTCAAGCCTAATTCCTCACCATATTCTTTAAGGAAACTACGGTTTACGTACAGACTTTCCTGCGTATTTTCATGCGCCCAATTAACGATTTTTCCAATGACAGAACGTTCAGGCGTTACGCCATCCGTTACAATATCTTCATCAGAAACAATGATCAAACCATCAGCTTCAGGCAATTCTCTTATCTCTTTTTTATTTTCAATTAAAGAATCAAATAACGTGTTATGTCTCAGAAAATCCGATTTCAAATAAGACGATTTTCCTTCTAAACTTATACGAAACTCAAGCTCTTTTTTAGATTTAAATGATGAATAGGCATTGGACGCCAAAGCCGTGAAAATTCCTGCCTGAACCCTGTCTTCAAGGTCAATATGTTTCGCCTCAGAATTTTGACATGTCACCAAACCCCAAAGTTTATCATCAATAATAATAGACACGCTGAAACTTGAAGACGCCCCGGAATTCTTGATATACTGCCCATGAATAGGCGACATACCTCGAGATCCGGTAAATGTAAGATCAATATTTTGTTTCGTTTTGCTAAAAATTGGAACAGTTTCGGAATATACATTACTGAAAATTCTCTTCCTCTTCTTCATGTATAATTCCCTCGCCTGTCTCGGAATATCAGATTCGGGATAATGAAGTCCCAAATAGCTTTCTAAATTTTTATTTCTTTTTTCTGCAATTACCTTTCCTGAGCCGTCTAACATGAATTTATACACCATCATTCGGTCATAATTCACGATTTTTGAAAGTGTACTTAATAATTGCTCCCAAATTTCCTGTGCATTATCGATGATGTAAAAATTATCGTATTTATTCGAAATACGTTTGTTCGGATTTTTTAAAACTTGCTCAAATTCAAGAAAAATATGATTTTTACTTCTGAAAACCGAAAAATGATATTCCTTTTCACCAACGAAAATTTTATCAAAATAAGTTTCGTTTTCTCTTCTTGTAAATTTATGTAATGAATGATAAATGTCAGAATCTATAATGCTTTTAAATATTTCAGGAAAGTCATTTATTTTTTTGCCAAAAAGAAATTCAACATTCTCAATACTGAAAATGTTGGAAATATTCTGGCTAAAAAAAGTAATGGAATGAGATTCTACATCAATGCCAATCAGATACCCAAAACTTTGTATATACCCAGGAATATGTATGGGCTCTTCATGACAATCTACAAAATTCATATAATTCTTTAATCTATCAAATATAACGAATTTTTTAAAGCAATATTACGATGTGGTACCAAATGTTTAAAACGTTAAAGCATCGTTAATGCGGAGGATAGCTTCCGTAAAACACCTTGAAATCAGCACAAAAACATTTCCATTATTCATTTTTAAAAGGCCTTTTTACTAATAATATACTAAAAATAGAGCTAATAATTATTCTAAATTCATCATAACTGATTATTCACATGAATTTTACATTACAGTTTGAAAATTTTATGTTAATTAAACAAAAATTATTAAATTTATATCACCAAATCAAGAATACATTTAAAAATCATTGAATACATAATTAGAATTCAAGATTAATTTTCACTTAAATCTAAAAAATATTATATGAAAAACTTCCCCTTTATTTCCTCTTAAAAAGAGTTCTGATCAGTAAACTTCAGATTCTTAGCTTAAAAAAATAATGCTACTCACTAAACACAAATTCTATGACCTTTTTTTCAACAAAAAAAATGAGTCTCTTGCTTTGTCTTATGCTGTTTTATTTTTCAGCAAAAGCTCAGGTTCCAGACTCTCTGCACGCTAAACAAGAAACCGAAGACAACGTAAAATATCCTGTTCTTCAGATAAAAGGTCTGTTTCAGGCAAGATATCTGGTCGGAATGAAAAATGATGTGGATGTAAACGGACTTCATCACAGTGACGGCTCGGGAACCAATAATAATTTCATGATTAAATACATGAGAGTTCAGGTTCGGGCGCAGATCAGCAAACGAACTGAAGTTGTTGCTTTGGCCAATTTAGCCGATTTCAAAAACGATCCCAAAAGCAGAGTTCTCGAAAATGCTTACTTAAAATACACTTTCAATCCGAAATTAGCCTTTACGGTCGGACAATTCAGACCTTGGTTCGGTATTGAAGAAACCTATCCTATCGACATCATTAAATCGCTAGACTGGTCAAATCAATACACCGAATTCGGGAAATTAGGCTGGACAAGCTTCCAAATCGGAATTTCCGCAACAGGCCAACTTGAATTAGGTAAAATCCCTTTCCAATACGCTATTTCTGTTGTGAATGGAAACGGGAAAAATCAAGTCAATGATAACGATGACGGGAAACAATATTCAAGCCGATTAGTTTTTGGTTTAGCTAAAAAATATAATTTAAATCTAGGCTTAAATGGAGGTATCGGTGAGGTTTTCGGAAAGAAAATTTATGCTGTTGGAGTTGATTTAAATTCATTAGTCAATTTTGATTCAAAATGGAGTTTAGATATGCAACTGGAAGCAAAACAGGGAACCAATCATCCGTTGTATTTTGCCGTTGCACCAGAACTCAGACCAGATAATCCTGATGAATACCTGATTCGTGGAGCTTACTTTCTTCCGAATTTACGATACGAAATCAATCATAGAAATTTAAGTGCTTTCGAATTGTCTTGTCGTTATGAGTATTTGGACACCAATTTCAGATTAAATTCAAATCCAAGACAAACAATAACTCCAATGTTTGGATTAGAATTTTTGAAAAATTATGGCGCCAGAATTCAGCTCGGAGTGCAATTCGACCGTTACAAACACAGCATTGCAAACACCTCACAATACAACAATAATCTATTCATTGTTCAGGTACAAAGTAGATTTTAATCATTAAAACTAACTATTATGAAAGAAATTAATATCAAAGCCATAGCAATCACCTTTGCTGTTGCCCTTATCATATGGTTTATTCCTGCTCCGGAAGGCGTTGCGGAAAATGCGTGGCATTTATTTGCCATTTTCGCAGCCACCATTTTAGGAATTATCTTAAAAGCAGCTCCGATGGGAACCATGTGTATGATGGCTATCGGATTTACAGCTTTAACACAAGTTGTAGCTCCTGGAGATGCAGGAAAATCAATCACAAAAGCACTTTCAGGCTTTGGAGACAAAGTAATCTGGCTGATCGGGATTTCATTCTTTATCGCAAGAGGCTTTATTAAAACAGGTTTAGGAAACAGAATTGCCTTTTTATTCATCAGAATTTTCGGTAAAAGTTCTTTAGGACTGGCTTACGGATTAGGGTTGGCAGACGTTTGTTTAGCTCCCGCTATTCCGAGTAATACGGCAAGAGGTGGCGGAATTATTTATCCGATCATGAAATCTATGGCGATAAGTTTTGATTCCGTTCCTGAAAAACCTGAAACTCATAGAAAGCTCGGTTCATTTTTAACATTAAACAGTTATTACATGAATTTGATCTCATCTTCTATGTTCTTAACAGGCACGGCAAGTAACCCGATGTGTCAGAAATTTGCGGCCAATTTAGGAATCAATATTACATGGATGTCTTGGGCTGCTGCAGGTTTTGTTCCGGGATTGGTGGCGTTTTTTGTAGTTCCATTAGTTTTATACAAATTATATCCACCTGAATTAAAGAAAACCAGCGATGCTCCCAAAATGGCCGCTCAAAAATTAAAAGAAATGGGACCAATTTCTAAAAATGAATGGTTGATGTTATTAGCATTCTTCATTTTATTAGGTCTTTGGATTTTTGGTGGAGCATTATCAATTGATGCAACCACAACCGCTTTCATTGGATTAACCTTACTTTTATTAACATCAGTATTGACCTGGGAAGATGTAAAATCTGAAAAAGGAGCTTGGGATACCATAGTTTGGTTTGCCGTTCTGGTGATGATGGCGAGTTCACTCAACGAATTGGGATTCATTGGATGGTTTAGTGATTTAATTAAAGTTAAAATCGGGCACATGACATGGACAGTTGCTTTTCCTGTAATTATTCTCGTGTACTTCTTTAGCCATTATATTTTTGCGAGTGCAACAGCTCACGTTGCTGCAATGTACGCCGCCTTATTAGGAGTTGGCGTTGCAGTGGGAATTCCTCCGATGTTGTTGGCTATGATGCTTGGATTTTTAGGATCAATTTATGGTGTGTTGACGCATTACGGTCATGGCCCTGCTCCAGTTTTCTTTGGAAGTGGATATGTCGATTTAAAAGCTTGGTGGCTTCGCGGTTTGGAAATCGGAATTGTCCTGTTGATTATCTACATGGGAGTCGGCGGACTTTGGATGAAAGTTCTAGGATATTATTAAAAAGCGGGAAGTTGGAAGAGGGAAGCTGGAGGTTTTATTAGTGCATATTAACATCATTTTTCATAAACTTCCATCTTCCATCTCCCAACCTTTATCTAACATAAAAACAAAAAACATGCTGTCTACCTTATCAAGAAAAATGCTGATGTGTCTTACAGGATTATTCCTGAGCTTCTTTCTGTTGATCCATTTTTTGGGGAATCTTCAGCTTTTTTTACCGCAAGAGCAAGCCCATCTTCAGTTTAATGTCTATTCACATTTTCTGTCGGGAAACATTGTCATTAAAATCGTCTCCTACGTTTTATATGCAAGTATTATTCTTCATGCTATTGACGGATTAATAATTACGTTAAAAAACAAAAAATCAGGCGGAATTTACCAATCTGACAAAAGAGGAAGAGCCAGTAAATGGGCTTCCCGAAATATGGGAATTCTCGGAACATTATTATTAATTTTTCTGGTGATTCATTTTCAAAATTTTTGGTATATCTATAAATTCGGAAATCCACCTTTGGATGAAAATGGAAATAAAGACCTCTATATTCTTGTAGTAACTGTTTTTAAAGAATGGTGGTATGTCATCATTTATGTTTTATCAATGGTTGCGTTATGCTATCACCTCATCCATGGTATTTACAGCGCTGTAAGAACATTAGGATTATTTCATCCGAAGTTTATAAAATGGTTCAAAACCATTGGAATTGCTTATTCAATCATCATCAGTGTTGGATTTGCTTTAATGCCAATTTATGTATTCTTCACTGCGAATTAAATTGAGAAACTATGATTTTAGATTCAAAAATACCGGAAGGACCTTTAGAACAAAAATGGGACAACTATAAAAAGAAAGCCAAGCTTGTGAATCCTGCCAACCGTAAAAAGTTAGATATTATTGTTGTGGGAACAGGATTAGCAGGAAGTTCTCTCGCTGCCTCTTTGGGTGAAATGGGCTACAATGTCAAATCATTTTGCTTTCAGGACAGTCCAAGGAGAGCGCATTCCGTGGCTGCTCAAGGTGGTGTAAATGCTGCCAAAAATTATAAAAATGATGGCGATAGTGTCTATAGAATGTTCGTTGACACCTTAAAGGGTGGCGACTTCAGAGCACGTGAAGCCAATGTCTACAGAATGGCAGAATGCTCGCTGAATCTCATCGACCAAGCCGTTGCACAAGGTGTTCCATTCGGAAGAGAATATGGTGGTTATTTGAACAACCGTTCTTTCGGTGGCGTTCAGGTAAGCAGAACTTTTTATGCTAGAGGACAAACCGGACAACAATTGTTATTGGGATCTTATCAAGCTTTAATGCGACAGGTTGGAAAAGGCAGCGTTCAGTTATTTTCAAGACACGAAATGCTGGATTTGGTAATGATTGATGGAAAAGCAAGAGGAATTATCGTTAGAAATTTAGACACAGGAGATATTGAAAGACACTCCGCTCACGCAGTTGTTTTGGCAACGGGAGGTTATGGTAAAATCTATTATTTATCGACTTTGGCGATGGGTTGCAACGGTTCTGCGATTTGGAGAGCTCATAAAAAAGGAGCCTTGATGGCGTCTCCAAGCTGGATTCAGGTACACCCTACTTCCCTGCCACAGTCTGGAGATTATCAGTCAAAATTAACTTTGATGTCAGAGTCTTTACGAAATGACGGCAGAATTTGGGTTCCTCTAAAAGAAAATGAGACCAGAAAACCCAACGATATTCCCGAAAGCGAAAGAGATTATTATTTGGAAAGAAAATATCCTGCATTTGGAAATTTAGCGCCAAGAGATATTTCATCAAGAGCAGCAAAAGAAAGAATTGATGCAGGTTTTGGAATCGGTCCGTTAAAAAATGCGGTCTACCTTGATTTTTCCAAAGCAATTAACGAACAGGGAAAAGAAAAAATTCAGGAGAAATATGGCAATTTATTCGAAATGTATCTTAAAATAACGGGCTACAATGCTTACGAAGAACCGATGATGATCTCTCCTTCTGCCCACTTTTCGATGGGTGGACTTTGGGTAGATTATGAATTAATGACCACCATTCCTGGATTATTTGCATTGGGTGAAGCGAATTTTGCCGATCACGGTGCGAATCGACTGGGCGCGAATTCTTTGCTTCAAGCTTCTGTAGATGGATATTTTATTGCTCCTTACACGATTGCGAATTTTTTATCAAATGAAATTCACACCGGAAAAATTTCAACGGATAATATTGAATTTGAAAAAGCTGAAAATGAAGTTAAGCAACAGATTAAAGGTTTTATCAATATTAATGGAACAAAAACTGTTGACCATTTCCATAAAACATTAGGGAAACTTCTTTATGATTATTGTGGTTTAGCCCGAAATGAAGAAGGTCTGAAATATGCTATCGAAGAAATCAAAAAACTGAAACAGGAGTTTTATACAAACGTGAAAGTTTCCGGACAAGGTGACACAATGAATACTGAACTCGAAAAAGCAGGTCGTGTAGCTGATTATTTTGAAATCGGTGAACTGATGTGTTATGATGCTTTAACGAGAAATGAATCTTGTGGAGCGCATTTTCGTGAAGAATATCAAACTCCGGATGGAGAAGCATTGAGGAATGACTCAGAATTTCAATTCATCTCAGCGTGGGCTTGGAAAGGTGAAAATAATGAACCTGAATTAATTAAAGAACCTTTGATATTCGAAGAAATACAACCAACTGTAAGAAGCTATAAATAAAACACAGAAATTATGGATTTACACCTTAAGATATGGAGACAGAAAGATAATCAGAGTGAAGGAAAACTGGTGAATTATGATTTAACCGCATTAAATCCTCACATGTCTTTCCTTGAAATGCTGGATACCTTAAATGAGAAACTAATTGTTCAGGGTGATGAACCTGTAGAATTCGACCACGATTGTCGCGAAGGAATCTGCGGACAATGCGGAATGATGATTAACGGGTTAGCTCATGGACCTTTAAAAAACACAACAACGTGCCAGCTTCAT
Organism: Chryseobacterium glaciei; assembly: GCF_001648155.1. NCBI lineage: Bacteria > Pseudomonadati > Bacteroidota > Flavobacteriia > Flavobacteriales > Weeksellaceae > Chryseobacterium > Chryseobacterium glaciei. The sequence continues at coordinate 3,223,741 of NZ_CP015199.1, read as the reverse complement.
TTACGTTCTTTCAGAGATGGAGAAACTGTTTTGATTGAACCTTTCCGAGCAGATGCATTTCCCGTAAAAAAGGATTTAAAAGTAGACCGTTCTGCTTTTGACAGAATTATTTCTTCCGGCGGTTTTGTTTCCATTAATACTGGTCAGGCTCCCGATGCAACGGCCATTCCGATTACTCATCAAATTGCAGAAGAAGCCTTTGATTCCGCGGCATGTATTGGCTGTGGAGCATGTGTGGCGACCTGTAAAAATGCCAGTGCTGCCCTATTTACTTCTGCAAAAATCACGCATATGGTTTTACTTCCACAAGGAAAGGAAGAAAGAAGCAACCGTGTTTTAAATATGGTGAAACAAATGGATGTTGAACATTTCGGTCACTGTTCCAACACCGAAGCCTGTGAAGTAGAATGTCCGCAGGGAATTTCTGTGTTAAATATTGCAAGAATGAATTATGAATATAGTCGGGCGTTGTTTTTTAGGAAGAAGTAATGTTTTAATTTAATTCATTCTCGGAATTGTAATTTTTGAAGGATTATTTTCATCATACATGATCTCGATTTTGCCTTGTCTGGGAACAGAAGCCAAATCCAGAAGGTTGACAATTTTTTTGAACACTGTAATATATTCTTTACCCTTAAAATCTTTAAAACTCACCTGAAATATGATCTGAGGTTGATTATTCACTGTTAAACCTGTTTGACTTACACTGATAATTTCTGCCTCGGCATTTCTTCCGGCAAAAAGAATTTTCTCTTCTTTTGTTTTTTTTAAAAACTTTCCGACGATCATTTGATAGACCAAAATGGTCAATAAAAACATCACTCCACTGAAAATAATCGGATGCATGAAAGTCAGAAACCGCCATCCAAAATCAAAGGATTCTGTGGTGTAGAAATAGTAATACAGTCCAATAACATAGGCGATCATAAAAACTACAAACAAAATTCTCAAGACCATTCCGACAGGATTAAATTTGGTCTGTTGACCACTTAAAATAAAATAAGGTTCTTCTGATGTATTAGGATTCAGTAAAACTTTGACTGTTTTACCTACATCAAATCTTTTTTCCTGAGGTTTAATATCATGAAAAAAAAGCTCATGCTCAATCATAATATTCCTTAGATTCTGAAAAGAAAGTTTGATCTGAATAGCATTGACATTCGATTTAGCATTATATTTTATCAATTGATAATTAATAATTTTCGCTTCTCTTGGTGTTCCGTTTTTGAGAATATTATTGATCGTACTTTTAGCTTTAAAAGTTTTTACGAAAAGATTATTGATAAAAAAGATAATTACATACAACCACACCAAAACAGAAAAACCAAGATAAATATAGCCGGCAGTCAACGAATTTCTTGGTTCTAAGAGTGTTTCCGAATTTAGCGTATAAATAAAAATCGGAAACGGTATGCAAAAAAACAACATATAAAGCGCCCAGAAAATGATCATGAACTTCATAACGAATATTTTATGATTGGTTATAAAGTTATCATTTTATTAATTAACCAGACGATTTTATAGTTTAAACTTCTTTATCGAAATATAACATGTAGTACTTCCCTTTTTCATCTTCTCCTGTAGCCAATTTCTGGCGATCTCCGTGGATGTAGATGTGGAAGTTTTTATCTAATTTAATGATACTCTTGAAATGTCTTTGTGTCTTCTTAACAGCTGCTTCACTGATCGGGAATTCTTCCGCAATATTGATCTGCATATCCTGTTCGTAATCTGTTTTAAAATTATTAAAACTTTCGATCACATGCTCATCTACTAAGACCTCACTTGCAAATTCATCTAGTTTAAACTCTTCTTTTTCTTTAAAGAAATTGATTGATTTATTTAAGAAATCTGCCTGATCTGCTTTGGAAACTTCAAATTCCTGAGGAAGTTGTTTGGTGATGTAATCTTTGTACACCATTAAGGCTTCCTGTGTATGAAAATATTCGTCGTCACGTTGTTTTACCTTTAAGAAATCCTCAAACCAGTAATACATATCTCCGTTCTTGTTGTTGTCAACCACAGAAAGTACATACCCTGTTTCTTTATGATTATTGTAGATCAAAGCCGCTTTATCAATTTTTGACAAACCAATTCCCAAGTCTTTTTCAATTTCAAAACTTTCGCCTTGAGGAGCTATTTTTAAGAATGGTTCTCTTTTTTCAGTTTTAAAAATTCCGATCTTATCTACTTTTTCATCACCTTCTCTATCGTCTTCAAAATAAACGATGAATAGTTCACCACCCATAACTCTTGGGTTTTCGGCAACTTCAAAAAGATGCTTCGCAATATTTTCGGCTTCCCAAAGAAACTTGGCTTTATCATCAAAAATTTCAGATACAGAACTGAAAACATGATTATTTACCAAATAGGTATCACTGTAAAAATTAAACGTTTCCTCAGACTTAAAAGACCCTAAAAAATAATCTTCAAGCGATTCTGCCATTCCTTCTTCCAACTGCAATTCTTCCTGAGAAAGTATTAAAGACTCTCCGTTGATTTTATTTCCTACTCTGTGTACTACTATTTTTGAAAACATCTTTTGATTTTTATGGATTGCAAAGATATTCATTCTATCGTCTCAAAAAAAAGAATGGACAAAATTGCGCCAAAAAAATGGTCTTAAAAATAAATAAATTACTCACAATCAAATAATTACAAAAACAGAACAAATTAACAAAATATTTAACAATCTAATAATCAATAAATTAAACTTTTAATTTATGTCCTTTAGTAAGCTTTGTTGAAAATACAGTTTTGTCAAAATATTAATTGATGAAACAAGTACATAAAACTATTCTAAAACAACTTATAACCGAACTAATTAAAATAGTCATATTAAAACACTTAGAAATAGATTTAAATATTTTAGAGGAAACAAATATAATTATTGATATAATTAAAAATAAACTTCTCCCCTAAACATCTAATCCTTTCTTTTCATTCTGATAAAAACCTTATCATTTTGACAGGCTTTTTTGCTTTAAAATTTTAATTAAAATTAAATAACAAATTGATTTTAAACCATTTAAATCAAATTAATATTAAAAGGAATGTAATTTGGCATTTAGTCTTCAAAACATACACAATGGACTTAAAGACATTAAACAGATTGGACACATTAAGAAGATTAAAAAGCAAAGGCCCGAAAACGCCAAAATGGTTAAAGCCTTATCATGTTATATTGATCGCTTTATTGGTCGTCTTTATTTCTGGTGTTTTCATTAAAATTTTAGATCAAAATCAATAAAAATATGAATTATTTACAAGCTGCTCAGGAAATTACAGATGTGGTTCCCGACATTCAAAATGAATTGGAAAACAATAAAAGTCAAAATTCTTACAGTGTTATCCAGACTTTTACGGATTGTATTAAAAACATGATCCGCCAAAACGACAGAAATCTTTTATTTAAAAGCTTACAAAAGATGGATGAGATTTACAAAAACGGCGATGTAAAGCTGAAAAACGCTGTAGAAAGTACTTTTATTTATTCTCTGGACAATTTTACCACATTTTGCAACGAAGAATATAGAAAGGCCATTTTTACTCATATTTCTCTGGACTTGCAGAAAATTTATTCAAAACAAATTTATAAACATGGAATGTGAAATTTTTTATTACATATTTCACCCATTTTATTACAAAAAAGTTAAAATTATGAAGACAAAAATCAGAAAAGAATTCGACTGGAAACAATGGAAACAGTCTAATTCCAGACACAATATGGAAATATTGGCAACTCATATTGCTATCATAATAGGTGTATTTGTTTTTGCTGCCTGCTTATAAGTTTGGTACGGTTTTCGCGGCAATAGAAGTATTCGAAAAATATTAATTATGATGAATGTGCAAATGCAAACTATTAATCAGAAAATGGCTGTAGAGTATTTAAAATTTTTCTATCCAACAATCAGAAGTGAAATCACTCAACTATCAAAACAAAATAATTTCGCCGGGGTTATGCAGGCGACTATCAATTATCTGAAAGATCTTTTATTAGAATCTAAGATTAATATCATAGGACATCATATTAAACTGATGGAATTCATTTACAAAAAAGGAAATTCTTATGTAAAAGATATGATAGAAAACCTTTTTGTAAGATCTTTTGAAAGCTTTAAAAAGCACACAAAAATTCAATATTGGAATGATCTTTACAATTATATGCCTGTAAAATTTCAGGAAATATATGTAGAACAACAAAAGAAAGACGAAATATTCTTTGGTAAATAAAAATTATATTAACTCCCTGAACATTTTGTTTGGGGAGTTTTTTCGCTGTAAAAAACAAAAAAATGCCTCTAAAATTTACACTTTTAGAGGCATTTCAATTTTTCTTGAGCTTTTTATTATTGCACTTTTTTCACAAATACACTTTGAATAGTCTGAAGCTCTTCTTTATTTAACTTAGATGATTTTTCCAGCTTAGCTATAAAAGAATTAACTTCTTCAGGTGTTGCCGGTGAGCCTAAATTATCTCCTTTTTCATCAAAAGAATCTGCCAATACTTTTCCTTTCGGATCTAGTACAAGCCAAAAAGGAAGTCCGGCATTTTCACCTTTATATTTGTTCATTATTTCCTGTCCGCCAGGATTTTCAAGGCTTTTCTTTTCACCTCTTTCCTGAACATCAAGATAAGCGGTTACAAAATTTTTATCGAATAATGGTTTTGTTTCAGGAAGATTCATGTTTTTTTCCATCATTTTGCACCACTTACACCACGATGCGTGAAAAACCAAAAGAACATTTTTGTTTTGAGCTTTTGCTTCTGTAAGAGCTTTGTTTAAAACAACCTCTGCTTTTTCCTGAGCAAAATTTAACTGAAATAACAATAAACCAACAATTAAAATTATTTTATTACACTTCATCTGAACTTTATTTTTTGATTATAACTATACGAATTTAGTTATTTTTCCTTTAATTCCGGATACAAAAAATCCCCTCGCTTTCGATCGGGGGTTTTATATTCAATCAGTCTGTAACTGCTTATTTTACTTCTTCGAAAACAATATCAATTAATAATCATAAACACTACATTTTTATTATTATTTTTTTAAAGCAAAAGAATTCTGAACAAAATATAAATCATTAGGATATAAGATCAAGACTTGATAGGTACCCATCCTTTCAGTGTTTCAAATATTGCCAGTAATTTCTTGGGGATCTTCTTATCTTCTACTGTATCAAGTTTAAGATTTGAATCTATTTTTTCTTCTTCCCCACTTTCAACTAATTCTACCCAATTTGGATTGATAATTAAAGTTCTTCCTATAGCCACCATAGAAACATCATAATCTATAACCTGTTCGGCCATCACAGGTGTTGTAACACTTCCAGCAACAAGAACAGGAACCCTGTTGTTAACATAATTGTTTAAAACAACTGATATTGGTTCATCTGAAAATTCTGAATCAATTGGTTTCTGATTGACAGCGTCGAGCAGAGAAAAATGTAAGTAATCGATGTCTTCTTTAATCAACTGATCCATTAAAACAAAAGTATCCGGAAGTCCATAGGTTTGTTGAGGCATTTCTTCAGGTGAAATTCTGTACCCTATTAAAAAAGGACGATCAGCATATTTTGAAATTACATTTTTCACCTCTCTTAAAATTTCCAGGCTAAGTCTTAAACGATTTTCCACAGAACCTCCCCATTGGTCATTTCTTTGATTAAAAAAAGGCGAGATAAAATTTTGAAGCAAAAATCCGTGTGCCCCGTGAATTTCAACCCCGTCAAAACCTGCTTCGATTGCTCTTCTGGTAGTTTCTCCAAATGCTTTGATGATTTCTAAAATTTCATTTTCAGTTAATTCTTTCGGAAGATTTTCTTTATCAGAAAGCAGTATCGGTCCGCTGGAAATAGCGCTAGCGCTAACCACTTCGCCATTTGGAATAAGACCCGGAATCGCTTTATTACCTGCATGAAACATTTGTAAAATTGCGGGTGCTCCGCCACTTTTGGCAGCATCCGCCAGCTTTTTCAGACTTGGAAGAAAGGTGTCATCATATCCTGCAAATTCATGGGTAAAACCAATTCCATTGGCCATTACGTGAGTACATCCTGTAATCACCAATCCTACCCCATTTACCCTTTTACGGTAATATTCGACTTCTTCATCAGATATGGTAAAATCCTCATTAGATGCCCAAGTGGTCATTGGCGACATCACAATTCTGTTTTTTAAACTAATTCCTTTATCAAATGATAAGGGAGAAAATAGCTTATTGTATTTATTCATTACTTAAAATTCTTTTTTTATTAAAATATTACCAGTCTTGCAGAGTTGGGCTGATCACTATATCGTTTACATTGACATTATCCGGCTGTTCAAAAGCAAACAAAACCGCATTTGCGATGTCATACGGTTCAATAGCCTGCTTGTTCAACTCTGCCGCGATTTCTGCTCCTTCTTTGTTGGTCACTTTATCTGCCCATCCTGTATTGATTACTCCGGGGCTAATTAGGCTAATTTTAATTCCTTTATGAACAGAGACTTCTTTTCTTAAACTTTCAGTGATTGCTCGTACAAAAAATTTGGTTCCGTGGTAGATACCTGCACTCGCACCAATATTGATTCCTGCAACGGATCCCATATTCAGAATATGACCTGATTTCTGCTCCAATAATTTGGGAAGAACTGCTGCGATAGCATTTAAATAGCCTTTAATATTAATGTCGATCATTGCATTCCACTCGTCAATTGCTATATCTTTCCATTGTGAAAACAACATTAACCCTGCATTGTTAATCAAATTATCTACCCTTCCGAACTTCTCAATAGTAAAGGCTACCATTGCATTCATTTGGTCAATGTCTGTTACGTCAGCAATAAATATCTCGGCTTTACCTCCCTCATCTTTGATTTGCTGTTTTACTTTTTCAATTTTATCATCAGCTCTGGATACCAAAACAATGCTGGTTCCTGCTTTAGCTAATTTTAATGCTGTTGCTGCACCAATTCCTGAAGATGCTCCGGTAATAATGGTTACAGATTCATTTAATTTTTTCATATTTCTATCTTTTATAAATAATTATAGATGTTGACTTTTTACTTTGATCGATAAATAATTGGATGTTCCTGTAATTTATCAAATGATGCAAAAAACTCCTTTGAATACGATTGCTCATTATGGAGATTTAAGCCATCTAAATTTTCCCATTTTTCATTAAGGATAAAAGTATTTTCATCATCAATACTTTGGTGAACATCATATTCGATGCAGGCATCTTCTTTCATAGATAATTCCGGAAGACTGTATAAAAGGGTTTTGATTTCTTGCCGATGCTCAGGCTTTGCCTTTACAACAACGGTTAAGTAAATACTCATAAAATTTGTTTTTGAAGTTAGAAGGCAAGCTCATAAGGTTTAGGAACCGGGATTTCCGAACGAAGTTGTTTTGCAGCTTCTAAAGGAAAATAAGGGTTTCGTAGAAGTTCACGACCTATAAAAATAAGATCGGCATCTCCATTGGTCAAGATTGTTTCGGCTTGATGTGCATTAGTGATCATACCTACTGTTCCTACTAGTAATTGATCTTTCAACTCCCGTTTAATAGTACTTGCAAAAGGTAATTGATAACCGGAACCTACTGTAATTTTAGCATTCGGAACTGTACCGCCAGAAGAGACATCAATAATATCAATTCCTTTCTCTGATAATTTTTTGCTTAACCAAACTGAATCATCAATATTCCATCCTTCTTCCATCCAATCTGTAGCAGAAATACGAACAGCAATCGGAAGTTCCGAAGGCCACACAGTTTTTACTTTGTCAATAATTTCGAATAGAAATCTTGCTCTGTTTTCTATACTTCCTCCGTAATGATCAGTTCTTTTATTTGGAATAGGAGATAAAAATTCATTAATCAGATACCCGTGAGCACTGTGGATTTCAATCAGTTCAAAACCTGCCTTTAAAGCTCTCATAGTTGCATCTACAAAAGCCTGTTGAATCTCTTCAATATCTTGTAAAGTCATTGTGCGGGGCGTTTGCATTTCTGATGAAAAAGGTACAGCAGAAGGGGCAATGACTTCCCAGCCATCTTTTTCATGGGGCATTAATGGGCGACTTTCACGTCCTGAAGCCCAAGTACTTCCTTTTCTGCCAGCATGAGCCAATTGAATAGCGGGGACACTGCCGGTACTTTTTATAAATGACGTTACTTTGGTAAGCATTTCAACATGTTCATCTTTCCAGATTCCCAAATCGCCAATCCCAATTCGCCCGTCAGCTCGTACAGCTGTTGCTTCCAGCATTACCGTACCAGCTCCTCCCATTGCTCTGGAACCATAATGAACCAAATGCCAATCACTTGCAAACCCATCTTCGGCCATATACATACACATTGGAGAAGTGATGATTCTGTTTCTAAACGTAACTGATTTAACCGTCAACGGACTGAATAATTTTGACATATCTAATTTTTTAAACGCAAAGTCCCACTGGAAGCAATATGATGCTCCCAGTAAAAAATTTAACGGAATGATTTTTAATTATTTAGTATAGAGATGAAAAAGCTTTGCAATCACTTTCCACTCATCATTAATTTTAATTAATGAATGGTAATCGGTGAAATCTTCATCTGCAGCATCGTGTTCCATTTCGATGCGAACAACTGCTGTAGTAGGTGTTTTGTGTAAAACCGTAAGATTGGTTTTGATGTTGGGTGCTGCGCCAAATTTCTCCACATAGGTGTACAGATTATCTATACTTCCTTGCGACAGATCATTACCTAAATGACCATACATAATCGCATCCTGATGGAAGGTCTTTTTTAATTCTGCTACATTTCCTGTTTTTAATCCGTGAACGTAGCCTTCCATTGCTACCAGGACATCTTCGTAATCCTGAACGGTGTTGATATTTTTATTTACTGACATTATTTTATGGTTTGATAAATTTTACTGATGATTTTCCAATCACTGCCGTCTTTTACCAGTGTAAACATATCGGCATATTTGTCTGATCCAAATTGAGATTCGATTCTCACAATTGCAGCATCACCTTCTACATCCAAAGTAGTAAGTTTGTAATTTGCTGTCATTGGCTCTGCCGCGGAAAATCCGTCAAAAAGCGCTTGTATTGGAACACTTTTCAATGCTCCATCTTCAGACCACGACATTGTTGCGGTTGATGCAAATGCTGGTTTTGCAATATTGCCGTCTCCTTTTCTTCCTGCTTCAATATATAATTCTATTGGTTTCAGGATACCTTCTTTTTGTTCTTGATTGTTTTGCATAACTTCTGTTTTATTATTTTGATTATTTTTATCTTGACAGGAAATTAATAATCCACCAATTGTTAAGACTGAGATAATGGTCAACGCTGATATTGTGGAAAATATCTTCTTCGAAGTTTTTCCAATAACTTGCCTTAAACCAACAGCATTACTATCTGCGGAGCTTGGAAGAATATTTTTTTGTTCTGGAATGTTTTTCATAAATCGTCTTGTTTTTTTGAGGATTGTTATTTTTACGAGCATAAATTACTGTTCTATTTGACAGAATTATTAAGCTCTTTTTCTATAACAAAGGTACAATGACGAAAGAATGATACTTTTTCTAATTAGTTCAAATATTTTGACTAATTAGTCCTTTTTTGGAATTGGAAAATTGAGAAATACAATGTGAAAGTTTCTGCCTAAATCAGATTTAGCTATAAAACTTTTTTTAATAGCAAATTTAAAACTGACTGGAAGAATATGATTAAATTAATGAAATACCTGAATTTTATTTGATTTGATGTAAAGCTTCGATAATCGGCGTATCGCCATCGTGCATCAAAATAACCTTACCGATTGTTGAATGATTTTCTAATATTGCAACGAGGGTATCTACCACATTAGCAATAGAATTAGATCCCGGATTGACAACATTAGTCTCTATTTTCCCCGTTCCTTGTTCTTCTTTGAGCGCTCCCGGCTGCAAAATCGTGTAATCAAGTTGGGTTTGAGTGGTAAGATAAAGGTCAGCATAGTGCTTGGCAATATTATAATCTGTCAAGTCGCTCAGGAAAGATTCTTTCCAACGTTCAGGTTGCAATGCGAAAATAGAACTCAGCATAATGTAACGTTTAACACCAACTTTCTCTGCGGCTTGCATCGATTTTATCGCTCCGTGTAAATCTATCTGCAGAAGATTTTTCCCACGTGAACCAGAAACAAAATAAACAACATCAACATCCTTCATACTTTTTGCAATCGTATCAATATCACTTAGCAAATCAATGTGGCTATGCTCAATATTATCCAAGTTCTTTTCTGGCTTTGGGCTTCTTGAGCCGGCTACAACTTGATATTGAGCAGCTAATTTATCAACTAAAAGAGATCCAACTCTACCATTTCCTCCAATGACTAATACTTTCATAACTTTATATTTTAAATTATCTACTAACGAGAGGTACTTGGTGCCTGTCCGTGAAATTCTTTATATATTCTTGAAAAGTGAGAGACATTCTCAAATCCTAAGGAGTAACAAATATCTGAAACAGACAGCATTGTTGTTTCCAACATATCTTTAGCCTTTTCCAATCTCTTTTCTCTGATCCAGGTTGCAGGTGCAACATTGTATATATTCTGAAAATCTCTCTTAAAACTTGACAAACTTCTGCCGGAAAGATACGCCAGTTCGGAAACAGAAACCGGTGAAGCATAATGCTGTTCTACCACGTTACGGATATCTGTTCGTACCGGCTCGTGTAACTGGAGGATTTGTAAAAACATGCTTCGATTGCATTCCGCAACATCGTATAATAATTCCATAATCTTTAGGCGAAGCTGTCCGGGATGAACCACAGAATGATCAAAAAAGTAAGGCTTCATGGAATGGGCAAATGCAACCAAACACTTATTCATTGGGTAAGCCCCTGTTTTGATTTCTCCTTCAGGTTTTAACACCTTAATTTCTGAAGTTGACAAAAATGATTTTAGAATATCATCTTTGATGCTGAACATTAAGCTGTCATAGATATTATCATTTTCAGCATTGCCGAATTTATGATATTTTACCGCAGTTGCCTTTTTAAGCAAAATCATATCGTTCTTGCCAAGCTTATATTCCTGTTTTCCATAGGTCAAAACAACAGATCCTTCAAGTACAATAAGGAGCAAATGCTGTTCTAGATACATTGTTCCTTTAACTTCTGTACTGTGTATGCACTGCTCGATTACAGAACAACCATCTAACATTAGAGAATTTTGTGGAGCATCACCACCAATCAAAGAAGTTGGAACTTTAATCATTTTTTTCATTTACTTACTTTTTATATTACTCAATTTGATTAATTTATGGGTAATGCTAAGTTAAACAATAAGCATTAAAGCATTAAATCATTATATAGTAAATTCTAAAAAATAAAACATACGTTCAAATTGAGATTACATAAATTTATGGATCTTCTACAAAATACAATATTCTTTTTAGCTCAAATTATTTTACTAATTAGTTCAATTAATACTTTATATATTGAAGAAGATTGAAATACATTTTTACAAATATTTTCTTATCGCACTTTTTTAAATTCATCAAACTGGCAATGCTTATAAACTCTCGGTATTTTCAATTTACTAAATCCCACAATACTTACTTTTTTAGATTAATATTGAATCTCCAAAATGCTTACAACCAATTAATACATAACAAGTTGCTCATGTTCTCCAATTATGGTGCGGTACAAATATGATACAATTATATGGTAAAAAAACAACAATAAAAGAAGTTAACAGAAAAGTATAAACATAAAAAATCCGCTTTAAACGTTCGTTTAAAGCGGATTTTTATTATTTGTTATTATTGTTTAATCAATAATTATTTCACTTCTTCGAAGTCTGCATCCTGTACATCTTCAGCACCTCCTGCATTTGCATTACCTCCAGGGTTTTGAGCTCCTGCTCCGTCTGCCTGCTGTCCTGCTGCATACATTTCTTCTGAAGCTGCCATCCAAGCTGCATCTAAAACTTCTGTTTTAGCTTTAACATCATCACCATTTTTAGCTTCGAAAGCTGTTTTCAATTCTGCGTGAGCTGCTTCGATTGCTGCTTTTTTGTCAGCTGATAATTTATCACCAAACTCTTTCAATTGCTTTTCAGTTTGGAAGATCAATCCGTCAGCTTTGTTGAAGATTTCAACTTCTTCTTTTCTCTTAGCATCAGATGCAGAGTTTTCCTGAGCTTCTTTTTTCATTCTTTCGATTTCTTCGTCAGAAAGACCTGAAGATGCTTGGATTTTAATAGACTGCTCTTTACCTGTACCTTTATCTTTAGCAGAAACGCTCAAGATTCCGTTTGCATCAATATCAAAAGTTACTTCGATCTGAGGAACTCCTCTTTGTGCTGGTGGAATGTCAGTAAGATCAAATCTACCGATCTCTTTGTTATCGTTGAACATTGGTCTTTCACCTTGTCCTACTCTGATGCTTACAGCTGGCTGATTGTCAGAAGCTGTAGAGAATACTTCAGATTTTTTAGTTGGGATCGTAGTGTTTGATTCAATTAATTTAGTGAATACAGAACCCATAGTTTCGATACCTAAAGAAAGTGGAGTAACGTCAAGAAGTAATACATCTGTTACGTCTCCTGTAAGAACTCCTCCTTGAATTGCAGCACCAATTGCTACTACTTCGTCAGGGTTTACTCCTTTAGATGGTTTTTTACCGAAGAATTTTTCAACTTCTTCCTGAATGATAGGGATTCTTGTAGAACCTCCAACCAAGATTACCTCATCGATATCTGAGATAGAAAGACCTGCATCAGAAAGCGCTTTTTTACAAGGCTCCATAGATCTTCTTACTAAGTCTGCCGCTAATTGCTCGAATTTAGCTTTAGTTAAAGTCTTCACTAAGTGTTTAGGACCTGTAGCTGTAGCAGTGATATATGGTAAGTTGATTTCAGTTTGTGGAGAAGAAGATAATTCAATTTTTGCTTTTTCAGCAGCTTCTTTTAATCTCTGTAGTGCGATTGCATCAGATTTTAATTCAACTCCTTCTTCAGCTTTGAACTCGTCAGCCATCCAGTTGATAATTACATCATCAAAGTCATCACCTCCTAAGTGTGTATCACCGTTTGTAGACAATACTTCGAAAACCCCGTCTCCTAAATCTAGGATAGAAACGTCGAAAGTACCACCTCCAAGGTCATAAACAGCGATCTTCTGATCTTTGTGAGCCTTATCCATACCGTAAGCCAATGCAGCTGCAGTTGGTTCGTTGATAATTCTTTCTACTGTAAGACCAGCGATTTCTCCTGCTTCTTTAGTAGCCTGTCTTTGTGCATCGTTGAAGTAAGCCGGAACAGTAATTACCGCTCTTGTTACTTCTTGTCCAAGATAATCTTCAGCAGTTTTCTTCATTTTCTGAAGCGTCATTGCAGAAATTTCCTGTGGAGTATATTCTCTATCGTCAATTTTAACTTTTACAGTGTCATTCGGACCTTTTACTACGTCGTAAGGTACTCTTGAAATTTCACTTGCATCATCTTTAAAATGAGTTCCAATAAATCTTTTGATAGAATATACTGTCTTTTTTGGATTCGTTACAGCCTGTCTTTTTGCAGGATCTCCTACTTTTCTTTCACCATCTTCTGTAAATGCTACAATAGAAGGTGTCGTTCTTTTACCTTCTGCATTAGGAATAACAACAGCATCTTTACCTTCCATTACTGCAACGCAAGAGTTGGTTGTTCCTAAGTCAATTCCAATTATTTTACTCATAATATTTATATTTTTTCTAATTTTAATTATTAATTACAATCTCTATTTCTCAATATCTGTACCATATAGTTTTTTGTGACAAATTGACATATTAAAAAATAAAACCCCGATATGATCGAGGTTTAAAAGTAAATAGTAGGAAATTTTTTCACTTATTTCTTAATAAATTTCATAGATTTAACGAACTGTTTGTCATTATAAGTTCTTACATAATAGGTTCCGGTTGCCAAATCTTTGACATTAATTTTGTCAGTCTCATTTTTAATAAAAGCTTTTCTTACCAATCTGCCTTCAGAATTAAATATCTCTGCTTCATTAATTTTAACCAACGGTGAAGCTATAGAAACATATTCTGTGGTCGGATTAGGAAAAACAGTAATAGAATTTGCTTTTTCACTTTCATTTGTACCTAAAACAGTAGAAGAACATCCATTGGTATTAAGTAAACTGGCACGTGGGCCTGCCATTGTGTTACTTGTGATTGTTTTTTGATTATTACTAAACATTGCCATTGCGGCATCATCTACATAATCCATAAAATTCATAAACATGGCTCCGTTTGCAGAAGGTGTACATGTAAGTTGGTTATCCGGAAATGTAGGTGAGTCATAATACGGACTGTCAGTAGCAGGAGTATCAGCACAAAAGTCATCATTATCAGAGGTTCCACAAGCACTTCCGTCAAGTCCCCAAATATGTTCCAACCCAAAATAATGTCCGATTTCGTGAGTTGCCGTTCTTCCTTTATTAAAAGGAGCAGATACCGTACCGATTGTCCCAAAATACTGATAACCAATTGCCAGACCATCAAGCTCTAATCCTGCAGCATCAGGAAGATACGCTTGCCCTAAAATTCCGGGCGGCATTTGTCCTATCCAAATATTCAAATATTTTGTAGGATCCCATGCTAAAGCTCCTGAAGCAATATAATAATCTCCTTCGAAATCAAAATTCGAGGGTACAGATTTTCTTTCAATACCGGTTGTTGGGTTTCCGTTGGGATCTTTTGTTGCCATACAGAAAGCTAATTCCAGATCTGCAGCCATTGGTTTGAATGCATTCGGAACCACAGTATTAAAGTCTGAGTTCATCTTTCTGAAATCGTTATTCAGAACTGCAATTTGTGATGCAATTTGAGCATCAGAAATATTTTGCGTTGCATTCTTATATAATACATGCACAACCACAGGAATTGTAACTACAGTTTGTGGAGATTTCGCCGTATTATTTTTGTTAATAAGAAAGTTTCGCAGATCTGCTTTTCTTTCTAAAGCCTGAGGATTTTTTTGAAAAAATTCTTTCATTTTCTGATCCGTTGCACATCCTCTCTGTGCATATGTATTGGTCATTAAAAAACCGATAATTAATAATAAACACTTTTTCATAAATAATTTTTTATAATTATAACTTATCTTTATAACTATAGTCGGAATCGTTTCAAAATCCTTACAGAAAATTATCTTTTCTTTTGTTCTTTATTTAAAACATTAAAAATTAATCAAAGTTTAACCTAGAAAAATAGTTGAAAAGCGTACGAATTATTATTTTTGACAAATTATAAACTAGAGAATGTCATTACACTTTAATCCGAGAGATATCACATGGCTTGCCTTCAACGAAAGAGTTTTGCAGGAAGCGATGGACGAAAATGTACCATTACATCTGAGAATCCGTTTTCTTGGGATTTTTTCTAATAATTTAGATGAATTTTTCAGAGTGCGGGTTGCCGGATTAAAACGCGCCATGGATTTCAAGGAAAAAGTAATCGCTGAATCTTTTTATCAGCCACCTTCCAAGATCCTTCAAAATATTAATGAAATTGTCATTAAACATCAGCAGAATTTTGATAAGACCTGGAAAAAAATTCAGACCGAAATGGCGGATCAAAAGGTTTTCATTAAAAATTCTAAAAACTTAACGGCCAGACAAAAAGAGTTTGTAAGAACGTATTTTGATGAAGTTGTGGAAGCGAATGTTATCCCAATTCTTCTTCACGAAAACACACCAATGCCTTATATGAGGGACAAAAGTCTTTATTTGGGTGTTGCGATGAGAAAAAAAGACTGGCAATATTCCAGCAATTATGCGATCATTGAAATTCCGTCGCGTTTTGTGGGAAGATTTGTATTGCTTCCGACAGAAGATCCGGAAGAGAAAAATGTGATGCTATTGGAAGATGTTATTACGTTCAATCTACCGCATATTTTCTCTTATTTCGGATATGACGAATTTGCTGCAAACGCTTTCAAAGTAACAAAAGATGCCGAAATGGATCTTGATAACGACATCAGAACCAATTTCGCAGAAAAAATAGAAAAAGGAATTAAAAACAGAAGAAAAGGAAAGCCAACAAGGTTTGTTTTCGATAAAGATATGGATAAAGCGTTATTGGAATTGCTTATCCGTAAACTGAATTTAACCAAGAAAGACAGCATTATTCCGGGAGGAAAAATTCATAATTTTAAACATTTCATGGATTTTCCTGATGTTTTTGAATCCTATGCAAGACCTGCAGAAAGAACTTCTTTTGAACATCAAGCTTTTGAACATGGCGAAAGAGTGACAGATGTTATTCTCGCAAAAGATGTCCTTCTTACCTTCCCTTACCATAAATATACTCCTGTAATTGACCTTCTTCGTGAGGCGGCAATGGATCCTGATGTAAAATCAATTCAAATCACAGCATACCGTCTGGCGAGCAGTTCAAAAATCATTAATGCTTTGATTTATGCCGCAAGAAATGGTAAAGATGTTACCGTAATGCTTGAACTTCAGGCAAGATTTGATGAAGAATCCAACTTAAAATGGAAAGAAATGCTGGAACCGGAAGGAATTACTGTTTTAGTGGGAATTCCGGACAAAAAAGTTCACGCCAAGCTTTGTATCATTAAGAAAAGAGCACAAAATAAAACCCTTCAATACGGCTTTGTAAGCACAGGAAATTTTAACGAAAAAACAGCTAAAATTTATGGTGATCATTTATTAATGACTTCGGATCGTCATGTGATGGCAGATATTAATAAAATTTTCAATGTATTAAAGAAATCCAGAGAAGATTACTTGCCTATTTTGAAGACTTGCAAAAATTTATTGGTTTGTCCACAGTTTATGCGTGAAAAGATCGTTCATCATATTGATAAAGAAATCGAGGAAGCAAAAGCAGGAAGAAGAGCAGAAATGATCATTAAAGCCAATTCGGTAAGCGACCGTGCTTTAATTACAAAACTATACGAGGCTTCTATTGCCGGCGTTATCATAAAAATCATTGTAAGAGGTATTTATTGTGCTGTAAATCAGAAAGATTTCAAAGAAAAGATAAAAGCTATCAGTATTGTGGATGAATATCTGGAACACGCCAGAGTAATGTATTTCTACAATAAAGGCGCGGAAGATATGTATATTTCCTCAGCAGACTGGATGACCAGAAACCTTGACTACAGAATTGAAGCCGCAGCCAAGATCACCGATAAAGATCTGAAGAAAGAATTAAAAGAAATTCTGGACATTCAGTTGAGAGATAACGTAAAAGCTCGTATTTTAGACAAAAAATTGAGCAACGAATATATCAGCAATGGAAAAGAAGAATGCCGTTCTCAGATAGAAACTTATAAATATTTAAAAGCTAAAACAAGCAAAAAATGAAGATCGCAGCTATAGACATTGGTAGTAACGCAGCCCGACTTTTAATTAATGAAGTAAAAATTAACAACAATAAGCCTGAATTCATCAAGCTTAATCTTCTGAGAATCCCTCTGAGATTGGGTATGGATGTTTTTACATTGGGAAAGATCGGTGAAGAAAGAGAAAAAATGGTGATCGATTCCATGAAAATTTTCAGTGACTTAATGAAAATCTACAAGGTTGAGCATTACAGAGCTTGTGCTACGAGCGCGATGCGTGACGCCATCAACGGTCAGGAAATCATTAAACAGGTAAAAAAAGCTTCCGGAATTGAAATCGAGATTATTTCAGGAGACGAAGAAGCGACTCTTATCTATGAAAATCACGTAGCAGAAGGCTTAGACAAAGAATTCGCCTATCTTTATATCGATGTTGGCGGTGGTTCTACCGAACTTACCTTTTACGAAAACGGCAAAATGGTCTATGAAAAATCTTTCAACATCGGAACAATACGTTTGCTGAATAATCTGGTTACTTTCGAGAACTGGAAAGAGATGAAAGAAGAGATCAATAACAATATTTCAAGCAAAAAACCTATTGTTGCCATCGGTTCAGGAGGAAATATCAACAAAGTTTTCTCCATGAGCAAAACCAAAGATGGAAAAGCAATGACTCTTTCTCATCTTAAAAAGGTATACAAAGAATTTAATGAACTTTCTGTGGAAGAAAGAATGACAAAGCATAACCTCAGAGAAGACAGAGCTGATGTTGTGGCTCACGCTTTAAAGATTTTCAATAACGTCATGACATGGTCTGATATCAGTAGAATTTTTGTTCCAAGAATCTCTGTTGCGGATGGACTTATTCATAATATTTACAGTCAGTTGCACGATAAAAAGTAATTATAAGCTTACAATATAATAGTAAAACCGGTCATTTTTTGGCTGGTTTTTTTATTTTGAATATGCGAGAGTTATCATTATTGATCACCAATTACTCATTATTTATATTTTCAGAAGCTATTTCCCGCTCTCCGCACTCGCTATTTTTTTGGTTTCGGCGCGGCTTTGCCGCCGCGCCGAAACCAAAAAAATGAGCTCAAACAAATGCTGCGATCGGGGCTAGGGATTTGGTCATCATTAGAAATATTAGTCAAAAAAACGGGAGACTTCGGAGAATCTTAGCATCCAGTTTTACAGAGCTTTGACAACCATTTGATAAGTTTTCAAATTAGTGTTTCATCAAATAATTTTCTCTATTAATAGCTAAAATTTTCGAAGCCATCACCACAATAAAAAATAATTTCAACAATAACCTATTTTTTGTAATTTACTTAAAGTAAAAACAAATCCGGAAACGTCATTACTTTATAACATTAAAAAAATGAGCTCGATCAAAATAATTCTGACAGGTGCAACAGGAATGGTAGGCGAAGGCGTTTTACTGGAATGCCTTGAAAATCCTAACATTTCTGAGGTTCTAAGTGTAAGCAGAAAACCATCTGGAAAAACACACGCGAAACTAAAAGAATATTTAGTTCCCGATTTCTTTGGAATTGATTTAAACGATGAAAATCTAAAAGGTTACGATGCCTGTTTTTTCTGCGCCGGAATCAGCAGTGTTGGAATGAACGAACAAGATTATACCAAAATCACTTACGACACGACTTTACATTTTGCCAAAGTTCTTTTAAATCTCAATCCGGAAATGGTTTTCAACTATGTTTCAGGCGCTCATACCGACAAAACAGAAAGCGGAAAACTGATGTGGGCGAGAGTAAAAGGAAAAACAGAAAACGATTTGAAGAAATTGGGCTTTAAAGATGCTTATAATTTCCGTCCCGGATTTATGAAACCTGTTGACGGACAAGTAAATGTAAAATGGTTTTTCAAACCTGTCATATGGCTCTTCCCTATTCTTCTGCCTTCAAAATCTTTGACATTACATGAGGTTGGAAAAGCGATGATCAATGCTGTGCAAAAAGGATATTCTACATCAATTTTAGAAATTCAGGATATTAAAAACTTAGCAAAATGAGAGCGATGATAAAAAGGATCATTTTAGTGATTTTCATACTACTGATCATCACAGCGATTTCAGGGTTTTTGTATACGCAAAAGCATTCTTTAGAAAAAGTATCATCTATAAAAAAGATAGATCATACCGAAAAAATTGAGAAATAAACTTCAAGGTTAGTTTCTACCATTATTAATTACATCTTAATCTTTTTTAATTTATATTTAATTCTTATTAAGAATTATTAATCATTTATTAAGATTCTATTAAAACCTTTACAAACTAGAAAGTTCATTTTTGCATAAATCTAATTTACGTAAAAATGGTTAACAATTACCTTTTAAAAGGGTCTGTAATTGCCGCATTCTTTCTTCAGGGCGGACTTTTCGGGCAGACACTTATTCACTATTGGAATTTCAATAACAATGCTTCAGCATCTGCGATTACCGCTCCGACTTCCACGTTGGTAAACGGTTCTCTTACCGCAGTAACAAGTGGAACAACAGAAGTAGATTTCGCAGGCGGAACCGGACAAAACTTCAGTACAGAAAACCTGAATGCCAGAAATGGTGATGCTCCAGGAACTCATTTAAGATATAATTTCCCAATTAACGGAAACCTACAATTCAACCTTCCGACTACAGGATATAACAATGTGGTGGTGAAATTCACAACCAGAAGATCAGGATCGGGAGCAGGAACTCAGACTTGGTCTTATTCAACAAACGGAACGACTTTCCTACCTTATCAGACCGTTTCTCCTCAGGATGCCAATCCACAATTAATTACTTTCGATTTTTCTGCAATTTCAGGCGTTGCAAATAATCCGAATTTTAAATTAAAAGTAGAATTCTCAGCAGGTACAGGAGGAACTGTTGGAAACAACCGTTTTGATAACTTTACGGTAGATGCAGCTGCAACAGGCGGTGCAGACACTACTCCACCCACAGTAGCTTATCTTCCCACAAACAGCACAAATAATGCTTCAACAACTGTAAATCCTACGATTTCTTTTAATGAAAATGTAAGATTAACAGACAATTCCGCGATCAACGATTCTAATGCACAAACTCTTGTAGATTTCCGTCTTGGAAGTTCTACAGGTACACAAGTTCCCTTTACAACAACATTCAGCAATAACAAAATCACAGTAATCCCGACTGCAGGTTTAGTTCCTAATCAAGCTTATTATTTGGCTTTAAAACCAAATATGGTAGAAGATACCAGCGATAATGCGGTTACTACAGTTACAGCAACTACTTTCACAACAGCCGGAACTTCTATTTCTTTAGATAAAAATTTCATTAAAGTAAATGAAAATGCGGGAAGTTTGGCATTTAAGATTAATGTTAATAATCCATCCACTTCAACGGTGAATTTGGTGGTAAAACCAGCGCCTTTCAGTACGGCAAACAGTAGTGATTTTACTTTAACAAATCAAACGATTAATATTACTCCTTCAACAACAAGTTATACCGTAAATATTCCGATTATTGATGATACATTGGAAGAACAAAGCGCGGAATATTTCGTCGTAAGTCTTGAAAATCCTGTTGGAGCAACGATTTCTGGTGATAATAATGCTACAGTTTATATTATTGATAATGATAAGCAGGCTCCGGTTCCTTCTCAGCAGATTCAATTAAATTATATCGGAAGTTTTGATCCTTCAGGAAACAACACGAGTTCTACGGAAATTGTCGTTCATGATGCTACATCTCAAAAATTATTCACAATCAGTTCTCTGACTGATGTTTTTGACATTATTGATTTCAGTAATCCTACCACTCCGGTTGTTACTAAAACCGTGAATATGGCTTCATTCGGAGGAATTACAAGTATCGCTGTGAAAAACGGAATTATTGCCGTTTCTTCTCCAAACGCAAATCCTCAATTAAATGGTTCGGTAGTTTTCTTTGATATTAATGGAAACTTCATGAAGCAGGTGACAGTTGGTGCTTTACCGGACATGATTACTTTCACTCCGGACGGAACCAAAGTTATTACAGCTAACGAAGGCGAGCCGAACGATGCTTACACGGTAGATCCGGAAGGAACCATCAGTATTATTGATATTTCTGGAGGTGTTGGAAATCTTACTCAAACTAATGTTTCAACACTTAATTTCAATGCATTTGATTCTCAACTTGCAGCTTTAACCGCAACAGGATTAAGAAAAGTAAGAACAAACAACACGCTTTCTCAGGATTTAGAACCTGAATATGTTACAGTAAGTGCAGATAGTCAAAAAGCTTGGGTTACGCTTCAGGAAAACAATGCTGTTGCAGAAATTAATTTAGCCACAAAAACCATTACAAGTATTTGGGGATTAGGCAAAAAAGACATGAGCTTACCTGGAAACGGTTTTGATGCTTCTGATAACAATGGTGAGATTTTAATTGCGAACTGGCCAGTGAAAACATATTACACTCCGGATGCTGTTCAAAACTTTAAAATCGGAAGTACCAATTATATCGTAACTGCTAATGAAGGAGACGAAAAAGACCTTTCAGGTTTCAGTGAAAGAACGACAGTTGGAGCGGCTGCTTATACTTTAGATCCAGCTATTTTCCCGAATGCTGATATTTTAAAAGCTTCTCATAATTTAGGAAGATTCAGAGTTTCAAATGCGACAGGAAATACGGACGGAGATGCAGAATTTGAAGAAATTTCTGCGTTGGGAGCACGTTCGTTCTCTATTTTCAATGCAGATACAAAACAGATCGTTTATGACAGTGGCGATAAATTTGAAAGATATATTGCGGCCAATTATCCATTAATTTTTAATGCTGATAATGAAGCAAACGGTGCAAAAAACAGAAGCCGTGCAAAAGGTCCTGAACCGGAAGGTGTAGCATTGGGAACAATCAACGGTCAAACTTACGCTTTCATTACTCTGGAAAGAACAGGTGGCGTGATGGTTTACAACATTACAGATCCTAATAATCCAACGTTTACAGATTACAAACATTCCCGTTCTACTTCGGCTTACGGAGGCGACAATGGACCAGAAGGAATCACGTACATCGCTCCTCAAAACACAACGACAGGAAAAGGTTATGTGATTATTGCCAATGAGATCAGCGGAACTTTATCTATGTATGAAGTAGCTAATTCTGCAACGTTAGGAACAGGAGAAATAAAAACTGAAAATTCCACGTTCAATATATTCCCGAATCCTGTGGCAAAAGGAAATACGCTTTATTTCAACAGAGCGCAAGGTTACGAATTGTACGATATGTCCGGCAAGTTAATCGGAAAAGAGAAAAATGCTTTAACAATAGATACATCAAAACTTTCTACAGGAGTTTACTTAGTAAAAACCTCAGAAGGTCAAGTGAAAAGAGTCATTGTAAAATAGAATATATTATTTAGTTGATTGCAAAAGGCTTCGGAATTATTTTCCGGAGCTTTTTTGTTAATAATATTATAACAATTTTCTTTAATCAGTAATAAATTATTACCTTTAGTTTCAAAATTTAAATAAGATAATTCACGAATGATAAAGGAAAAGCTAAAACAAATATTATCACTTAATGGAATCTCTGTATTGATAGGTATAATTGGAGGGATTTTAGGAATTTTTTCAATTTTTATTGATTGGAATTCACAAATAAGTATAAAATGGTTTGCTGCTCTAACTATCTT
This sequence comes from Chryseobacterium glaciei, assembly GCF_001648155.1. NCBI lineage: Bacteria > Pseudomonadati > Bacteroidota > Flavobacteriia > Flavobacteriales > Weeksellaceae > Chryseobacterium > Chryseobacterium glaciei. Next base: position 3,200,749 of record NZ_CP015199.1, on the reverse strand, counting down.
TTTTTCATTTTTATTATTGATTACTTTAATATTAGTATTCGAAATGTATAAAAATTATAAAGTTAAAATTATTAAAAACCATAAAGTTATACAGTTTTTAGAAGAAAATCTTTTACTCTTAGTTGAAAACAATAATAGTTTAGAATTTTCACAAACAGTTTCAATTTATTATATAATTAATAATTTCCAAGTTTTACTAGCACAAGGATTTGTTGAAAATATTCAGGAAAATTTTGTTCAAATTAAAATTACTCAATTTGAACAAAATTTTTTACGTAATTATTCAATCATTTATGAGAAAATTATCAATAATGATAAAAGTATTTTAGATTTGATAATAATTAAAAATTACATAAGATATAATGAATAAGATATTAAATATTGTCGTAGCAAATAAAATTGACGACTATCAAATTATTATAAACAAAGGCTCAAGTGATTATATTGAAAATTACATGAGATTCTTAGTTTATCAAGAGGGTGAAATAATTATCGATCCTTTAACTAAAAAACAATTAGGTAAACTTGAAATTCCTAAGGGGTTTTTCAAAGTGCAACATATCCAAGAATATATGACTACATTAATTTCCGAATTAAAAAGAGATACTAATCCTTTTAGTACACTAAAGTTTTTACATGACGAAGTCGATATTGAAAAAGATTTACTTAAAAGAATAAAAGTTGGTGATAGCGTAAAAATTATAAATGAATTAACCTGAGTATAATCACTATTTAATTTCTTATGTTTGAAAATTAGAATATTAATTATAAAATAAAAATACCTCAAAAGCAAAACCCTTGAAGTATTTTTATTTTATAATTAAAGAAATGTAATTAAGCCTGTGGAATATCCCCTTTCGGAGCATCATTTCCAGAAGTCATATCATCAAAATTCTTCTTCTCTTTCTTCTCAACAACTGTTATAATTTCTTTCTGAACTTCTTCCGGTTTTCCTTTAAGATATTCCGGTAAATTCAACCCGGCCATATTAAACAAGTCATTCAAAGGAGGAACAGATTTCATCATTCCTGAAACGAAATTAGAGGTAGAAGTTCCACCGTCTTGTCCGTTTCCGCTGTCCCAAACAGTAATTTTATCGATCTTAATATTCTTAACCGCTTCAACCTGAGTTTTAACCAATTCTGGAAGTTTTTCAATTAACAATAACTGGAATGCACTGTTCGTATCACCTCCCGCAGCCTGTATTATTTTGTCGTAACCTTCAGCCTGTTTTGTCAGAATTTCGTAAAGACCTTTTGCTTCGGCTTCCATTTTAGCGAAGATAGCGTCTGCTTCTCCTTTTGCCTGTACTCTTATTTTTTCAGCTTCTGCTTGGGCATCGATGATCGCTTTTTGTTTTGCAATTTCTGCATGAACAACAATATTCGCCTGTTGCGTAGAACGCTCTCTTTCTGCTCTGGCTGTTTCTGCTTTTTGTTCGGCAAGATAAGATTCCTCTAATGATCTTGCAGCTTGAACTTTCTCGGCAGCCGTTGCAATTCTTAATGCCTCTGCTTCTTTTTCTCTTCTTTCTGCGTCGGAGTTGGCAATGGTAATTTTTGCTTCGTTTTCCCCTTTTACAGCAATTGAATTGGCTAATGAAGTCGCAATTCTGGCTTCTTTTGCCGCTTCTGCTTTACCGATGGATTCATCTTTCATTGCAGAAGCAATACTTACTTCTCTGTCTTTTTGCGTAATCGCAATTTTAACGTCTCTGTCTCTTTGCGTTTCGGCGATCTGAGTATCTTTTTCCCTGTCTGCAATCGCTTTTCCGGTTTCCCCGATTTTTGTTTGTTCAGCAACACTGATGATTGCTTCATTGATCGCTTTTGCAGCAGCTTCTTTTCCTAAAGCTTCGATATATCCGGACTCATCTCTAATATCCGTAACGTTTACGTTGATTAGCTTTAAACCAATTTTCTTTAATTCGGTATCAACATTTTTAGAAATATTATCTAAAAATTTATCTCTGTCTGAGTTAATCTCTTCAATCGTCATCGTTGCGATAACTAAACGAAGCTGTCCGAAAAGAATATCTTTAGAAAGTTCCTGAATCTGCTCCTGAGCCAATCCTAATAATCTTTCCGCCGCATTTCCCATAGAATCCGGTTCTGTAGAGATTGCGATGGTGAATCGACAAGGTACATCCACACGGATGTTCTGTCTGGATAATGCATTGGTAAGGTTAGCTTCAATTGAAATTGGTTTAAGATCCAAATAAGCGTAATCCTGAATAACAGGCCAAACAAAAGCACCACCTCCGTGAATACATTTTGCAGAGCTGCCTCCTGTTTTACCATAAATAACTAAAATTTTATCTGAAGGACATCTTTTGTACCTTGAAATAAGGGCTAAAAACGTGACGAATAGTACAAATACGATTACTACTATCAGAATAAGTGTTCCGGGTATTGCCATAAATAAAGAATAAGTATGTTATAATAAATTAAATTTTTGCAACAACAAGTGTTTCATCATAAATATAAATCACTCTCACAGAATCACTGGACGGAATATTTTCCTCAGCTTCGGTCATCGCCTGAAGCTCGTGATTTGTTCCGTTCAAAGAAATCTGGATCTTCCCTTTTCCGCCCATTTTGGCTGGGATGGTAAGATAAACCTCTCCTACTTTTCCGATCAGATTTTCGACCTTAAAAGTATTGTCTTCCGTAAGTTTTAATATTTGAAGAATTAAAAAGAAAAATAAAACCACAAAACCGATTCCTATCAATATTGAAATAATGATCAAAAAAGTTTTGCTTTCTATAGAATTATAAAACGCCACACCGCCCCAACCAAAACCTAACAGAAAATTGACCAGATTTCTCAATGAAAATAACTGAAAAGGGGTATCATGATGAAGATTTCCATCAAAATCAGTACTGAAGTCACCTCCATGATGACCGCCTATAAAAGTAAGAACAGTTTGAAATAAAAAGAATAAACTGGCACCTAAGGCGATATACCAAAATCCTTGGTGAAGAGAATCCAGATGTTGAAGAAATTCAAACATAATTTGTGTGTTTTCTCAAATATAATTAAAAAAAGTGAGATTTTCAAATCAACACCACAAAAAAAGACAGGCAAAAACCTGTCTTTAAAAATATTTCAATTTTATTTTTTTACTCTACGTTAATTACTTTTTCAATTTCCGGAGCGTGTTGTTTAATAGTAGTTTCAACACCCAATTTAAGGGTTGAAAAGTTTAGAGAACAACCGGAACAATTTCCTAAAAGTTTTACATAAACCGAGTTATCTTTCACATCAATAAGCTCAATGTCTCCTCCATCTTTATTCAAAAACGGACGAATACTTTCTAAAGCCTCCATTACTCTTGTTACAGTATCTTCGTGTGCTATCTTTGTTTCCATATTTTTTTCTTCAGTTCAATTCGGTTTTTCAAATGTATTGAAAATAATTATTATTTTGCTTTCGGAGAACATCCAGCCATTGTGGAGATTTTCACCGCTTCAGTTGGAGGAAGGTGTTTGTTTCTTTCAACAAGACTTTCTACCATTTTACGTGCAGTTTCTATGTAGATTTCTGCAATTTTAGAATTTTCCTGCAAAGCTGCCGGTCTTCCGACATCACCTGCTTCTCTGATGCTCTGAATTAAAGGAATTTCTCCCAATACAGGAATTCCAAGATCATCAGCCAAATATTGTGCTCCCTGGTTTCCAAAGATATAATATTTATTGTCAGGTAATTCTTCCGGTGTAAAATACGCCATATTTTCGACTAATCCAAGAACCGGAATATTAATACTTTCCATATTAAACATCGCAATTCCTTTTCTAACGTCTGCCAAAGCCACGTGCTGAGGTGTACTTACGATCACCGCACCTGTCACAGGAACTTCCTGAATAATCGATAAGTGAATATCACCCGTTCCCGGAGGAAGATCGATCAATAAAAAGTCTAATTCTCCCCAAGCTGCATCTCTGATCATTTGGTTTAAAGCTTTTGAAGCCATCGGACCTCTCCAAACTACCGCCTGATTTGCTCCTGAGAAATATCCTATTGAAAGCATTTTCACGCCATAATTTTCGATAGGTTTCATTAAGCTTTTTCCGTTAACGTCTATAGAAATCGGCTTTTGACCTTCTGTATCAAACATTGTAGGAACAGACGGTCCATAAATATCGGCATCTAAAATCCCTACTTTAAAACCCATTTTTGCTAAAGTAACCGCAAGGTTTGCAGCCACTGTAGACTTACCAACACCTCCTTTTCCGGAAGCAATGGCGATAATATTTTGAATTCCAGGAATTTGTTTTCCTTTAATCTGACTTTGCTGAATTTCGGTAGGTTCCGGAGAAACGATCTTTAATTTTAAATTAATTTCTTCTCCAAACTCACTTGCAAAAGCCTGCTTCATGGCAGCTTCCAATTTCTTTTTTTCATGCATTGCAGGCGAATGAGCCGTCATGTCGATATAGACATCATTACCCATAACCTGAAAATTAGTCACTAAATCATCTACTTCTATCTCTTTAAGGAAATCCTGAACCTTTTCTTTCGTCAACATATACATATAAATTGTTTACAAATTTACGGAATTTTTAGCTATTTAGAATAAGTAAACGTAATCATAGATAAATTCTTTTGTGAAACCAAATTTTGTGGTAATTTAGGGCGATTTTAATTTTTACATGATGAAAAAAACATTAATTATTCTTTTAGGAATTATTGCCCATAATTTGTTTTCTCAAAATTATTCGCAATATGTAAATCCTTTTATTGGAACAGGAGGTCACGGACACACATTTCCGGGTGCTATTGTTCCATTCGGAATGGTACAGCTTTCACCCGATACAAGAGTTGATGGAAGCTGGGACGGTTGCAGTGGATATCATTATTCAGACTCTGTAATTTATGGTTTTTCTCACACGCATCTTAATGGAACCGGTGTTTCTGATTACGGAGACATTATGTTGATGCCGACAATGGGAAATCCAAGCTTGGACAACAAAGAATATTCTTCAAAATTTTCGCATAAAAACGAAAAAGCTTCGGCAGGATTTTATTCCGTTAAATTAGATAAAAACAATATCGATGTTCGACTGACAACGACAAAAAGAGTCGGTTATCACGAATATACTTTCAACAGCGCAGGAAATGCAAACATTATTTTAGACCTCAACCACAGAGATAAATTGCTTGAAGGTGAAGTTAAAATAATTGATGATAAAACAATCGAAGTTTTTCGTAGAAGTGAAGCCTGGGCAACCAATCAGTATATTTATGCCAGAATTGAGTTTTCAAAACCAATGAAAATTTCAAAAAAGCTGGTTAATGGTAAAGATGAAAATAATCTTTTCACGGGAACAAAATTAGCTTTAGCATTTTCAACCCAAGTTAAAAAAGGTGAAAAAATAAATGTAAAAGTTGCCATTTCGCCAACAGGTTATGAAGGTGCCGGAAAAAATATGTTAGCTGAAGGCAAATCAAATGATTTTGAGTCAATCAAAAAACAAGCTGTTGCCGATTGGGACAAAGAATTATCAAAAATTGAAGTTAAATCTTCCGATAAAGATAAGCTGGCGGTTTTCTACACAGCAATGTACCACGTTTTCACGCAACCAAATATCAATATGGATGTTGATGGGAAATACAGAGGCCGTGACAACAAATTCTACACCGCCAAAGACTTCAATTATTACTCAGTTTTCTCGCTTTGGGATACTTTCAGAGGAGCGCATCCTTTGATGTCTTTAATTGACAGAAAAAGAACGTCAGATTTCATTAATACTTTCATTAAACAATACGAGCAAGGCGGAAAATTACCTGTTTGGGAACTAGCTTCCAATGAAACCGAATGTATGATCGGCTACCACTCGGTTTCTGTGATTGCAGACGCAATGGCAAAAGGAATCACAGGTTTTGATTTTGAAAAGGCATTTCAGGCTTCTAAAAATTCTGCAATGCTGGATATTTTTGGTTTAAATGCTTACAAACAAAATAATTATATCGCTATTGATGACGAACATGAAAGTGTTTCTAAAACAGTAGAATATGCTTACGATGATTGGTGTATCGCCCAAATGGCAAAAATTTTAGGTAAAAAAGAAGATTACCAATATTTCATGAAGCGTTCTCAAAACTGGAAAAATTTGTACAATCCAAAGAACGGATTTATGCAGCCTAGAAAAAACGGAAATTGGAACGAACCTTTTGAACCAAGAGAAGTGAATAACAATTATACAGAAGGAAATTCTTGGCATTATTCATATTCTGTTCAGCAGGATATTCCGGGATTGATTGCTGCACATGGCGGAAAAGAAAAATTTGAACAATTTATTGATGCTATTTTTGCTGCTCCAAATACAACGACAGGTAGAGAACAGGTGGATATCACAGGTTTGATGGGACAATACGCCCAAGGAAATGAGCCGAGTCATCACATTGCTTATTTATACAATTATGTTGATAAGCCGGAAAAAACAGATGCAAAAATCAAATATATCCTTGATAATTTTTATAAAAATACGCCGGATGGTTTAATTGGAAACGAAGATTGTGGACAAATGAGTGCATGGTATATTTTGAGTACAATGGGAATTTATTCCGTAACTCCAGGATTGCCGGAATGGCAGACTACCACTCCTTATTTTGATGAGGTTAAAATTCATCTGGAAGACGGAACAACAAGAATAATCACAAAAAATACAGGCAGAGCCGAACTTAAAAAATTAGGTTTTGAGAATGCAAAATCATTCAAAGATTATAAATATGATGAGCTGACAGCTACGCCAGTAATTAAAGCAGACAGAATTTTTGATTTTTCTACAAAAGTTGAAATCACAGCTTTAAATCCAAATGATAAATTGTATTTCATGACCATGGATGAAGGTGATGCGAATGTGAGAAAGACTTTCAAAGCTTACAAAGAACCGTTTACCATCAGTAAAACCACTCAGGTTTCGGCTTATGCTGAAAGAAATGGCGAAAAAAGTTCAATCATAACGTCTAATTTCAACAGAAGACCGAATAATTGGGACATCACAGTAAATTCTAAACCAAATCCACAATATACAGCTAGCGGAAAATTATCATTAATTGACGGAATCAACGGCGATACAAACTGGAGAAAAGGCGAATGGCTGGGCTATCAAGGTCAAACTTTTGAAGCGATTATTGATATGAAATCACCTCAACAGATCACAAAATTGTCTTCAACTTACCTTCAGGACAGCCGAGCATGGATCTTGATGCCTAAAAAAGTAGAATATTACGCTTCTATGAATGGGAAAGATTTCATTCTTCTAAAAACAGTTGATAATACGGTTGATCCAAAAGATGAAACCATTCAGACTAAAGATTTTGGGACAGATATCCTTCCCACTGAAGCTCGCTATGTAAAAGTAAAAGCTTATTATTTCGGAATTCTTCCTGAATGGCATCAGGGAGCTAGCGGACAGGCTTATATCTTTGTTGATGAGATTTCTGTGAAATAATTATTAAATTTTATTCTAAATAATAAACCTCTTTCAAGTCGAAAGAGGTTTTGTTTTTTTATGTTTTAGGTTAGAGATTCTTCACTACACTTCGTTTCTCTCTGAATGACAAAAATTGACGTTAATTCATTTTCTCAGACCAATTCAATTCTTCCGGAAGTTTTCTATCAGAAAATTCGATGTGAATAACTCTTCTTTTCTTACCGTTTGTTGTACGATTTGAACCGTGAAGCGTTAAAGGTTTCATGATCATAATTCCGCCTTTTTCTACATTGCAGATTTCTTCGGTTTCTACATTCCAGTTTATGGTTTCCGGTCTGTAAATTCCTTTTGCATGAGATTTTGGAACAACTTTTAAAGCTCCATTATTTTCGTCAGTATCATCTAAATGAATTCTGATCGTATAAATATTTTCAAGAATATCCAAAGGCGGCTGAACCGCAAACTGATTCTGTTTGGTTGTCCAAGGTCCGAAATTTTCCAAATCCACTTTTTTATCAACAGAAATTGTTAAATCCTGATGATAGGCAACATACCAATTTGATTTTTCAGGCTTATCAAAATAAATACTTTTTACAGCAAAATATTTTTCACCGAAGATTTCTTTGATGATCGTTTTAATATTTTCATTAAAAATTAAATCTTTAACCTCAGGAATTTCTTTTAAAAACTGTCTTATTGCAAAAAGATCTTGCGATTTTCTGAAGGTTTCTTTTGAGGTATCTATATTTTCGAGAACGTGAATGATCTTATTAATTTCTTCATCAGAAAAAATATTTTCGATTACTGTAAAACCTTTTTCTGTGATTAAATTTTTATGATTTTGTAAATTCATTATTATAAGTTTTCATTAACATACTTTTGTCATTGGCTACGCTTAATCTTCAATTTTTGATAGAAGCATATCGAAGTGGCGAATCTTTTTTCAAACGCAAAGTTCGCAAAGGTTTTCTTTAAAATTATTGAGAATATTTTTCGTTCGCAAAGGCGTTTCATTCAGCAAAGTAATCTACATGCATTACAAATTTTGAAAGAAGGATAACTGCTCTAGCCCCGATTGCAATGAAAATCCTTTTTTGAAAAAAAAGATTGCAATGGAAAGCGGGAATAGCTTTAAATAAAAAATAAATGGTCAATAATGAAAAAATAAAAATTCAGTATTGACCATTAATTAGCATAAGCTAAATAAATTTATAAAATATGAATTGTCAAGTGTGAATTCGCTTTGCTTGTGAATTTTCCTATTAATAATTCACATTTCACTAACGAAGTTAAATTGACATTTCACTATTAATTACATATCACCACCGTGATTCTCCAACTGCCCTTCCCATTTGGAAACCGCAGAAGTTGCCAAAGCATTTCCTAAAACGTTGGTCATACTTCTTCCCATATCACAGAAATGGTCGATCGGCAAAATTAAAGCAATACCTTCCGGTGGAATTCCGAACATTGAACAAGTCGCTACAATAATTACCAAAGACGCTCTCGGAACTCCTGCAATACCTTTTGAAGTAAGCATTAATACCAAAAGCATGGTAATTTGTTGTCCGATTGTCATTTCAATTCCGTAGATCTGGGCGATGAAAATTGATGCAAACGTCATGTACATCATACTTCCGTCCAGATTGAAAGAATATCCTAAAGGTAAAATGAATGATACTACTCTATTATTACACCCGAATCTTTCTAATTCTTCAACCAATTTCGGGAAAACAGCTTCTGAACTTGTTGTTGAAAAGGCGATCAATAAAGGAGCTTTTATTCTTTTTAATAATTCGAAAAGACGGTTTCCTAAGATCATATATCCAACCAATAATAAAACCAGCCAAAGAACAGCTAATGCAAAGAAAAAATCTCTTAAATATATAGCATACACTTTAAAAATTTCGAAACCATTGGTTGCGACGACAGCCGCTATCGCTCCCAAAACGCCAAACGGGGCAAACCACATGATGTAGCCTACCATTTTAAGAATAGCATGAGCTACAATGTCGAATAATTTAATGACAGGTTGAGAATATTCTTCACCCATATTAGCCAAAGCAACCCCGAACATGATTGAGAATACTACAATTTGCAGTACTTCATTCGTTGCAAAAGCTTCAAATATACTTTTAGGAATTACGTGTTTTACGAAGTCCTCCATAGAAAAACCTTTGCTGCTTTTCAATAATTCTTCGGCAGATGCTGCATCCTGAATAGGAAGTTTGGTTACGTGTCCCGGTTCAAGCCAGTTTACCAATATCAAACCAATAAAAAGAGAAATCAGGGAAGCTGAAATAAACCACAACATCGCTTTAGTTCCTACTCTTCCGATCATCTTAATGTCACTCATTTTAGCAATTCCTACAACCAAAGTCGTAAAAACCAAAGGAGCAATGATCATTTGTACCAATCTGATGAAAACTGTACCGAGAAGTTTTATGTTTTTAGAAAAAGGTTCTGCGCTTTCCGGATACTGCAGATGCACAAATCCACCAATACCCACACCAATAATAAGCGCAACGATAATTGCTATAAAAAGTTTATTTTGTCCTTTCATATAATAGTTCAAGTTTCGCAAATATAATAGTTTTTAAGTTGGCGTAGGATTTTTATTAAGGCTGTAATAATTTTATGTTAAATTAATAATACATTAAAATTAATCGCCTGATTTATAAAATATTGTAAAAAAAGTCAGAAATATTTATTTAATTTTTATCTGTTTGGTATAAATTTTATTATTACATTTGATTGTATTAACAACATTAATAAATATACAACTATGAAAAAAACTATCGCAATGGTTGCATTGGCTATGGCAGTATCTTTCGGAGCTATTTCTTGTAAAAAGAAAGTTTCTGATGCGGACCTTCAGACTCAAGCTACAACAATCGTAACATCTAATCCGAACGCTTCTGTTGAAGTAAAAGAGGGTGTTGCTCACTTAAGCGGAACTTTCGCAGATCAGGCTTCTAAAGATGCAATGATCGCTCAATTAAAAGCTGTAAAAGGTGTAAAAGAAGTAATGGATATGTCTACTATTGCAGCTCCAATGCCGGCTACTCCTGCAGTTGAAACTACTTCAGCGGTAGATCCTGCTGCTCAGAAGAAAGTTCAGGACGCTGTTAAAGATTTCCCATCTGTAAAAGTTGAAGTTGTAAACGGTGAATTAACGCTTACAGGAAATGTATCTTCTCTACAGGCTAGAAAAATCAAAGAATCTGTAGATGCTTTGAAAGTTGGAAAAGTAAATTATAACTATACAGTAAAATAATTAGAAATGAGCACATTACAAGATAAATATTCAAGTGTAGTTTCTGCAGCTCAGTCAGCAGGAATTTCAAGTCTTCAGGTTCAGGAACAAGATGGAATTCTTTATGTTTCAGGAAGCGCTTCAAACACAGCTGCAAAAGATGCTGTTTGGAATGCTTTAGGAGCAATTGATTCTACTTATTCTGCATCAGATATCAACATCGATGTACAGGTTTCAGGTCTTGCTGCTGGTGCATCTCTTACTGTTGCAACGGAAGATTCTAACCTAAACATCAGACAAGAGCCTTCTACAGAAGCTGCTGTTGTTGGTAAAGCTGCAAAAGGTTCTAACGTAACGTTGATCGAGCAGACTTCTGATGATTGGTGGAAAGTGAAAAATGATGATGGACAGGAAGGTTACGCTTATTCAAGATATTTGAAAGCTTAAAAATTAAGTTTAACTCAATTTAACTTATAAACATCCCTTTGCGGGGATGTTTTTTTTTATTTTTGTGCCTTAAACAACATGAATGAAAAAAATTATCGCGGTATTATTTATCTTAACCATTAATATTGCATTTGTAAATGCACAAAAATTTAGTATCGACGGAAAAGTTTCAAATTTTGAAAAGAAACCTGTAGAAAATGCCACCGTCTATCTTCTCAAACAAAAAGATTCCTCTATTGTCAATTACACGGCAACGAATAAAGAAGGCAAGTTTTCCTTGAAAACTGATGAACTCAGTGAACCTTCAATATTAAAAATTGATGCTGATAAATTAATTTCGTACACTAAAAACCTTGAAAAGCTAGACAAATCTCTGTCTTTGGGAGATATTGAACTCGATAAAAATTCAATCAAAAATATTGAAGAGGTAAAAATTACCGTTTCCCCCGTAAAAATCAAAAAAGATACTATTGAGTTTAATGCTTCAGCGATAAAAGTTCGTCCAGACAGTAAAATCGAAGAACTTTTAAAACAAATTCCGGGTGTTGAAATTGATAATGAAAGTAAAATAACCGTCAACGGTAAAGAAGTAGATCAAATCATGATCAATGGAAAATCTTTCTTTGATAAAGACGGAAAAATTGCCCTGCAAAACCTTCCTGTGGATATCATTAAAAATATTCAGTTTACCACAACAAAAACAAAAGAAGAAGAACTGACCGGAAAAACTGCAAAATCAAATAACGCAACCATTAATTTTAATATTGACGAAAAGAAAAATAAAGGATTGATTTCCAGACTTACGCTTGGATATGGAACCGATAAACGATATGAAGGAAGCGGACTTTTAAGTTATTTTAAAAATGATACCAAAATCAGTATTCTGGCATCATCAAACAATATCAACTCGCAAGGATTTTCCAATGATGAGGTTTTTGACAGCATGGGTCATGGCCGAAATTCTTGGTTGATGCAGGGCGGAAGCGTTAGAACCGTAGGAAGCACGACCTATTATACGGATGGCGGCGGTAATAATAAAGGAATTCAAAAATCAACGACAATAGGATTAAATTACAGCGATAAATTCGGAAAAGGTGCAGAGCTTGAAAGCGTAAGTTTGATGCATTCCAACAGTAATCTGGAGACGCGATCTAAAGTTTCGAGAACGACTTTACTTCCCGACTATGCTTTAAAAACCAACTCCGAAAGCAACGGTGAAAATGAATCTAAACAATATAATTTTGATACTTCTGCAAAAATAGATCTGGATTCCCTGACAAACATTTATATTTCACCAACATTTTCAAGATCGGAAGGTTTTAGCTTTAATAATTTGAAATCAAATACGTTTAGAGATAATACTCTGCTTAATGAAAGTGATTCTTATACAAGCACAAAATCTGAGAGCAGTACTTTTAGTCCTAACATTTATTTTTCCAAAAAATTTAAAAAGAAGGAAAGAGTTGTTTATGCAAACATCGACACCAATATTTCTGAATCAAAAAATGATAATCTGAACAGGTCACAAACCCTTTTTTACCAAAGTACAGGAGCCAACGATATCAGAAATCAGTTTGCTAAAAACAAAAATCAGAGCAGCAATTATCGTTTCAGCGCAGGATATACAGAACCCATTTCTGATTCGGCAACGGTAACTCTTAATATGAGTTATAGCTCAAAGCTAAACCGCGACATCAGAAATGTTAATGATTTTAATGAAAATACAGGGCAATATTCAGATTACAATACCCTTTTATCCAATAACATGAACCAAAAGGTGAATCAGATTACTCCTGAGTTGTCATTTGCTCTTAATAAAACTAAGATCAATATGTGGGGCTCATTTAATCTTGACATATCAGATATGAAAGTAAATTCTGTTTTTAATGGAGAACAATATGACCTTCAGAAAAACTTTGTACTTCCCAATTATAATGTTGGTGTTAATTATGAATTTTCACCCAATAAAAGATTAAGCATTTACAATTCTGCGGATTACACAATTCCAACTGCAGAACAACTGACTCCTTATCAGGATTTTTCTAATCCGTTGGTAGTCTTTCAAGGAAATCCTGAACTGAAAAATACGTGGGCAAACAGAACCTATCTTTATTTCAATAATTCTAATCTGATAAAAAATATCAGTTATTATATAAATTTCGGCTTCACTTACAGTAATAATGACATCATTAATTATTCTTATTACGATAAGTCAGGAAAGCAGTTTGTGACCTACTCCAATGTGAGTGGAAATAAAAATTTCAACCTTGGAGGAGGTTTCACCAAAACCTTTAAATGGAAAGAAAATAAACTGACCATCAACCCAAGATTTAGTATGAATTATAGCTACAACAGCGGGTTTATTGACAGTCAAAACTTCACAAGTAATAACTATAACATCAATCCCGCTCTAAATCTTACCTACGAAATCAAGGATAAACTTACCATAAAACCATCATACAGAATAGGTTACAATACTTCAAATTACACCAATTACAGTATTGATAAGGTACAGACAACCCATCAAACCCTAAAACTTGAACTCACCAATTATATTTTTAAAAGCAATCTTGTTATTGGAAATGATTTTGAATACAACACCAACTCAAATATAGCTCCCGGATTCAAAAGAGATTTCTATTTCTGGAATACAAGTTTGGGATATGCTTTCTTCGACAAACAACTTACTGCCAAAATCAAGGTTTATGATGTTTTAAATCAAAATCAAAGCGTGAAAAGAACTATTTCAAGTGCTTATTTTGAAGATCGTGAAGATTTGATCTTAAAACGTTACATCATGTTTTCATTAAGTATGAAACTCAACAAGTTTGCCGGAAAGAAAATGACAAGTAAATAGATAATTAATAGTAAATGGTTGGAAGTTTTTCCAGCCATTTCTTTTTTAAGTTCGGTTAAAGTTTTTTTATTTTTAAATTAGTAGCAAATTAAATTCATGAAGATCCCTATTTCAATTCTATTTATTTTCTTTTTTATTTTTGGAAATTCACAAAACGTACAGCCGACTGATCCATTTGTGAAAGATAATTTCACAAAGAAAGAAGTTTACATTCCGATGCGTGACGGCACGAAACTTTTTACAGCAGTTTACATTCCGAAAGATATTTCAAATAAGAAAAAATATCCTTTTTTAATGCAGAGAACCTGCTACAGCATTGCTCCTTACGGTGAAAATGAATATAAAACCAAAATTGGCCCGAATCAATATTTAATGAATGACAAATACATTTTTGTGTATCAGGACGTTCGTGGAAGATATATGAGTGAAGGAACTTTCACCAATATGACTCCGCAAGTGGATCATAAAACCAAAAAAGATGTCGATGAAAGTACAGACACCTACGACACGATCGATTGGTTAATAAAAAACATCAAAGACAACAACGGAAAAGTAGGTCAATACGGAACATCTTATCCCGGATTTTATACTGCTGTTGGGATTTTAGCTGAACATCCGGCATTAGTTGCATCTTCTCCGCAAGCTCCGATTTCAGATTTCTGGAATGATGATTTTCTTCACAACGGAAGATTTATGTTAGGTTATTTTAAAACATTCCCTGTATTTGGAGTTCAGAAAACTAAAGCTGAAAACAAAGCTTGGTATTCAGATTCAATGATTAAACTAACATCGGAAGATGGTTTGAAATTTTACAGAGACATGGGAACTTTGAAAGACGGTTACGAGAAATATTATAAAAATAATTTCTTCATGACCGAAATAATGAACCATCCCAACTATGATGAATTTTGGCAAAAAAGAAGTCTTTTACCTCATCTCAAAAACGTAAATCACGCGGTAATGACCGTTGGAGGTTGGTTTGATGCTGAGGATCTTTCAGGACCTTTAAATATTTACAAAACGATCGAAAAAACAAGTCCGAAAGCCAAAAACACTATCGTAATGGGGCCTTTCTCACATGGCGGATGGGGACGTGAAGAAGGAAAACACTTCCACAATCAAATTTACTTTGGTGACAGCATCGCCACTTATTATCAGAAAAATGTTGAAACTAAATTTTTCAATCATTATCTAAAAGGAAATACAAAACAGGATGCCGGACTTCCGGAAGCTTTGATGTATGACACAGGAGCAAAAAAATGGAGAGAATTTGCGAATTATCCTCCGAAAGAAGGACAAAAAGTTAATTTCTATTTATCCAAAGGAACATTGAATAAGTCTGCTGGACAAGGTTCATCAGAATATTACAGTGATCCAAACAATCCGGTTTTAAGCTCTGATAATCTGAAAGATTTTAATGGATTTACACCTAGAAATTACATGTCGGAAGATCAAAGATTCGCAGAAGGAAGACCTGATGTTTTGACTTTCACAACCGATGTTTTAACGGATGATATGACTTTCGCAGGAGAAATTATGGCAAAATTAAATATCGCTTCCACTTCTAATGATGCAGATTTCGCTGTGAAATTAATTGATGTTTATCCTGAAGACTTCAAACCTGTAGAAAAGAAAGACGGTGTTATTTACGGAAACTACCATCAAATGGTAAGAAGTGAGATTATGCCAGCAAAATTTAGAAATTCCAGAGAAAAAGCAGAAGCTTTGGTTCCGAATCAAAAAACAGCGGTGAATTTTAGATTACAAGATGTGGTTCATACATTCAAAAAGGGACATAGAATCCAGATACAAATAAGTTCAACTTGGTTTCCTCTTTTTGCAATTAATCCACAGAAATTCATGGATAATTCAAATTTTGCAACGAAGGAAGATTATACAAAAGCGTTTATCAAGGTTTTTGATGATAGTGCGATTGAAGTTGAAGTTTTGAAATAAAATTTAAAAGGCTGTTCAGGATTTGAATAGCCTTTTTTTCTTTAAACGCAAAGTTTTTAAAATTTAAAACTTATTATTTAAAGAAGTAAAGAATTGTGACAAGTCACTGATTAAGCTTCATGTTAATATCAGCTTCTTCAATCAACTTTGTTGATTACTTCTTTGCTCACTAAAGTTTATAGAATAATAAATAAATCTTTGCGTCAAAAATTTATTCTTCAATCGTTCTAAACGTAAGATTCACTCTTGGAGTTTTCACTTTTGTAGTTGGTGGAAGTCTGTGAAGCCAATTATCCTGTGTTTCGCCTTTCATGACCAATAAACTTCCGTTTTCAAGAAATACTTCTACTTTCTCTTTGGATGTTTTATGTTTAAATAAAAATTTTCTTTCTGCTCCGAAAGTTAAAGAAGCGATCGCTCCGTGTTTTTTCAAATCCTTTTCACCATCGCTATGATAGGCCATTCCTTCGCTTCCATCATGGTATAAATTCAACAAACAAGAGTTGTAAGTTTCTCCTGAAACTTCTTCACATTTTTTCTTTAACTCCAATAATTCGGGAGTCCAGGGTTTTGCCAATTTTGTTCGTTTTGAATAGGTATATTCGAATGGCTTTTCTCCAAACCAGCCTACTTTTCTTTTGGTTAAAATCAATTTTCCAAAAATTATTGCTTCATCATTTTCCCATGGAATTTGATTGAACAGATAATCATAATAAAAATCTGATTTTTCCTTGGAGAAAACCGTTCCGTAATAATGAACCGTTCCGTCGTTGGGGAGAATATTTAATGGATAATCTGATATATCTTCGAATAGACTCATCATCTTAATAACTTTTAAAACTATATTTTAAACACAAATTACACGAATATTTTTCACAAATAAACACAAAGTTTTACATCAATAGGAACGGACTTTAGTCCGTTTTCAAATACACAAAATATCAATTGGCTTTAGCCAAAACTTAAAAATAAGATACAAAAATCTGTGAGATCTGCGGAAAAAAAATTAAAGTAAAATAGAATCCTCAGCATAAACATGAGAACTTTCCCAGCCAATAATTAACTGTTTTCTTTCGCTTCCCCACATATATCCTCCAATATTTCCCGAAGATTGAATCACACGGTGACAGGGAATCAGAAAAGCCACGGGATTACTTCCAATCGCAGTTCCGACCGCTCGTGAAGCATTCGGATTTCCAATTTTTTCGGCTAAATTTCCGTACGTTGATAATTTTCCCATCGGGATTGTGAGAAGGCTTTCCCAGACTTTAAGTTGAAAATCTGTGCCTTTTAAATGGAGCTTGATGGTATTGAGTTTCGTCCAGTCTTGATTAAAAATGGACAAGGCATTTTTCTGAAATGCGTCCTGTTTTTCAAAAAAAGAAGCATTAGGAAATTTATGTATCAAATTCCCTAATGCTGTTTCTTTATTGTTTTCAAAAGCCATATAACAGATTCCTTTTTCTGTGGAAGCTGTAATTATTTCTCCAAAAGGACTTTCGGAAAAATTATAATTGATGGTAAGGCTTTTTCCACCGTTTTTATATTCTGCCGGAGACATTCCTTCAATTTTCACAAACAAATCGTGTAATCTGCTTGTGCTTGAAAATCCTGTCTCGTAAGCGGTATCAAATAAGCTCGCTTTTTCTTCCTTCAATAAATTTTTAGCATGTTCAAGACTAATGAACTGTAAAAATTTCTTCGGACTTGTTCCTGCCCAATCCGTAAATATTTTCTGGAAATGAGCCGGACTCAAGTGAATTTTCTCCGCCACTTCATCCAAATTCGGTTGAAGTTTAAAATTGCTCTGGATATACGCTATCGCTTTGGCAATTCTTTCGTAATCTATTTGATTTTGTGTGGACATATCATTTTATTTTACCTCACAAATTTCCAAAAAATCCTTTGCAGAAAAAATCCGAATCTTGCGGAATTTTAGTCTTGGTTGATGTGGTAATACGCAAGCATTTTGTAATATAACTTAGCTGCCAAGAATGCACTTGGTTTTGCATAAGGAGAATCCATTAATTCTACAATATCAAATGCTACAACGTTACATTTTTCAAAAACACCTCTTAATAATTCTAGTGTTGGATACCACTGTAAACCACCTGGTTCAGGAGTTCCTGTTGATGGAGCAATTGAAGGATCAAAAGCATCTAAATCAATAGTGATATAAACGTTTCCTGAAACTTTTTCTAATACATCATTCACCCAATTTTCATTGTTAGCAATTTCATGAGCGAAAAACACTCTTCCTTCTGGCAAATATTCAACTTCCTCAACATCCATAGAACGGATTCCCACTTGTACTAAGTTATGCTTTTGGTTAGCTTCAAAAACCGCACAGGCATGATTAGAAGTAGAACCATGGAATTCAGGACGTAGATCTGTGTGAGCATCTAACTGAAGTACAGTCAGGTTTTCATATTTTTCACCCACCGCACGGATTGAACCGATAGAAACAGAATGCTCACCTCCGAAAAGGGTAAATAATTTATCGTCATTCTGTAAAAGCTCTTTAGTTTTTTGATAAACAGCTTCTGTCATTGCTTCAGGTGAAGATTTTTCTGTAATTTCTCCAGCTAAATAAACACCTTCCAAATAAGGTTCAGTTCCTGTTTCGATGTCATAAAGTTCCATGTTCTCAGAAGCATCAAGGAACAATTCAGGACCTTTGTCTGCTCCTTTTCCCCAAGTTGAGGTTCCGTCATAAGGAACCGTTACCAATACTACTTTTGAAGCCTCCAATGAAGCATTTTCTTCAGGAATTCCTGCGTATGTTTTCATGTTTTATTGAAAAATTAAATGATTCCTGCAAAGATACAAAGAAGTTGGAAGATGGAGGATTCAAGATGGAAGTTTCTTGATCATCTAATATAAATTCTTCGTTACAATTTTAACTTCTACCACCCAACTTCAAGCTTCCAACCAAAATCATTACCTTTATAAAAAAAATCAAAAATATGCCTTTAAAAGCTGTTCTTTTCGATATGGATGGGGT
Source organism: Chryseobacterium glaciei (assembly GCF_001648155.1). Taxonomy (NCBI): domain Bacteria; kingdom Pseudomonadati; phylum Bacteroidota; class Flavobacteriia; order Flavobacteriales; family Weeksellaceae; genus Chryseobacterium; species Chryseobacterium glaciei. Next base: position 3,181,790 of record NZ_CP015199.1, on the reverse strand, counting down.
AATTGTAGATACAGAACCATTGCACAGAAAAGCTTACTTCAAAACATTTAACGACCTTGGAATTGATGTTTCAGAAGATCTTTACACTTCTTTTACCGGAGCTTCAACGAAAAGAGTTTGTGAAATATTAATCAATCAATTTAATTTAACTCAGACTTACGAAGAAATCGCAAAAACTAAGAGAGATTATTTCAAAGATTATTTTTATAACGATGAAGAATTTGATTTGATTCCGGGAGTCAAACAATTGATCGAACATTATTATGAAAACGAAATTACCTTAATTCTGGCTTCGTCTGCAACGATGAACACCATTAATATGGTATTTGAAAAATTCGAATTAGATAAATATTTTAGTGGAAAAATAAGCGGTGCCGATTTAAAAGAATCAAAACCTCATCCTGAAGTTTTTCTTTTGGCGGCAGAATTAGCAAAACAACCTGTTGAAAACTGTATGGTGATTGAAGATTCTACGAATGGAATTTTAGCTTCTCACAGAGCGAATATTTTCTGTGCAGCGTATAGAAGTCCACATTCTAAAAATCAGGATTATACCTTGGCAAATATTGTGGTTGCAGATTATATTGAACTGGAACTAGATAAAATATCAAAATATTTTTAAAGAAAATAGCCATCGATTTGATGGCTATTTTTATTTATCTTAATAAGTTTTGGCTAAAGCCTACTGATTATTTTTCATTTATTAAACGGGTTAAAACCCATTCCTATTGATGAGATTGCTTCGTCACTTCGCTCCTCGCAATGACTTTATTAGTATCCTAATAATTTCAAAATATCTTCCGGTTCCTGTTTTTCACGGAAAATTTCATATTGAAACTCACCATTTTCATCTTTTTGAATCAAAATATGTCTTGGTTGAGGCATCAAACAGTGGTGAACACCACCATAACCACCAATCGTTTCCTGATATGCTCCAGTATGGAAGAAACCAATGTATAAAGGCTTCGTATCACTGAAAACGGGTAGGTAAATCGCATTGGTATGCTGTTCAGAATTATAATAATCATCTGAATCACAGGTCAATCCACCTAAGAAAACTCTTTCATATGTATCATCCCAACGGTTCAACGGAAGCATGATAAAGTGTCTTGAAATCGCCCAAGTATCAGGAAGCGTTGTCATGAAAGAAGAATCGATCATATTCCATTTCTCTCTGTCGTTCTGACGTTTTTGAGAAATAATTTTATAAATATTCGCTCCACTTTCTCCAACGGTAAAACTTCCGAATTCAGTATAGATATTTGGCTCTTCTACTCCTTCCTCTTCACAGAATTTTTTAATCTGAGAAACGATTTCTTCAACCATATATTGATAATCGTAATCAAACTGCAACGAAGTTTTGATAGGGAAACCTCCTCCAATATTCAATGAATTTACTTCCGGAGCAATTTTCTTCAAACGTGCGTATACACGAAGACATTTATATAATTCGTTCCAATAATATGCTGTGTCTTTGATCCCCGTATTAATGAAGAAGTGAAGCATTTTCAATCTTGCATTCGGGTGTTCAGCAATTTTTTGACTGTAATAAGGAATAATATCTTTATATCCAATTCCTAATCGTGAAGTATAAAATTCGAACTTAGGTTCTTCCTCAGAAGCGATTCTGATTCCAATATCGAAAGTTGTGTCTATACTTTCTGTAAGTTTATCCAACTCACGGTAATTATCCAAGATTGGCGTGATATTTTCAAAACCGTTATTGATCATATCTGAAATTTTCGCCAGATAATCATCCGTTTTGAAACCATTACAAATTACTTCGATATCTTTTGTTACTTTTCCTTCCTTGTAAAGTGATTTTACGATATCCATGTCGTATGCAGAAGAAGTTTCTATAGAAATATCATTCTTTAGTGCTTCTTCAATAACAAACTTAAAATGGCTGGATTTTGTACAGTAACAATATCTGTAGTTTTTCTTATATTCGGTTTTCTCAAAGGCCTCCTTGAACCAGCTTTTCGCTTTCTGAATATTTTGAGAAATCTTCGGGAGGTAACTTACCTTTAAAGGCGTTCCAAACTTTTCAACAACTTCCATCAAAGGAATATCGTGAAACAACAAATTGTTCTCAGAAACATTAAATTCTTCCGTAGGAAAATACAATGTCTGATCAATAAGTTCCGAGTATTTTATTTTCATTTTTTGACAAGTGAATTAAGAATGCAAAATTGCTAAAAAAGTTTGATTTTTGGGTGTTAAAATTATTATAAATTTCAAGCAATTTTCGGTGAAATTTTAAACCAAATTATTAATATGTAAACTTCTTGATATATTCTTTTCTTTTATCTTCAGAAATCTGCAATACATTTTGAATATAAAAATCCATTGAGCCATATTTCTTATCAATTTCATCAAAAGCGGCATTAAGATAATTACTTTCAATCCAACTTAGTTTTTCTAAGACTTTTAAATCCATTTTGGGATAGATGAAATGTAAATTATTTGCTAAATTCAGTCTTTTTAAAATTAATTTTTTCCTGAAATTATTCGATAAAAGATAATCGTTGTAAATGGTTTCTTTATCAAACTTTAAAATGGTGAGAATTAATGCTGTTGTAATTCCTGTTCGGTCTTTCCCAGCAGTGCAATGATAGAGAATTGGCTGGTCAGATTCTAGGATTTCTGTAATAATTTTCTTTATTATTTCTGGATTTTCTGTTACATAATCTTTGTAAAAATCCAACATTCTTTTGTTGGCGTCAGAGCCGTTTACTTTTCCTTTTAAAACTAATTTTTTAGCTTGTGACAACTGATCTCCCTGATCTTCAAAAGCAGAATAATTTTTATAACTCATATTTTCAGGAAGATGATCCGGTTTTTGAGAAATCTCCTTTGAATTTCTAAGGTCAATAATTTCCGTTATTCCTAATTTTTCCAATTCCTTAAATGAACTGCTTTTTAACTTATGAAGATCTCCACTTCGATAAAATTTTCCTTCTTTTAAGGTTTTTCCATCAGAATTTTTAATATTTCCTACAGTTCGGAAATTGTTTACTTTTTTAATCTTAATTGGATGTTTTGTTTCTTTTTTACCGTATTCGGGCGTGGAAAATTGCTGTACTTTACAGGAGAAAATACAGAATAATGAGATGAGGAGAAGTGGTATTTTAATTAATTTTTGCATTTTTATTTCCCACGGATTACACAGATTTGCACAGATGTTTGTATATAAATTATTTAGATTTTGGCTAAAGCCAATTGTATTTTCTTTATTGTGTAAACGGGCTAAAGCCCGTTCCTATTGATGAAATTTTTTGTGTCTATTCGTAAAAAAAATAATGTAATTTGTGTTTAACCTTACAAATAATTCCTACCAATAAAAATCAACAAATCACCTTTTTCATATTCAACAGAAACTTCGTCTTCAACAGCAAAATTTCGGGTTCCTATTCTTGAAGTTATGCTTAGATTTCCATTTGTTAAAGGCCAATTCAAGCCTTTTGTTGTAATATTTTCAACTGTTGGAAATGGATATAATGAAACCATTTTATCTTTCACACCTTTCACAGCAGATTTTTTCGGAACAAAATAATATTCCGAAAATTCATCATAAAACTTAATATTTAACTGATCCTTAAAACCAAAAGCAACGGTAAGATTTCCTAAAAAATGATCCTGTTCACCTCCACTTCCACCTAAAACATCAACATTTTTAAAACCTTTTTCTACAATAATTTCTAACGCTTTATGAAAATCCGTTTTATCTTGATCTGGAGTGTAAATGAATTTTTCATCATACACATTTTCGTCAGAACCCGAATGTGAATCAAAATCGCCGGAAATAAAATCCAGTTTATCTAAAGGGAAATTCAGATTTTTTAAATAATGAAAAGCGCCGTCTGTACAGGCAATCAAGCCATAATTTTCTATTTTTGGAAAAGATTTTGGAGGATCTCCGTTGATGAAAAGTAATACTTTATCTTTCATTCGGGTTCCAGTATTCTTCCGTTTCGTTGTTGATTTTAGAGATATATCTTGCCAAAACAAAAAGATAATCCGACAGTCTGTTTAGATATTTAATCAATTCTGGACGCACTTCTTCAGATTCATTTAAAAAAACCAAAGAACGTTCTGCTCTTCTGCAAATTGTTCTTGCTGCATGTAAAAATGTAGCAGATTTTCCTCCTCCAGGAAGAATAAAATATTGAAGAGGTTCTAATTTTCCTTCAAAAGCATCCATCCAATTTTCCAATTCTTCAACTTCAGTTTCAGAAATAATTAATGGAAGACGCGATTTCCCGTTCGCCAACATCAATTTATCAACCGGAGTGGCAGCTTCTGAACCTACCGTAAACAAATCAAACTGAATTTTTTTCAATTGTTTCAGCACTTCTTCATCCTCGATATGACTTTTAGAAATCCCTATAAATGAGTTGAGTTCGTCTATATTTCCGTAACTGTCGACTCTTGCGCTGGCCTTGGAAACTCTCGTCCCGCCATACAGAGCCGTCTGTCCTTTATCTCCTGTTTTCGTGTAAATTTTCATAGTACTAAAATACTTCATTTTATAGAATGTAAAAAGTAAAATATCCTGAAATACACAAATTTCAAAAGTTTTTTGAAGCAATTTCCAGCTTTCCGTTACAATCTTTTTTTTCAAAAAAGGATTTTCTCTGCAATCTGGGCTAGGGTTTTTGTCGAAGTTTATATAGTTGTCTTTAAAATTCAATATTCACTTTGAATAAAATTCTCCATTTTAGCTCAAAACAAAAAAAATGACCGATTAAAAAAATCGGCCATCTTCAAATTATTTATCTACCTCTACATATGTTACATTGTCTGATCTTGTGATGTATCGGATATACATTGAACGAGAAATATTGAATGATATTTTACAACAAAGAAAATATTTTTTAAATGTGAATTTCCTACTGACAAACTGTTGTCATTACTTGGTCATATCTTTGTATCAACAATAATAAACAAAATTAAAAATTATGACTACTACAGCAACAATCACAAAACAATTTATCTCATCAGAGCAATTATTAGAGCACTGGCAAGGCCACAGAAACCTAACAAGAAGAGTCATTGAAATGTTCCCTGAAAAAGAATTATTCGAGTTCTCTATTGGCGGAATGAGACCGTTTGCAAAATTGGCCGTTGAGCTGATCAGCATCGGAGGACCTGCTTTAAAAGGAATCGTTAATAAACATGAAGAAGCTTTTAATGAAGAAGCATTCAACCCAAAAACAAAAGAAGAAATCCTGAAAAAATGGGACGAAGAAACTCAAGCGATCAACCAATATTTTAATGAAATTTCGGAAGAACGTTTCCAGGAAACTTTTAATTTATTCGGACAATATGAATTTCCCGTTTATCAGAATATTTTATATTTCGTTGATAATGAAGTTCATCACAGAGGTCAGGGATATACTTATTTAAGAGCCTTAGGAATTGAGCCCCCTTTTTTTTGGGAGAGATTTTAGGATCATTAATGCCTTTATTGAAACTAAAATCGCTGATTCAGCACAATATAAAAAGATCAATCATTTCCAAACAAAAAAGCTTTCAGGATTTCTGAAAGCTTTTCGTTTTTTCAACCGATTTGGTAAAATATTTTCTTATACTTTTTTTGAAATTTTAATAACCAATTCTTTCAGACTTACTTTTAAAGATTCAGGCTCCAGAACTTCTGCATAATCTGCAAAGGTAATCAACCAACGCGGAAATCCATCTTTGATCCAGTCGGTTTCGAAGATTAGTTCTACTCCATTTTCTCTTTCAACCTCATCAATTAATCCATAATATTTTTTTGAATTACTGAGATGTCCGATAATTTTTTTATCAACCAAAAGTCTGACTTTGGTTTTATTTCCGTTCGGATTTTGTCTGTAATCGTTAATCTGACCGTATTCCTGCAGAAAAGGATTTTGAGTTTTAATGATCTGTAAAATTCGGTCAACTCTAAATTGTCTGAAATCATTTCGCAACGTACAAAAAGCCATGATATACCAATAATTGAACTCAAAAAAGACACCCACAACTTCAATGGTTCGCATTGAAACTTTGGAATCTACAGTTGCATATTCTAACGTTATCTGTTTCTTTTCTGCGATACTTTCCAAAATAATTGGGATGATATTTTGAATATTATCTACTGTTTTTGGATGATAATTATAAACATCAATCTGTTTTTCAATATTCTGAATTAAATTTCTATCCGAATATTTTAATACAGAACGCACCTTTTCCATGGCCGTTTGATAATGATTTCCTAAACTTTGATGTAAAAATTTCTGCATCAGTTTTTCAGCCGTAATAAAACTCAAAACCTCTTCTTTTGTGAACATTACAGGCGGAAGTTTGTAGCCGTCCATCAAAGAATAACCACTTCCCGCTTCACCAATAATCGGAATTCCGGCATTTTCGAGCGTTTTTACATCACGGTAAATCGTTCTGACGCTGACATCAAATTTTGAAGCCAAATCTTGAGCTCTTACAATCGGTTTTGATTGAAGTTGAGTGAGAATCGCTGTTACTCTGTCGAGTTTTTTGAGATAGTGGTCGTTCATTTTAGTTCGACAAATCTAATATTAATAATTTTAACAGATCCTTCGACTACGCTCAGGATGACAATGCTAATACTAACCTTTTTTAAATAAAGTTGATTAATTATCTTTAAAAGTATTCATCAGTTTATCAAGATTTAAACTTCTTGCGGAGGCATCAAAAATCTCGCGGTAAGTTCCGTTGGTTTGCACCAATTCATTGTGAGTTCCGCTTTCGACAACTCTACCTTTTTTCATCACATAAATTTTATCTGAATCTAAAATTTGAGACAAAGAATGTGAAATAATAATCACCGTTCGTCCCTCTTTTATAGCATCCAAGGAGTTTTTGATCTGTTCGGTTGCGATGGCATCTAAACTTGCTGTTGGTTCATCAAGGAAAATAATCGGTGGATTTTTCAAAAATAATCTTGCGATGGCAATTCTCTGTTGCTGACCTCCCGAAAGCTGGGTTGCATCGTGCTGATATTGCTGTGGTAAGTCTAAAATCTGTTCGTGCAAGTACGCCTTTTTTGCAGCTTCCTGAATTTCTTCAAAACTTGCATTCATGTCTCCATAACGGATATTGTCTTCAATGCTTCCCTGAAAAATGTGGTTTTTTTGAAGAACCAAACCTAGATCGTCTCTCAGAAAAGTATTATCAAATTCATTTAAACTAACATTATCCAATAAAATTTCTCCGGAATCCGGAAGATAAAATTTACATAAAAGATTGATAATCGTTGATTTTCCAGCTCCACTCAAACCAACCAAAGCCGTTGTTTTACCATTTTCTATTTTCATGGAAACATCATGCAAAGCCTGTGTTCCGTTCGGATAGGAGAAGTTGACATTTTTTAATTCAAAATTTCCGATAATTTTCTTTTCTACAAAAGTTCCGTTTTGTTCTTTTTCGTCGTCAGCATTTAAAATATCAAAATATCCTTCCGCATAAATCATTGCATCATTCATATCATCATAAATTCTGTGCAACTGACGAATCGGAGCCGAAACATTATTAAAAAGCATGATATGAAGCATGATGGCACCAATTGTCATCTGCTGATCCAACACCAGATAAACCGTTAAAAGGATAATTAAAACTACTCCAAACTGCTCGATAAAAGTCTTTAAACCATCATAAATAAAGTTAGTTTTTCGGGTGAACATCTGGCTTTCCATCAACTGCATCTGCAAATCGTATTGCTTTTTACCTTCAAATTTTTCACGGACAAAACTTTTGATCACCATAATCGAATTAATCAAATTCAACAAACCTGAAGTTTTCTGTTCGCGCTGATTTCGTAATTGTCGACGAACTCCGCCCAATTTTTTTGCCTGTAATGAACTGATATAAAAATAAATAGGCACAATGATGGTAGAAACCAATCCAACATATACATTTTGCATATACATGATAATCAATGCAATAAATGCATTAGAAAACAACGGTAACATGTCGATAAAAAAGTTTTGAACTAATTTTGTCAGACTTTCAATTCCTCTGTCTATTCTGATCTGCAATTTTCCTGACTCGTGATTTTCATCGTTAAAATAGGCAACTCGGTATGTCAGAATCTTATCAATTGCTGATTGTGCCAGAACCGAACTTACATTAATTCTAATCTTTTCACCATAAAATTTTTGCCCGAAATTGATGAAAATATTTAGTAATTCTTTCCCGAGTAAAATAATGGAAATGACAACCAAAACATGAATTCCCTCAGACATTGGATGAGGCAAAAGCGTAAGTTTTGTAACCTCATCTACCGTATATTTCAAAACAAGTGGGTTCACCTGCGCTGCGAGAGCTCCTAAAAAAGTGAGAAGTAAAGTCCCATAAATCATTAAGCGATAAGGCTTAATAAAGGGAACCAATTGTTGATAAATTCCAAATAAAGTAACTGTTCTGTTAAAAGGTTTTGCCATAGGAATTATTTTAACTAAAAAACGTACCGTTTCAAAGAGAAAAGGTACGTTTTATTATATTTTTCAGCAAATGATTGCTTGATTTTAAATTTTATCTTTTAAACTTCCATCATCATTGATGTATTTAAATTGATGATTTTGATTTATAATTTTTCCTCCCATATCAAAAAAAGTTTGCCACATTGAACACCAATCTTCAATATCCTTTTCTTTTGGAGTATCCCAACGAATCACTGTTGAGAGTTCATGTATTTTTAAATCAATTATAACTCCATATTCATTATCAAGAAAAACTTTCATTCCTATACTAAAATCTCCGTCAATATTTGAATGATCAGCCATTAATTATCCTGCATAAATGTAGGTTGTAAGATAATGCAATTCTGATTTGCTTGCTTCCTTTGATTCTGATTCTGCCTGTTCTAAAGAATATTGAGAATTAATTTCTTTTCTCTGGAAAACAAAAGAATTATTTGCATTCTTATCTACAACGTCTTTGAAAATATGCTCAATTTCAGAATTCCCCAACGATGCAAAGCTGATATCTTCAAAACCATACATTAATCTCAAATCATCAAACTGAGCAAAATTTTCATCAACAAAACCTTGAAACTGAGGTTTTGAATCGAAATTTCCTGCCCAAATGTTATAAGCGTAAGTTTTCTTCTTCGGTTTATCTAAAATACTCTGATAAACGAAGTTTTCACCAAGATAAGCTTCTCTTACCTGTGGATCATTAGCTAATTCTTCGGGAAGTCCTTCTTTCAGGATCTTTCCTTCGAACATAATGTATGTTTTATTGGTAATCGCCAAAGTTTGCTGAACGTTGTGGTCAGTAATCAAAATTCCGATGTTTTTATCAACCAAGCTTCTTACGATCTTCTGAATATCTTCAACAGCAATCGGGTCAACCCCTGCGAAAGGCTCATCCAACAAGATAAAATTTGGACTTGTTGCCAAACAACGCGCGATTTCCGTTCTACGTCTTTCTCCTCCCGAAAGAAGATCTCCTCTGTTTTTACGAACGTGCTGTAACGAGAATTCTTCAACCAATTCGTCGCATTTCATTTGCTGTTCGCGTTTTGAAAGGTTTGTTAACTGTAAAACTCCCATGATATTTTCTTCCACAGAAAGTTTTCTGAAAACCGACGCTTCCTGAGCCAGATATCCGATTCCTTTTTGGGCTCTGCGGTACATGGCATCGGTTGTAATTTCCTGCTTATCCAAGAAAATCTTTCCTGAAGTGGGCTTAACCAAACCTACAATCATATAAAATGACGTGGTCTTTCCTGCTCCGTTTGGACCAAGCAACCCAACAATCTCTCCCTGCTGAACCTGTACAGAAACGCCTTTTACAACTTTTTTGGGACCGTATTCTTTGATTAAGTTTTCTCCTCGTAAAATCATAGTGGCAAAGATAAAGTTTTTTTGAATTCAAATTTTAGATTAAAGATTGTGTTCAAAAGTTTTATGATTTTTTTAATAGATGCTTCGACGGACTTAGGATGACAACTCTGTTAGATATTTGATTCTAAAAAAATATTTTGTTTTAAAAATTCAGGAAATCAAGCCCATTTTACAGCTAAGTTTACAAAGGAAAAAGATTTTGATATTTCATAAAAAAACACCTCAAATTGAGGTGTTTTTCTTATATCATTGCTTTTGATTATTTATTTAAAAGAATCGCTGCTTCTTTAGCAAAATAAGTAAAAATCATATCTGCTCCTGCCCTTTTGAAGCAAGTTAAGCTTTCAATAATTGTTTTGTCATTATCTAACCAACCATTTTGAGCCGCTGCTTTTACCATTGCATATTCACCACTTACGTTGTAAACTGCGATTGGAAGATCGATTGCTTCACGAACTTTAGCAACAATATCAAGATATGGAAGTCCCGGTTTGATCATAATAATATCTGCTCCTTCTTCAATATCTTTAAAAACTTCATTTAAAGCCTCTCTTGAATTATGAAAATCCATCTGATATGTTTTTTTATCCTTTGGAATTTCTACATCATCTGTCGGAGCACTATCTAAAGCACTTCTGAACGGTCCGTAAAAAGAACTCGCATATTTTGCAGAATAACTTAAAATTCCGACGTCTGTAAATCCGCTATCTTCTAAAGCTTCACGAATGGTCAATACTCTTCCGTCCATCATGTCACTTGGTGCCACAATGTCAGCTCCAGCTTCAGCATGTGACACAGACATTCTTGCCAATGCATTGTTGGTAGCATCATTTACAATCTTTCCGTTTTCTATAATTCCGTCGTGACCGTAAATTGAATATGGGTCTAAAGCTACATCAGGCATCACGATCATTGCAGGAACAGCATCTTTGATCGCTTTAATCGTGCTTTGCATCAAACCGTCTTTGTTCCATGCTTCTTTTCCGGTGTTGTCTTTTAAATGATCAGACACTTTCATGTACAGATTGACAGCTTTTACTCCTAAAGAAAATAATTCCTTACATTCCTTTACTGTTAAATCTATACTTCGCCTGAAAATACCCGGCATCGACGGGATCGCCTCTTCCTTGTTTTCGCCCTCCATTACGAAGATCGGCATTACAAAATCATCAGTTGTAAGGATACTTTCTCTTACCAAGCTTCTCATAGATTCATTAACTCTAAGTCTTCTATTTCTTGAATGTATCATTTTGGAATACTTTTTGAATAAGTTTCTGCAAATTTAGTATAAGTTCTATAAAAAAATATTGCAAGTGATTATAGAATTATTTACTTTTGTTATGAAATACCTAGAGAAATTATAATTTGATGAAAAAACTTTTACTTTTATTTCTATTTATAGGCACTTTTGTTGGATTTTCCAACAATTTTAAAGCTCAACTGAGAGAACCTGGTTCCATCTCGCAAAAAGCAGATGATGGTGTGCTTGTTGCCTATCCGAATCCTGCAAAGGATTTCCTTATCATTAAGGCAAAGGACTCTTCTTTAAGAGTCAAGAGCGTGACTTTTTATTCAATTTTGGGTACACAAGTTGCTAATTACACAGTAAATATGAATTCGGGAGAGATCAATATTGAAAAATTGAAACCCGGAAAATATTTGATTCGTTACATTTTAAGCGATAATACCCAAAAGGTTACTCAAATCGTAAAACAATAAAATTTAAATCCTGATAATCATCAGGATTTTTTCTTTTACATTAATTCTGTTTTAATTATTCCGTAACTTTCGGGATATTTTTATACTAACTATAGAAAAACAAATTAATGCTAAAAGCTGAACATATTACGAAGACCTACAATGCAGGTAAGAAGATCGCATTGGATGACTTCAGTATACATGTCCCAACAGGGAGTATTTATGGTCTTTTAGGCCCAAACGGAGCCGGAAAAACTTCCTTCATCCGTATTATCAATCAAATTACTCAGGCTGATTCCGGAGATGTCTTTATTAACGGAGAAAAGCTTAATCAAAATCACATCAGAGATATCGGTTACATGCCTGAAGAAAGAGGTTTGTATAAAAATATGACCGTTGGCGATCAGATCCTTTATTTTGGAGAATTAAAAGGTATGACCAAAAATGATGCTTTAAATGAAGCAAAAAAATGGTTTGAAAAACTGAATATTGATCAATGGTGGAAAAAAAAGCTTTCTGAACTTTCAAAAGGAATGGCTCAGAAAATTCAGTTTGTGGTAACTGTACTTCACAGACCGCATCTTTTGATTCTGGATGAGCCTTTCTCTGGTTTTGATCCTGTAAACGCCAATTTGATCAAAGACCAAATCATTGAGCTTAAAAATAACGGAACAACCATTATTCTTTCTACTCACAGAATGGAAAGTGTGGAGGAAATGTGTGATTATGTAGCATTGATCAATAATTCTAAAAAAATTATTGACGGAAGAGTTTTCGACGTAAGAGAAAAATTCAAGAAAAATATTTTTGAAATTACTCTTTCTGAGGTAAATGATACTCAATTTGATACTTTCAAAAATAAATACGAAATTTTTAATTATACCAATGAAAACAATCTGGTTTCTTTCGATTTAAAAAATGAAAATGATCAGAACAACATTATTTTAGATCTTGTAAATGTAGGAAAAGTGAGATCATTTGATGAAAAAATTCCAAGTATGAATGAGGTATTTATTAATGCCGTAAGCAACAACTCTTAATTATGAATAATATTTTTTTAATTACAAAAAGGGAATTTCTTACGCAGGTTAAGAAAAAATCCTTCATTATATTAACTTTATTGGCTCCCGTTATGATTATTGCTTTTGGAGCAGTTATCGGATTAATGTTTAAGGCTAATGAATCGCACAGCATTATTGAAGTTGTTGATAAAAGCGGATTATTTAAAAATCAGTTAAAATCAAACGATAAACTTAATTATGTTTTTGTTTCTGCGGCTGATGAAAAGTCGAAGATCAATAACTTAAAGGGGAATGAATCTTTGGACGGGATTTTAATCTTACCTGAATTGAGCGGTCAAAATTATGATGATCTGGAAAAAAATTCAAGGTTGGTTATTAATTCTAAGATTGGTTTTGATACAAAACAAAGAATCATTTCTGATATCACGAATGTCATCAAAAAAGAAAAGATCAAACAATTAGGAATTGCTGAAACTCAACTTGATAATCTTGATAAAGGTTTTACTTTAAAAACAATTAACGTTTCAGAAAATAATAAAGAAGATTCTGACCTTAGTTTCGGGGTGAAAACGGGATTGAGTCTGGTTTTAATGTACGTTACTTTCATGTTTATTCTTATTTATGGTGTGAGAGTAATGAGAAGTGTTTTGGAGGAGAAAAACAACCGCGTTGTAGAAATTATTATCTCTTCCGTGAAACCTTTTGAGCTGATGATGGGTAAAATTTTGGGTGTAACGATGGTTGCTTTGACTCAGTTTATTATCTGGATTACGATGTCGGTTATTGGTGCGTTGGTTTTAAATACAGGTTTTAATTCAATACAAAAAAATGTTCCCGGTGGAAATGAAGAAATGATGAGTAAATTGGATATTGCTCAGATTGCAACTCAGGTTTCTCACAGTTTATTAGAGCTTAATTTCCCTTTGATTATTGGAGTATTTATCATTTATTTCCTTTTGGGATATATCTTTTACAGCTCGATTTATGCTGCGATTGGTTCTGCCGTTGACAATGAAACTGAAACTCAGCAATTCACCTTATTTGCAATTTTACCATTAACGTTGGGTATGTACGGAAGTTTTTCATTGATGAATAATCCTGATGGTCCATTAGGTTTTTGGTTATCCATAATTCCTTTCACATCACCTGTCGCAATGATTGCACGAATTCCTTTTGGAGTTCCTATTTGGCAGTTAGCCTTGTCGATTGTATTATTGTTGGGAACAACGGTTTTCATGATATTCCTTGCAGGAAAAATCTACAGAGTAGGAATTTTGATGTATGGAAATAAGGCTACTTTGAAAGAGCTTTGGAAATGGGTCAGAGGATAAAAGTATAAAGAGATTTTTATTTAATATGTCCTTTTGCCTTGAAGCAAACGGACCAAAAATTCAAGACTGGAATCTTCCGCTAAAAATAATTTCTGTTCACTAAAAATTCTAAACTTGCGCGAAATTTACTATTTGTTCTTCGATTCAAAATCGGGTTCGCGCTTCAAACACTAGAATTTTCTTAACGCTCTCAGAACTTATTTTCTTAACGCTACAGCTTCCTAGGTCGATCAGATTAATTAACAAATTTCAGTTTTTTGAATTAAATTTAAGTCAAATTAAATATAATTTATAGATCCTGAACATTAAAAATTATAAAACAAAAATCCCGAGAATAAAAATTCCCGGGATTTTTTATGTTTCTTATGAAATCTTTTTATTCAAAGATGTAGCTTATTTTAGCACTAAGAACTTGTTCAGATTTACCTTTTGTACTTCCGAATGGCTCATTCTTAAGACCTGGATAGGTATTAGAAATACCAAAGTCATAGTTCAAAGCAAATTCTAACTGTCTTTTGTAGCTATAACCGACACCAATTCCTACACCAAAGTTAAAACTAGCTGCTTTACCGTTTACTCCAGGAAGACTAGGATCAGTAACGTCCGGATCATAATAAGGTCTTGTGCTTGGAGCGTTCTTAACTTTCTGACTAATTAAAAAATTAAATCTAGGCCCTGCCATTGCAAAGAATTCTGATTCAGCTTCTGAAAAATATCCTTTGAAATAAATAGGAACACTTATATAATCATTTGCATAAACAGCGTCATAGCCCGGTCTGTTTTTAGCATCCTTATCTTTTCCGGTTTCTCCAGCTCCGAAATATACTATTTCAGGTTGTAAGAAAAACTGGTTTTCTTTTCCCATTGGAATTAAAGCTAAAGCTCCGGCCTGAATCGTAAATCTAGGACCTGAAGGGTTGTGAGCATTTTTTACTCTGGCGTAATTACCTCCTGCAGTGATACCGAATCTTGTGCTACTGAAATCGATCTGGGCGAAAGATAACGTAGAAAGTACCAAAGCTGAGGCTAATAAAAGTTTTTTCATATGTTGGGTTTTATAATTAAGCTAAAATTTTCGCTACAGTTGCACCGATATCAGCTGGAGAATCTACAACGTTGATTCCATTTTCTCTCATAATCTCCATTTTTGCCTGAGCAGTATCTTCATCACCACCTACGATTGCACCAGCGTGTCCCATAGTTCTTCCTTTAGGAGCAGTTTGTCCAGCGATAAATCCTACAACCGGCTTAGTAGATCCACTAGCTTTGTACCATCTTGCAGCTTCAGCTTCAAGACCACCACCGATCTCACCGATCATAACAACAGCTTCAGTTTCTGGGTCGTTGATGAATAACTCTAACGCTTCTCTTGTAGTAGTTCCAATAATTGGGTCACCACCAATACCGATAGCCGTAGAAACACCATAACCAGCTTTTACAACTTGGTCAGCAGCTTCATACGTAAGAGTTCCTGACTTAGAAACGATACCTACTTTTCCTTTTTTGAAAACGAAACCTGGCATAATACCAATTTTAGCTTCTTCAGAAGTAATGATTCCCGGGCAGTTTGGTCCGATCAATCTACAATCTCTGTCTGCAATGTAAGATTTTACTTTTACCATGTCTGCTACAGGAATACCTTCAGTAATACATACGATCACTTTAATTCCAGCTTCAGCAGCTTCCATGATAGCATCTGCAGCAAATGCAGGTGGTACAAAAATGATACTTACGTTTGCTCCAGCTTTTTCAACAGCATCAGCAACAGTATTAAATACAGGCTTTCCTAAGTGCTCGCTACCTCCTTTTCCTGGAGTAACACCACCTACTACGTTTGTTCCATATTCGATCATCTGACCTGCGTGGAAAGTACCTTCGTTACCTGTAAATCCTTGTACAATTACTTTAGAATCTTTGTTTACTAAAATTGACATTTTATTGTTGTTTTAATTTATTTTTATTATTCTATTAATGCTCACAAATTTACTTATTTTTCTTTGATTTTAGATAAAACCTTAAGAATTGTTTATTTGAGATTTCTCAGTTTTACCTCTTTTTTCAAATAAGTTTTAAAATCTTCTGCAAACATTCCGATATAAGTACCTTTTTCAAGATCTCTGTTGACTCCGGTTTTGCCGAGAATTACAGATCCATCAGCAATTTTGTTCCCGGAAGCCATGCCAACCTGTCCCCATAATGTTACTTCATTTCCTATCACACAGCATCCTGCGATTCCTACTTGTGAAGCAATTAAACATTTTTTACCAATCACGGTATCATGACCGATCTGAATTTGATTATCTAAAACAGAACCTTCTCCAATAACAGTAGAATCTGTAACACCACGGTCGATCGTACAGCCGTTTCCGATTTCTACATTATTTTCGATGACAACATTTCCTACAGAAATCAGACGGTCGAAATTCCCGTTTAATTTTCTGTAATAAAAAGCATCACCACCTAAAACTGTATTTGATTGAATAATTACATTGTCACCAATCACAGTTCTGTCACCAATGACAACATTAGGAAAAATAAGTGTATTTTTTCCAATAGTAACATTATTTCCGATAACAGCTGTACGGTGAATTTTTGTTCCTTCTCCGATTTCAACATCGTGAAGTTCTTCTGTGAAGTTATATATTCTCGTAAAATGAGTATTGATCTTATTAAAATCTCCGAAAGGATCTTCGGAAACTAAAAGCGCTTTACCTTCCGGACATTCAACTTCTTTATCAATTAAAATAATTGTTGCTGCTGAATTTAAAGCTTTATCGTAATATTTTGGATGATTTACGAAAACTATATCCCCCGGTCTCACCATGTGAATTTCATTCGTTCCTAATACTTCAAAGTCTTCAGAACCGATGAATTTTGATCCGATAAGATCAGCAATAGTTTTCAGTTTTTGTGGTTGATGAAACGTCATATTTTTAAATGATGTTTAAATTTTATCACCCGTGTCAATGTTTTAAACCTTGACACGGTTTGTTTTCAAGTTTAGATTGCAGCCCGACTTGAGCGGAAATCCTTTTTTAGCATGGAAAAAGCAATGGCCAAAAAAGATTGGGAGCGGAAGGCGGAAATAGCTGCCATAAAAAATGAAAGCTGAAAGTTGTTATACTTCCAGCTTCCTATTATTTTGAATAATTATTCTTTTACTCTTTCTAAGTAAGAACCATCTTCTGTACTCACTTTGATTTTGTCTCCTGCTTCAATGAACAGAGGAACCATTACTCTTGCTCCTGTTTCAACGATAGCGTTTTTAAGAGCGTTGGTAGCAGTGTTTCCTTTTACTCCCGGATCAGCTTCGATAACTTCTAAGTAAACAGATTGAGGAAGTTCTGCAGACAAAGGCGTCTCATCAGCTTCCTTTAAAATGATGGTAACTTCTTCACCTGCTTTCATCAAATTAGAGTTTTCAATCATTTCTTTATCAAGATAAAGCTGAGAGAAATCATCATTATTCATGAAGTGGAATCCATTCTCATCATCATAAAGATATTGGAATTTTCTTGTAATTACTTTTACCTCATCAATTTTGTGACCTGCAGAGAAAGTATTATCAAGAACTTTTCCGTTGGTTACTGATTTTAGTTTTGTTCTAACGAAAGCTGGTCCTTTTCCTGGCTTTACGTGCATAAATTCAATTACTTTAAAAATATCGTTGCTGAATTCTATACAAAGGCCTTTTTTTATATCGTTACTTGTTGCCATTACTATTTATTATTATCTTAATTTATTACTAATTACTATCTTTTCCAGTTCCGTATCCTTTTACAATACCTCTTGGGGAATTTTTTATAAATTCTAAAATTTCATCTCTTTCTGCCGTTGGAAGCATATCTTTTTCAATATGATTTAGCGCTTGCGTAACATTCATTTTCATCTGAAAGAAATATCTGTAAATCTTTTGAATTTCAAAAATTTTCTCGTTGTTAAAACCTCTTCTTCGTAAACCAACAGAGTTGATTCCTGCATAAGAAATAGGTTCTCTACCTACTTTTATATAGGGTGGAATATCTTTTCTAATCAAAGAACCACCTGAAATCATCACATGTTTACCAATCTTACCAAACTGCTGTACCGCAGAAAGACCACCCATTACTGTAAAGTCACCAATTTCAACGTGTCCTGCAATTCCACAACCGTTAGCAATAATTACATTATTACCAATTATACAATCGTGGGCGACATGCGAAGTTGCCATAATAAGGCAATTATCTCCTACTTTTGTATATCCTAAAGCTTTTGTCCCTCTATTCACGGTTACACATTCTCTTAAAGTTGTGTTATCACCAATAATTGTCTGGGTATCTTCACCATCAAATTTTAAATCCTGAGGGATCGCAGAAATTACCGTTCCCGGAAATATTCTACAGTTTTTACCTATTCTGGCACCATCCATGATGGTAACATTAGGGCCAATCCAAGTTCCTTCTCCGATCTCTACATCCCCTGCTATTGTAGTAAATGGTTCTACAATAACATTTTTGCTGATTTTTGCACGTTTATCAACGGCTGCTAATTGATGAATCATTTAATCAACTTTATTTTTTGCAACTTGAGCCATTAATTCTGCTTCTACTGCTACAGTATCTCCCACATATCCGTATCCCTGCATATGAACAATACCTCTTCTGATAGGCTCTATCAATTCAATTTTGAAAATCATAGTATCACCGGGAACTACTTTTCTCTTGAATTTTACTTTATCAATTTTAATGAAATAAGTAGAGTAATTTTCAGGATCCGGAACGCTTGCCAATACTAAGATACCTCCTGTTTGTGCCAACGCTTCCACTTGTAAAACTCCTGGCATTACAGGCTCTTTAGGAAAATGTCCAACGAAGAAAGGTTCGTTCATTGTAACATTCTTCAAACCTACCACGTGAGAATCTGACAATTCTAAGATTTTATCAATCAATAAAAATGGAGGTCTGTGAGGCATCAACTTCATAATTCCGTTGATATCGAACACAGGTTCTTTCGTTAAATCAAAATCAGGAACATTTTTTTTCTTTTGTAATTTCCACTGACGGTTCAATTTTTTAGCAAATTGAGTATTTACAAAATGTCCTGGTTTATTAGCAATAACTTTTCCTTTTATTTTCACTCCAGCCAAAGCCAAATCACCGATTACATCAAGTAATTTGTGTCTTGCAGCTTCGTTAGGATAATTTAAAGTAAGATTATCAAGAATGCCGTTTGGTCTGATAGACACTTTGTCTTTACCAAAAGCTTTCTTTAATTTTTCTGTAGTTTCAGGAGTAAGATCTTTGTCTACATAAACGATCGCGTTAGAAATATCTCCACCTTTGATCAAACCGTGATCTAAAAGCATTTCTAATTCATGTAAAAAGCTGAACGTTCTAGCAGATGAAATCTCTTCTTTAAAATCTGAAATATTTTTAAGAGTAGCATTTTGAGTACCTAAAACTTTAGTCCCAAAATCCACCATTGTAGTAATTTCGTAATTATCTGAAGGAATAATTGTAATTTCTGAACCCGTTGCCGGATCGCTATAGCTAAGAACTTCTTTTACCACCAAATATTCTCTGGCAATACCTTGTTCTACGATTCCTACACTTTCAATAGCTTCTACAAAAAACTTTGAAGAACCATCTAAAATTGGAGGTTCAGAAGCATCCATTTCCAGCATTGCGTTATCAATATCACAACCAACTAAAGCTGCCAAAAGATGTTCACAAGTGTTAATTTTAACTCCTAATTTCTCTAATGTCGTTCCTCTTTCTGTCGCTACAACATAGTTTACATCAGCTTCGACCTGAGGATGACCCTCTAAATCTGTTCTCACAAAAACGAAACCTGTATTTTCTTTAGCAGGTTTTATGGTCAATTTTACTTCTTTACCAGTATGAAGGCCAATTCCGGAAAGTGTTACCTCTTCCTGAAGTGTTTTTTGCATATCACTCATTAGTATGATCTTTTGAGGTATTCTCAAGATTATTTATTCGTTTTACGATTTCAGGTAAATTCCTGAAATGTACATAGCTTCTAAGGTAATCATTATAACTTATCGCAGGTGATCCGTAAACAGTTTCTTTATCATTTACGCTAGAATTCACACCACTTTGAGCCTGAATCTTCACCTGATCTCCTATTTTAATATGCCCTACGATCCCCACCTGACCTCCGATCTGGTTCCAGTTGCCAATAGTAGTAGATCCTGCAATTCCCGCTTGTGCTGCAATTACATTGTTCTGACCAATTTTTACATTGTGGGCAATCTGGATAAGGTTATCTATTTTAGTCCCCTTTCCAATAATGGTAGATCCGATGGTAGCTCTATCGATACTACAGTTAGAACCAA
Organism: Chryseobacterium glaciei; assembly: GCF_001648155.1. NCBI lineage: Bacteria > Pseudomonadati > Bacteroidota > Flavobacteriia > Flavobacteriales > Weeksellaceae > Chryseobacterium > Chryseobacterium glaciei. Next base: position 3,161,554 of record NZ_CP015199.1, on the reverse strand, counting down.
TTTCAACATCATCTTCGATAATCACATTACCCAACTGAGGGATTTTTTTGAATCCGTCAGGAGTAGGCTGAAAACCAAACCCATCTCCGCCAATCACAGTATTTGAATGAATCACACAATTATCTCCAACAATACAGTAATCGTAAATTCTGGCACCACTGTCTATTTTACAGTTTTTACCAATTTTTACACCTTTACCAATGTAAACATGAGGATAAATTTGTGAACCTTCACCAATTTTTGCTTTATCTGAGATGTAGGTAAACGCACCGATATAGGCTTTTTCGCCAATAACAGCTGTTTCATGAATAGAAGAGCCGTCTTCGACCCCTTCTTTTCTTCCCTGCATTTCCTGATACAGATTCATTAAAACCTGGAAGGCAAGATAAGCATCTTTTACGGCAATGATGGTAGGATTATAATTATCTTTAGTTATAATATCTTCAGAAACAATAAGAACGGAGCATCGTGAAGTGTCCAAATAGTGGGAAAATCTCTCTTGTGCTACAAAAGAAAGATGTCCTGATTCCCCATTCTCAATGGGTGAAACTCCAGTAATACGTGCGTGTTCATCACCTATTATTTTTCCGTCGATAAAACTTGCAATTTGCGAAGCTGTAAATTCCATATTCTGCAAAGATAAGAAATTCTATAATTCGCAAACATTTTTTAGTTTTAGGATAGTGAATTTTAATATTATTTAAGAAATCAGTTAGACATATCTCGTGGAAAAGTGAGGATATATCTTGTGGTTTTATTTACGATCAACCCCGATAAAAGCTGGTCTTCCGACTCGTCTAGCCTTAATTTGACCCCACTTTTCTGTAATAAATAAATTGGTTGCTTTTCTGTGTCATAAGGCAACAATTTTCTCTTGATCTCGTGTACTAGGTCTTCCCCGTTATCAATTCCGAAAAATTCGTTCGTGTTTTTTATTTTTTCTTCAATAAATTTCGGATCAAACGGATGAGAAGAGATAATTGTTTTAGGCAGGTTTCTCTGTATCACGCATTTACACCAATAAGAAAGAATAATATCATCAGAATTTTGCCAAGATTTCATGGCCTGAATAACGTCATTATCATCCATTTGAGTGAACCTTTCAACGTCTTCATCGGTTGCTGAGCTTTTTCCGCGGTATAAAAAATATTTCAAATTTTCTGTCGCAGGCAGATCAATTCCTTGAGAAACCAAATATTTTGCTCTTTCTAAGATTTTAACCAAAAGAAACTCCGCCAAAGCTGAAGTTTTATGGTAATATACCTGCCAATACATAAACATTCTTGCTGTAAGAAAATTTTCAATTGAATAAATTCCTTTCGCATCAATCACCAATTCGCCCTCTTCGCAAACGTTCATCATTGAAATAATCCTTTGTGTATTGATATTTCCTTCTGAAACTCCTGTAAAAAAGCTGTCTCTCTTCAAATAATCCAGTCTGTCAACATCTAATTGAGAAGAAATAAGCTGATTGAAAAATTTTCTATGATATTTCCCTTGGAACATTTCTATAGCAACATTAAGTCGACCATCAAATTCAACATTTAATCGATTCATTAATAATAATGAAAGATTTTCGTGATGCCAATCATCCATTAACATGCTTTCCAACGCGTGAGAAAATGGTCCATGACCAATATCATGCATTAAAATCGCCAACATTGCTCCTTTTTCCTCTTCATCCGAAATTTTAACTCCTTTCTGCTTTAAAGTTTCCAAAGCCGTAAACATCAAGTGCATCGCACCCAAAGCATGATGAAATCTCGTATGTGTAGCACCCGGAAAAATTAAAGTTAAAAGTCCAGTCTGGGAAATTCTTCTCAGCCTTTGAAAGTATGGATGTTCGATGATGTCGAATAAAATTTCGTGAGGAATTTTGATAAATCCATGAACAGGATCATTGATGATTTTAAGCTTATTCTGCATTGAAATGTCAGTATTTGTACACAAATTTAGGGATTTTAAATTTTAGGGTTGATTAATTTTCTATTAAAAAATTATGGTGTAAACACAAATGGCACAAACTTTTTCACTAATAACACGAATGTTATTCCACTTGATTTGTCATTCCGTAGGAATCTAGACATAGTTTATAAAAATTGTTTTGTGAATTATTTTGTTGAGATTCCTCCGGAATGACAAACTGTACGTTCAATTAATCACATAAAATTTTTGTATACTTTAGGTTTAAAAATTATCTTTGATACAAATTCCAATAACCTTTCATGAGAAAATTCTCACTTTTTGTCATCATCTTTTTAAGTATCAATTTTTCGGCACAAAATTTATCTGAAACTCAAAAGTTAGAGTCTCTTTGCAAAGTTTGGGGATTTTTAAAATATTATCATCCGAGTGTTGCCAAAGGAAATCTGGATTGGGATAATCAGCTTTTCCTGAAATTAAATGAAATTGAAAAAATCAACGATAAAAACCAATTGAACGAATTTTATTCTAACTGGATTGACAGTCTGGGAAGAGTTGAAATTTGTGAACAATGTAAAAAAGAGGATAACAAACTCTATTTTTTGAAAAACTTTGATCTTAATTGGATTAACAATCAGATTATTTTTTCAGAAAATATAATTCAGAAATTGAGCTATATTCAGAATAATAGAAATATTGGAGACCATTATTATTTCGGAATTGGTGGAAGAAAAGTATTTTTCAGAAATGAAAATTCTTATGGTTCAAAATTTATGTCTAAAGAAATCAGTCTTTTAGAATTATTCCGATATTGGAATTATGTAGAATATTTTTTTCCTTACAAATACAAAACAGATCAAAACTGGAATGATGTTTTAACAGAGATGATTCCGAAATTTCTCATTATTAATAATGATGAATCTTATCATTTAACTTTAGCAGAATTGGTTACCAAAACAGATGATTCTCATGCTTTTTTGTTTTCGCCTTTTATTAGCTTGCATCAATATGGAAGAAGAAAAATTCCAGTTGAATATAGTTATGCGGAAGGAAAATTGGTTGTTACTAAAATCAATTCCAATAAATTTAATGAAGAAAATCTTTTGAAAATCGGTGACGTAATTTATGATGTTAATGGTAAAACTATTCCGCAAATGGTTAATAGCTTTGGAAAATACATTCCGGCTTCCAATTCTTGGGGAAAAATCAAGAAAGCGAAAAACCTATTTCTTTTTACCAATAATGATTCAATTGCGATTAAACTTGAACGAGATGGACAAAATTTAGCTATCAAAGTAAAAACTTATCTGCTCAGAGATATTATCAATGGAAAAATTGCGACACCAGAAAAATGGAAATTCATTGATGAAGAAAGAAAAATCGGCTATGTAAACATGGGAATTATTGAAAGAAAAGATCTGGAGGAAATGTATAAAAACCTGAAGGAAACGGAATCTATTATTTTTGATCTCAGAAATTATCCAAAACAGACAATCTTACCTTTAAGTAAATTATTACTTCCTGAAAATACTATTTATTATCAATTCAATTTTCCTGAAACGAATTATTTAAGCAAATTTTACAGCCGAAAAAATAGCATTGGACATAGAAACAATGATTATTACAAAGGAAATGTGGTTGTTTTGGTTGATGAAAATACCCAAAGTCAAGCTGAAACTACGACGATGATGTTTAAACAACATCCAAAAGCTAAAATTATTGGTAGCAACACTTCCGGAGCCAATGGAGATATTATAAGATTCAATATTGCAGATTTGGAAACGAGTTTTACCGGATTGGGAGCCTATTATCCCGACGGTCGAGAAACTCAAAGAATAGGAATTATCCCTGACATTTTGATAAAACCTACCGTAAAAGGCATCAAAGAAGGAAAAGATGAAGTCTTAGAAAGGGCTTTGGAATATATAAATACAGGAAAATAATTCAATTAATAAAAATTTCCACTTCAAAATAAACATCTATTTTTCAATTAGTTATTAATTAAAATAAATATTTTTCATATTTTTTTGTCAGCAATTCAATTTGTTTACGTCTAAGTTATTAACAAATTAGCCTAAACAAATAAAATTATGAAAAATTGCGTTTCAGGAAAACAGACGAAAATAGGAGCTATTGCTTTATTAGCCTTAATTTCAATTTACTCTTGCAATAGCGACAACGAAATAACTGTCGATCAAAATGCCAAGACGGAGGAAAAAGTTGTCGTTGCAAACCGCGTCAGCAGTTCTGTTACTTTTATTGATGCTGTTACCAATAACGTTACAAAGACGCTCACTATCGCAAATTCGGATCCGATGTATGTTGTTTACGTTCCGAAAACTGATAAATTGTATGTTGGAAACAGAGCAAATAAGAAAATTCATGTTATCAATCCTCAAAATCAGCAGATAGAAACATCTATTAATGTAGGAAACGGTGTTTTTCATATGTGGGCAGACGCTCAAGGCAAAGAACTTTGGGTAGTTAATGATATAGACAAAACAATTTCTGTGGTAAATCTCGCTACAAATTCCGTAACCAATACCATCAGTGTAGATATGACGCCTCACGATATATTTTTATCTCAAGATGGAACAAGCGCTTATGTTTCTGTTTTTACAAGCAGTTCTACCACGGATAAAATTTATAAATATTCTACCTCCACTTATGCTAAAACAGGTGAGAAAACAGTTGGAAAAGAACCTCATTTATTTTATGCCAACAATAAATTATATGTACCCTGCCAATTAGAGAAAACATATGTTTTGGATGGAAATACATTAAATACTTTGTCTGAAAAAGTATTCACAGGCGCTCACGGAATTTTCACGCTGCCTTCTCAAAACATATTTTTTGTGAGTAATATTACTGGTAATCAATTATATTCAATAAATGCGACAACCGGAGATCAAATCGGAAGTCCAGTGTCATCTTCTGCTGCAACACCTCATAATATTGTACTTAATGATAAAGGTGATAAAATGTTTGTAACCCATTCCGCAGGTACTGCAAACAAAGTTTCTATCTATAATGTGAGTTCGTCGGGTGCTATTTCTCCATCGGCCACAGCAACTGTAGGAACCAATCCTTTTGGTTTGACGTATTATAAAAGAGAATTAAAATAATCTTTAAAAATCTCAATCATGATTGAAACATATTGGAAAAAAGGTATTTCTTTCGAATCCTATCTTAATAATATCGAAAAGAAAATAGAAGCTCCCGAAAAACAGGGTCTTGATGAAGATAAAATCCAAAAATGTAAGCTTTCCCTCGAAAGAGCCGAACAGCTCATGCAAAATTACTTTCCGGATAGCAATCATGAGAATATTCTTAATGAGAAAAACTTCAATGGAAAAATTTTAATTATAGCCGAAGATTGGTGTGGAGACTGTAGCCAGGCCATTCCGGTAATAAAAAAATTCTTCGAAGAAAAAAATGCCGTAAAAATACTATACAGGGATGAAAACCCTGATTTGATGAAATTATTCTTAACAAGTGGAAGCGAGTCCGTCCCCATTGTCATTATCCTTGATGTCAAGAGCGATATTATCAGTCATTGGGGACCGCGGACCGCGTTTGGATTTGAACTTTTAGCCAAATACAAAAGCGATCCCGAAAAATTTCCTAAAGAGATTTTCCTCTCCGAATTACAGGAATATTACGAAAGCAATAAAGGTTTTGATATTATTGATGAAATAATTTCTCTTTTATGATTTCAAGTTTAAAAATTAACTCGTAAAATTTCTTATAAAAGTATAAAACTCTTCAATACATTAATCAAAGAACCAATAATTGATTTTTCATTAAAAAACATACTATTTATAACACAAATGCGTTATCTTCATAATCAATTATTACAATGAAAACGCATCAAAATTTTTAACTAAGATTTAACTTTTAAAGTCTCTATTTTCGTAGATTTTAGGAGCTTTTGGTCGCAATTTTGATATACTAACCCTGAAAAATTAAATTATTATGTCGGAAAAGATATTATGGATAGATGATGAGATAGATTTACTTAGACCTCATATTGTATTTTTAGAGAAAAAAGGTTACCACGTAACCCCTGTAAATAATGTAAATGAGGCATTAGAATTAATAGATTCGGAAAAATTTGCACTTACTTTAATAGATGAAAATATGCCTGGGATTTCCGGGCTTGAGGCTATTCCTATGATCAAACAAAGAGATAGCTCTCTGAAAATAGTGATGGTTACAAAAAGCGAGGAAGAACACATTATGGAAGAAGCCATTGGTTCTCAGATCGCAGATTATATTTTAAAGCCTGTAAATCCTAATCAGATCTTATTGTCTTTAAAGAAAAATCTTCAGGAAGACAATCTTGTCGAGCAAAAGACAATTTTACAATATCAGCAGGAATTCAGAAACCTTTCTATGGAACTTTCTTATTTGAGAACGTATCAGGATTGGGCAGAATATTACAAAAAAATCGTTAGTTGGGAGATCAAATTTGATAAAGTTGCAGATAATGAATTTGCAGATCTTTTACAGTCTCAAAAAGAAGAAGCCAACATTCAGTTTGCTAAATTTATTGAAAACAATTACGAAGATTGGTTGAATGGAAATGAAAAACCATTAATGAGTCACACCCTTTTCAAAGAAAAGATAAAACCGGAAGTAGAAAAAGAAAAAGTTCTTTTGCTGATGGTTGATAATCTTCGTTACGATCAGTGGAAAGTAATTGAGCCTTTATTCACTAAATACTATAATAAAGTTTCAGAAGATTATTATTACAGTATTCTTCCGACAGCTACACAATATGCGAGAAATTCTTTCTTTGCAGGTTTAATGCCTTCTGAAATAGAAAAACGTTTCCCTGAAAAGTGGTTTAATGATAATGAAGACGGAAACAAGAATGAATTTGAGCGTGATTTCTTAGAAGATCAAATGAAAAGAATTGGTTTAGGCTCTAAATCAATGAAATATTTGAAAGTTCTAAACGCTGATTTTGAAAGAAAGATCTACGATGATTTCAATCAGCACAAAAACAATGATCTTTTGGTGATCGTTTATAACTTTATTGATATTCTTTCACACGCAAAAACAGACAATCACATTGTTGACCAATTGATTCGTGATGATAAAACTTTCCGTTCTTTAACATCGAACTGGTTTGAAAATTCATCTTTAATAAAGATCATCAAATTAGCTGCTGAAAGCGGTTATAAATTAGTCATCACAACCGACCACGGAACGGTTTACGTTAAAAAACCTAGCAAAGTTGTGGGTGACAGAGAAACATCTACTAACATCCGTTATAAAACAGGTAAAAGTTTAACCTATGACGATAGAGATGTATGGGCAATTACAAACCCTGAAAAATTATTTTTACCAAAAGGAAATTTAAGCTCTAAATATATTTTCGCTAAGAACAATATTTTCCTGGCTTATCCTAAAAATTATAATCACTTTGTGAATTATTATAAAGAAACCTACCAACACGGTGGAATATCATTGGAAGAATGTATTATTCCAATAAGTATTTTAGAACCCAAGTAGTTTTTTTCATAGTTTATTTAACTTTGGGTAATAAGGGTGGCGGAAAAAATCAATTGATTTTTTCCGCTTCTTTTTTAATGTTCATATCTTCGTAAAAAAATAAGTATGTTTATTATTTCATTGACTTATAAAGCAAGTATCGATAAAGTAGAAAGTTTGATTATTGATCATAATTTATTTTTACAGAAATACTATAATACAGGACAATTCATTACATCTGGACGAAAGGAACCGAGAACCGGTGGTATAATTTTAGCAAATGCGAATTCTAAAAGTGAAGTTGAGCAAATTATAGAAGAAGATCCTTTTTACATTCATCAAATTGCAGATTATAATATTATTGAGTTTATTCCATCAAGGTATAATAATAATTTTAAATTTTTTATAAAAGACTAATGAGATTAATTACTTACAACGTAAACGGAATCAGAGCTGCTTTTACCAAAGATTTTCTAGGTTGGCTGAAAACGGCTGACCCAGATATTATCTGCATTCAGGAGAGTAAAGCAGGAAACGATCAGATTGACATCGAAAGCCTTGAAAAATTAGGTTATCACAGTTATTGGCATTCGGCGGTGAGAAAAGGCTACAGTGGTGTCGGAATAGCTTCAAAAATAAAACCTAATCATGTAGAATATGGCTGCGGTATTGAAAGCTATGATAATGAAGGAAGAATTATCCGTGCAGACTTTGATGACTTCTCGGCAATTTCTGTATATGTACCTTCTGCTTCGAATATTGAAAGACTTGAATTTAAAATGCAGTTTTGCCATGACTTTCTAGCTTATATTAAAGAATTAAAAAAGACTATTCCCAATCTTATTATTTCGGGGGATTTTAATATCTGTCATGAAGCGATCGATATCCACAATCCGGTTGGTTTAAAAAATACTTCCGGTTTCTTACCGATAGAAAGAGAATGGATGACCAGTTTTATTGAAGAATGCGAATTGATAGACAGTTTCAGGTTTTTTAATAATGAGCCCGACAATTATACTTGGTGGAGCTACAGACAGAATTCCAGAGCTAATAACAAAGGTTGGAGATTGGATTACAACTTTGCATCCTATCCATTAAAAGATAAGCTTTCCAGAGCTGTTATTTTGAAGGAAGCTGTGCATTCGGATCACTGCCCTGCTTTAATAGAAGTTAACATCTAAAAAAATAAAAGCCAGCTTATTCAGCTGGCTTTGCATTTAATCATAAATGTTAATCGACAATTTCATATTCCACCGGAATCGTGCCATGATCGGCATTTCCAATTTCCTCGAACGCGGCTTTAGACATATCTAAGGCTCTTGATGAATGGAAAGGTCCTCTATCATTAATCTTCACTATTACCTCTTTTCCATTGTTCAGATTGGTTACTTTAATAGTTGTACCAAAAGGAAGCGTTCTGTTGGCTGCAGTAAGCTTTGAATTATCAAAGATTTCTCCGCTGGCCGTTTTTCTACCGTTAAATTTATCGTGGTAGTACGATGCATAACTTGTTTTCTTCGCATCTGTGGCATTATTCTTGAAAGAATAAATACCAAAGGTTGAAATCATCATTATGATTACGAGAATGAATCTTTTCATCATCTTGAAATTTTATTGGTTTTGACTCAGCAAAAGTATCATGAATATGGTAAAGTCCACAGTCGAAATGTTAAAAATTGTTAACAAAAACATAATTCTATGCCAACGACCTCTGTAAGTCCCTATTAATAGGCTTTTTAGAGCTGGTTGTTAAAATGTGTTAAAAAAGATACTTAAATGTTAACGTAATTAACTAATCTAAGCATAATTTCTAAAATTAGATTTTAAAAACCTCTGAAAATCAATATTTTAATATTTTTGGCTCAAATTTAAAAAATTCAGCTTAGAAACCAATTAAATAATATCGTTACTTTTTGCCATTATGTACCTTCTTTGAGAATTTCTTTATTGTCAGAAAAAAATGATTATCATTTACTTTTAAATTTCCCAATTAAAACTGTTATTTAAATACTATAAAGCATTATAGTATCATTATAAAAACAAAAAAACCAATGAGATAACTCATTGGTTTTATATTTAGAATGCAGGTATACCTTATTTAGTATATTCTACAACATAGTCATATGTTCCGGCAGGATAAACTACAGACATACTTGGAGAACCTGTAATAAGGTTACCATTACTAATGTCATAAGAGTAAACTCCGTTTGCGAAAACGCTTCCCGTACCAGCCTTGAAAACTGTTACTCTGTAAATACCAGCAGTTCCACTAGCAGGAACTGTAATAGCTCCATCAGGATAAGATGTAGGTGCAGTAGAAGTTCCACTTGCTACAAATCTTCCTTTTTTAGCGTAAACTTGATTACTATTTACCAAAGTATTAGTAGTTGTTTCAGCAGTTGTTACATTGAATCTTGGATTACCACCTAACGGAATCCATGTTCCAGAAGATACACTATTAGTAGTAGCCCAATTTGGGTTGGAGAAATAATAAAATCCTCTAGCTAAACCAGTTGTTTGAGTAGTTAATGCAGGATCATTTGTACTTCCTGTTGCTGTATTAAAGACAATCATTCCATCAAAATAAGACGGAAAATTAAGACCATCCGCAGCATCCAGTCTAAAAGTAAATTGAGTAAGATTAGTAGTTGGGAATAAAAGTCCCTTACCATCATTTACTGTACCATTATTATTTGTAGAAGCATCTAAGAATACATTCTGATTAGCAAATGTATTAGCAATTGCTCCATTTGACATTACTTGCGCACTAATTGTACCAAACGATACTAACAATAGTGCAAAAACTATTTTTTTCATTTTTTTTGTATTATATTGTTAATAAAATTGGTTATCTACCCGAAAGAATTGTCCAAACATTTGATCCCGCTTGATTAACAGTAACAAAGCAAAAACCAGAACTCGATTGAATGTTAGGTGGAATATTATTAATACCTCTTGTTACACCCACAACAGCAGTTGGATCCCAACCAGCAACACCAGTACCATTGTTGGAAACACATCTTACCGAATTCAACGGCAAAGTTGTAGCATTTGGTAATAATAAAACACTTGTACCTCCCAAAGCTGTAGTAATAACTGAATAATCATCTGCCACCCATGTAATAGGAGTAGCAGCTGCAGTATGAAGTCTTGCTTTCTGAATTTGGAAATTAGGAGTAGCAGCAGCGCCACTTCCTACAGTAACCCAAACTGCGTTTGGTGCATCATAATAATAGAATCCTGTAGCAGTTACATTTACAGTTTTAGCTGTAGTAGTACCATCTACTGCTGTAACAAAAGCAAGAGCTCCATTTTGAGCAGCTAAATAAACGGCATTCTTAGCAGCTAGCTCATTTTCTGTCATACGAGGGACTAATAACGCATCAGGTCTTGTAGCGTCAGCTGTGTTTGCTGTAACGTCTAAAGTAGCGGCAGGTGTAGTTGTGTTTATACCTACACGCCCCTGTTGAGCTTTAGTAAGCGCTGTCATGCTAACAAGTACAGTCGCTGTTAATAAAATTTTTTTCATAAGTTTTTAAAGATTTTAAATTACATTTTTCATCAATGATATTTATTCAAAATGGGACAACTCATCCCAACTTGTGCCTTAACAAAAGGAAATCAAAACAAATTATAAGGATTAAATCCTCAAAAACTGTTTCATTTTCGATTTAGTTTTAAATATCTAACGTTCAGTAAATAGCATTATAAAAATCTATTCATACCGCAAAGTTAGTACTTTATTATTTAACTGCAATAGTCTGATATAAAAAGTTTTACAAATCCATCTTGATGAAAATATAAAACACTAAAGATCAAACAGTTACTTGCAATATTAAAATACAATAAAATGTGTTAAATTTTATTAATGTTTAAAATATATTTAGAGATATAATACTATCAATGAATTATATATTGAAAATTCACTAATAAATGAGATATTTTAAACCAACTCTCCATACAAGTCGAATTCTTCGGCAGAAGTGATCTTAACCTCAGCAAATTCGCCAATAGAAATATAAGTATTGTCCGCAGAAACCAACACTGTATTGTCTACATCAGGAGAATCATATTCTGTTCTTCCTATAAAATAGTTTCCTTCTTTTCTATCGAATACACATTTGAAAACTTTTCCAATCTTCTCCTGATTCTTTTCCCAAGAAATTTGAGATTGTAATTCCATGATTTCTTCTACCCTAGCTTCTTTTACTTCCTGAGGAATATCATCCTCCAAAACATAAGCCGTAGTATTTTCCTCATGAGAATATGTAAAACAACCCAATCTGTCAAACTTTTGTTCTCTTACCCACTCCTTCATTTCCTGAAATCTTTCTTCAGTTTCTCCGGGATACCCAACGATTAAAGTTGTTCTAATTGCCATATCAGGAACTTTCTCTCTGAATTTAGCAAGAAGTGCATCCGTCTTTTCATGAGTAGTACCTCTCTTCATCGATTTCAATAAATCTGAATTGATGTGCTGAAGCGGAATATCTATATAATTACAAACTTTTGGTTCTTCTCTGATGATATCTAAAACATCTTCAGGAAAACCGCTTGGGAAAGCATAATGAAGACGAATCCACTCTACTCCTTCTACTTTTACAAGTTCTTTTAATAAATCTCCAAGGGCACGTTTTTTATAGATATCTAAACCGTAATAGGTAAGATCCTGAGCTATTAGAATTAATTCTTTAGTTCCTTTTTTTGCTAATTTCTGAGCTTCAGAAACTAATTTCTCAATCGGCGTAGAAGTATGACCACCACGCATTAAAGGGATCGCACAAAAAGAACATGGTCTGTCGCAACCTTCAGATATTTTTAAATAAGCATAATGTCTTGGAGTAGTTGTTAATCGCTCTCCAACCAACTCATGCTTATAATCTGCGCCTAAATGTTTCAATAAAATAGGAAGATCTCTTGTTCCGAAGTATTGGTCTACATCAGGGATTTCTTTAATCAAATCCGGCTTATATCTTTCAGAAAGACAACCTGTAACAAAAACTTTTTCAACTTCACCTCTGTTTTTAGCCTCTACATATTCAAGAATTGTATTGATAGATTCTTCCTTTGCATTATCTATAAATCCGCAGGTATTGATAACAACGATATCACCTTTGTCTTCATGCACCACATCTTTTCCATTGGCTTTCAGCTGGCTCATCAACACTTCAGAGTCATATACATTCTTTGAACAGCCGAGTGTGACGATGTTAATTTTCTTCTTACCTATGGATTTTGTACGCATCTTTTTGATTTTGAGTTTGCAAAGATACGAAATATTGAAGAGTATGAATTAAAAAAAGAGAACCACTTTAATAAAGTGATTCTCAATATGCTATTTAAAAGTTTTTATCTTTAAAGCCTAGTGAATTTTGATCTTTCTCTGAAAGAATCATACCATTTGGATCAACTTTCCAATCAATATTAAGCTCTGGATCATCAAATTTTACACTTCCTTCGGATTCTTTATTATAAAAATTATCACATTTATAAGCAAACACAGCCGTTTCACTTATTACTGAAAAACCATGTCCGAATCCTCTTGGTATATATAATTGAAGCTTATTTTCTTCGGTAAGTTCTATACCGAACCATTTGCCAAATGTTGGAGAATCTTCTCTCAAATCAACAGCTATATCCCAAACTTTACCTTCCAAACATGAAACGAGTTTAGCCTGAGCATGTTCTCCTTTCTGTAGGTGTAACCCTCTTAAAACTCCATAAGAAGATTTAGAAATATTATCCTGAACGAAATGCCCGTTCATTGAGGTTAGTTCTTCAAACTTCTTTTCATTAAATTTCTCAAAGAAATAGCCTCTATCATCTTCAAAAATAGTAGGCTCTATTATATAACAATCTTTAAGTGGTGTTTCTTTTATTTTCATAGATTTAAATATAGCTTTAAAAGCGATCTGCAAATTTATTTTATTATTTTGAAAATTGTTTTCAAAATGATCCTTAAATCTTCGGAAAAAGACATTTTTTCCAAATAATTTAAATTCATTCTTACTTTATCTGGAAATATAACTTCATCATTATATAACATAGGATTTTTCTGAGATTTTAATAAAAATTCTTCATTACTATATTTTATACTTGCTTCAGAAGTCACTCCAGGTTTTAGTTGTAACACTTCCCAGTCATTTCCTTGAAGCTTATCATAATATCCTTCAATATCCGGACGAGGGCCTACAAAACTCATTTCTCCTTTAATAATATTGAATAATTGAGGAAGTTCGTCAAGCTTAGTTTTCCTCAATAATAGACCTAAATACGAGCTTTTTTTAGTTTTTTCATTAATTGTTTTAAATTTATAAATTGTAAAAAGTTTACCATACTGGCCTACTCTTTTTTGACAGAAAATCCCATTTGACTTTGTATCAATACTAATTATAATAAATAAAACAATGAACAAAGGCATCATCAAAATAATCAAAATGATTGAAAAAATAAAATCAAAAATGACCTTCCAATTTTTATAATGATTCATTGATAATAAAACTAAAGCTTAAAAAAACTTACTGATAACATTAGCAATTCTTTCCCTTTCTTCATCAGAAAGGTTAGATCCTGAAGGTAAGCAAAGTCCATCCTCAAATAATTTTTCGGAAACATTGGTTCCATAATAAGGCGCATCAGCAAAAATTGGCTGCATATGCATAGGTTTCCATAATGGTCTTGATTCTATATTATCTTCTAAAAATGCTAATCTTAAATCCTCTCTTGTTTTACCAACAATAGCCGGATCAATTATGATAGAAGAAAGCCAATGATTTGAATAAAAATCAGAATTCGGTTCAGAAAAAACTTCTACTCCATCAATTTTTTCAAAGATATTCACATAAAAATCATGCATTGCTCTTCTTGCATCTACTCGATCTTGTAATACCTCCATTTGTCCTCTTCCAATACCTGCTACAATATTGCTCATTCTGTAATTGAAACCAATATGTGAGTGTTGATAATGAGGAGCATTGTCTCTGGCCTGAGTAGACAAAAACACAGTTTTATCTTTATCATCCTTTGTGTGACAAACTAATGCGCCACCTCCAGAAGTCGTGATAATCTTATTTCCGTTAAAACTTAGAATTCCAAAACGACCAAAAGTACCACAAGACTGGTCTTTATATTTTGAACCCAAAGCTTCTGCGGCATCTTCAATAAGATCAATTTGATATTCATTAGCAATAGAAACTATCTCGTCCATTTTAGCAGGCATTCCATACAAATGAACTACAATTATTGCTTTTGGCTTTTTACCATTCTTAATTCTATCTTCAATAGCTTCTTTTAAAGCTTTTGGACACATATTCCATGTATCTGATTCGCTATCAATAAATACAGGGGTTGCACCACAATACGAAATCGGATTTGCAGAAGCAGAGAATGTCATTGACTGGCATATAACCTCATCACCATGCTCAACTCCACATTCTATTAAAGCCAAATGAATAGCCGCCGTACCCGCAGATAAAACAGCAACATTTACATCTTTATTTAAAAAAAGTTCTAAATCTTTTTCGAACCCATCTACGTTAGGTCCTAATGGAGCTACCCAATTTTCTTTGAAAGCTTCATTTATATATTTTAATTCATTGCCTCCCATGTGAGGAGAGGATAACCAGATTTTCTCAGACATTATAGTGATTTTTACTTAGTGATATATTGTTGATTATTAACTTATATAATTGATCAATTCTCTTAGATTATCTATTATAAAATGAGGTTTATGCTCTAAAGATTCATCAAAATTTTGCTGATGGATGTTTCTTCCTCTATCTTTTAATGCTATAGTTTGCCATCCCAACTTATTTGGTGTGATAAAATCTTTCTTTGGATTATCTCCTATATAAAAATAGTCCATATTAGTATCCGTCATGAATACTTTATAATTATTTTCATTTGGTTTGGTGCTTCCAAACTCTTCAGAAATAATAATTTCGTCAAACAGAGATTCTATATTTAAAGCTTTAAGCTTATTTCGCTGTGTTACTGATCTTCCATCGGTTATCAATCCCAGCTTATAATTCTTGTTTTTGATATAATCTAAAACAAAATTAACATCTTCATTTACTTTAAGAAGCGGATAATGATTTCTGTAGATATCTAAAAGTTCATGCTTACTAACCGTATATTCAGTTTCTAAAAGACTAAAAGTATCTTGTTTGTCTTTATAAGAAGTAATCATTTTTTCAAATAACTGCCCCGAATTATTTTCATCCAACATACTCGCTATTCTTAGGTAAGCAGATTCCAGATAGTCTATTTCATACATTAAAGTATCATCAAGATCAAAAATAATATATTTATTCTTCATAATTATGAACTAAAACTTCATCGTCATATCTTAACATTAATAAATTATCTTCCCAATCTTCAAAATAAGGAATTTCTTCATTAAATATATATTCTTTTATGATCCACTCGGGATAGTTTGCTCCAGCCAGATAGCTTAGCGGATATCCTCCTCCGAATCGTGAATTTATCTCAATTGCAATAATTCTTTTTTCTATTGGATGAAAGAAAAACTGCATTGTAAGACATCCTACAGCTCCTTCAATTTTAGATAAATTATCTTTAACATAATTTATTATTTCGTTTTTGGAAGTTACTCCTTTATTAACTTCACCGGCTCTTATAAATATACGTTTACGAGGAACTATACATTTTAACTCACCATTTTTATCATAGTAAGTATCTACCGTGTATTCATCATAAACATCATGATCAATATACTCCATAAACATAAGTTTAGGGTTCTGAAAATGATATTCCGTTAATTCTGAAGCCTCTCTTATCAGGAATGTATCTTTGCTTAATGAACCGTCATAAGGTTTAATGAACATAGGAAAAGTAACATTTTCTTTATCAACTTCCTGAGGAATATCTATGTTGTTTTCTTGAAAAAACTCATTGATAATTCGCTTATCTCTGCATTTTGTAATAAAATCTTCCGAAGAGATAATCGGAATGATCCCATTTTGTAAAAGAAGTTCTCTGTTTTCAGCTAAAACAATAAGTTCGGTATCAATTGTTGGAATAATAATCTTTATTTCCCAATTTTTACAAATTTCTAATAGTTTGGAAATATAATCTGCATCTGTAACTCTGCAAATTTCTTTAGATCCATCTGAAACATGACAAGCAGGCGCCAGTATTGGATTTAAATCTACTGTAAAAACTTTTCCAGTTTTATCTACTTTTCTAATTTCTTTCTGAAAAGCACGAACTAAAGAAACTCTTTGTCCTGCAGATGTTATAAGTATATTATTCATTTCCTTCTTTTGTAAACATTTCCATTGTTGCTTGCCCCTCCTGTGCTATACCTTCTCTTATAAAAACTTTTTTTATTGTAAGGAAAAAGATTTTCACATCTAATAAAAAAGAGAGGTTATCCACATACCAAACATCAAATTCAAACTTTTTTTTCCATGAAATGGCATTTCTTCCATTTACCTGCGCCCAACCGGTTATTCCAGGTTTCACTTCATGTCTTCTTCCTTGAAAAGCATTATATATTGGCAAATACTGAACCAAAAGAGGTCTTGGTCCTATAAATGACATATCTCCTTTTAGAACATTAATAAGCTGTGGAATTTCATCCAAAGATGTTTTTCTAACGAATGAACCAACAGATGTAAGTCTTTCAGCATCTGATAAAAGATTACCATCAATCCCTTTTTTATCGTTCATTGTCTTGAATTTTATTATTTCAAAGATTTTTCCGTTTTTTCCGGGTCTTTTCTGAAAGAAAAAAGGTTTACCATCGTTCGCAAAAAACAGGCAGATTGTAACGACTAAAAAAATCGGGCTTAAGATAATTAATCCTACTGCAGCGAAAATAACATCCAAAATCGGTTTAAAAATAGTTTGATACATTTTTATTTATCCTATTTTATATTAATAATCTTTTGGTAAGAATCTTCCACTTTAAAATCATTTACCAGGAAATCCCAACTTTTCTGTCTCATCTCTTCAAACTTTTCAGGAGCCATTTCTATCAATGAATTAATAGCTTCTGTCATTTGATTTATATCATCAGAATAAACGGAAATTCCGCAACCATTATTCATAATATCCGTACCTATATCAGTATTATTATCTGTAGCTGCAATTATAGGCATCTTAAATTCAAGATATGAAAGTAATCTGGATGGATAATTCGGAATCGTAAAATCTTTATGTAAGAATATAAGTCCTACATTACAAACTCTTATCAGTAAATCATAATCACTCTTCGGCAAAGCTGATAGCAGAATAGTATTTTGAGGATTATTAATATTAACCCAGTTTTCTATTTTATTATATTCAGTTCCTGAACCTACTATGATAAAAAACAACCTTTCATCGTTTTTCTTTGCTTCCAAAGTTTGTAAAAGAAACTCAATTCCCTGAGGTTTTCCAAGACTTCCTCCGTAAATGAATATTTTTCTATTGTCAGGAATTTTATATTTAGCTTTAATTTTTTCTTCATCTTCATTTGAAACGTCATTGAATGGCTGTATTTCAATTGAATTGGGATTAATTTCAACTTTATTATTTGGAATGTACGGATTATGATTTAAAACATAATCAGCATTTGCTTTAGACATACATCCTATCTTGTCGGAAATATTATATAAATCTTTTTCTTTATTTCTAAAATAGCGATATATCATTCCTTTTTTAGAAATAAACTTCATATCTACAGCATTTTGAGGAAAAATATCCTTCAGTAGTAAATACGTTTTAGCATTATCTCTCTCCCTAAAATATTTGATAAGGTTGGTAAAAGTAATAGGAGGCGTAGAATAAAGTATTAAATCAAATTTCACATCAGAAAATTTCTTTTTAATAGCTCTTAGAAACAGTTTTTCTATGGATATTGTGGATAATCCTTTTTCTATAAAATTCGTTTTCTGAATATTAAGTGTTCTTACATTTAAAAACTTTGCACTGCCTTCTGTTTTTATTGTACTTTTTTGTTTTTCGCGTCTTTCTGTAGGAGAAACGATATAAAGATTATGTCCGTGGTTAGAAAACTCACGCATCAAATCATGATAGATACTGCGTTGTTGCAGTGTTTCAATTTTAACTAAGGTAAGGAATAATACATTCATATTTATATCTTACTCCAAACTACTCTATTAATATAATCTGTATAACTTAAAATGATTCTTACTACTTTTTCAGAAACATTAGGCATCGAATAATCTGCTACAGATCTGTAATTTCTTTCTTTACCTACTTTTTGTTGTTGAAGTTGTACCAATCCCTGTAAAATTCTTTCCGGTGACATTCCTACCATCATTACAGATGCTTCTTCCATTGCTTCCGGTCTTTCATGAGCATCTCTGATATTAAGCGCTCTGAAATTTAAAACAGATGATTCTTCAGAAATTGTTCCCGAATCAGATAAAACAGCATAACTTCTCATCTGAAGAGCGTTATAATCATGGAAACCAAGTGGTTTTAAAAACTGAATTTCCGGTCTCATTTCTATCTGTTTCTTATCAATCATATTTCTTGTTCTAGGGTGAGTAGAAACAATAATAGGATATCCAAATTTTTCAGCAATAGCATTAAGGCTTTCCATTAAACCATTAAAATTCTTTTCAGAATTAATATTTTCTTCTCTATGTGAAGAAACTACAAAATATTTTCCTTCTTCCAAGTTCAATCTGCTTAAAACATCAGAACTCTCAATTTGAGATAAATAATGATTTAAAACCTCAAACATAGGAGATCCTGTTTTAATAATTCTGTCTGCAGGAAGCCCTTCTCGCAATAGATATTCACGGGCAATATCAGAATATGTTAAATTAACATCTGAGGTATGATCTACAATTTTACGGTTTGTTTCTTCAGGAACTCTTTGATCAAAACATCTGTTTCCTGCTTCCATATGGAAAATAGGAATTTGCCTTTTCTTAGCTGGAATTGCACAAAGACAAGAATTTGTATCACCTAAAACCAAAAAAGCATCAGGTTTCAGCTCTTCAAGAAGCGGATCTATTTTAATTAAAATATTTCCTACCGTTTCTGTTGCCGTTTTTCCTGCAGCTTCCAAAAAGTAATCAGGTTTACGTAAACCTAAATCCTCAAAAAAGATCTGATTAAGTTCGTAATCATAGTTTTGTCCCGTATGGACGATAATATGTTCAACAGCTTCAGAGGCATCTAAAGCTGATAATACCCTTGATAATCTAATAATTTCCGGTCGTGTTCCCACAACTGTTACTACTTTTAATTTCTTCATTTGTTAAATTTATATATCCTAAACCAATTATTGCAGCACCAAAATACCAAAACTCAAATGATGAGTATATATTTCCTGATGTCTGAATTAAAATAAAATATTGAAAGAAAAAAAAAGCTAAAATCCCCCTTTCTTTATACTTGTAAATATTTTTTAAAATCTTTATAAAATTCTGTATTACAAATTTAAAATAAATAATAAATAGAATCATACCTAACACCCCTGTTGACATAAGAACATCCACAAATAAATTGTGAGGATACGTCCCATCTTCAAAAAGTACTCTCCCTCCGAACCAAGGATTATTAATGAATATATCAATACCTTTATTTAAATAATATGATCTTCCGGAACCATTTTGTTGAAAAATTGCAGCATTTATTCTTTTGAAAAAAACAATATCATCTCCTAGTCCATTTATATAAATCACAAAAAGTGAAAATATTGATAAAATTACTCCAATAGACAAATAAAACCAATACTTTCTTTTATTTATTAATATAAAAAACACCAAAAGAATTAGAAAAAAGGTTAAAACAGGACTTCTTGCTGCAGATACAAACATAGGTACACATCCCAATACAATTCCTAATAAATATATTTTCTTATTTTTATTCAGAAATAAATAACTAAACAAGCTGATAAACACTAAACTTAATCCATAATGCCCAGTTAAAATATAATATGACCTGAATATACCACTTCTGTTACCATTCGGCTTTCCTATAAAGAGCAAATTAATTCCTAAAATAATTAAGAAAAAATAGAAAACTATTCTATAGAATTTTTTAAAATCAACCTTTTGATAATTTAAGCTCAAAAGTGCCAGTACAGGTAAAGGAATTACAATTAAACCAAAGTAGTAAAAGGATTCTTTAAACCCTTGAAAAGTTTTTGGAATAAAGTAAAAATTTTGAAAACTATAAATTACCTTGATTATATAAAATATATAGAATAAAAGAAAATATATAATGACGTATTTCCTTTCTTTTACAATTTCAAAATTTTTAGCTATAAAATATATTGAAGAAATGAATATCCCTCCTCTTAATAAAAGGTTAGTAAAATGAGGCAATACTTCTAATTCAAAAGGATCTATGTAGGCAAGAATATAACCAAACAAAGTAATAAAAAGGAAATAAGTTTCCTTTTTATTAACAATTGAGGATTTTAAACGATTTATTCTTTCCATCAAAATTATACTTCTACAAAATAAGTATCCGAGTCTTCGGGATTAAAAGGCTCATTAATCCAGAAAATTGTGTACAATTCTTCCTCTCCGATATTTTTAATGTTGTGAGTATACCAAATTGGCATATCTACATACGCAGGCTCATTGCCATCCAAATAAAAGTCTAATACTTCGTCTGAATCTATTTTTCTTAATTGTATCAAAGCTTTTCCTTTAATTACAGCAAATCTTTCTATTTTTCTTGTATGAAAATGGTTTCCTCTCGTAATTCCGGGAACCGTTGTCGAGAAAGAGCATTGTCCTCCAATTCCCAATCTTATGACTTCAACAAAAGCTCCTCTAGGATCTGTGTGTTGTGTAAATTTTACAGGATAGTGGTCTTTAATCTCAAAATAACAACGAAAAGTATTGAAAAGATTAAGATCAAATTTTGTATTCAATTCTGGAATTTCACCATTATCGAAATACAATTTTTTATAGTTTTCTAATTTATTGAGAACTTCAGAAACTTTATTCACCGAAGTATAAGAAACTTCATAAATATCTTTTGTTTCAGCAGTTTCTATTTGATTAATAATTTCCTGAACCAGCTCTCCTACATAAATAAGTTTCACTTCACCATCATTATCGATCACCGGAGTTTCTCCATGTGTAAGTTTATGGCAAAATGTAGCAACGAATGAATTATAATTAGGCTTTCCGAACGGTCCGAAAACATTTGGAATAATCATTCCTGTGAACTTTCCGCCAGATTTTTTTGCCCAGTCTGCAAAAATTTCGCGCCCTTCTTTTTTAGATTTTCCGTATAGATTATCTTTTTCTTCCTGTGAAGAAGATGAAAAAAGAACGTGAGCTTTAGAATTTTTTTTCTCCAGAGAAGCAACCAGTTTTTTAACCAGCTTAATATTATTATTGAAAATAACTTCAGGATCTGGATGACGGTTCATTGCTGCAAGATGTACAATTACATCACATTTCTTTACAAATTCATCCAATTTTGCTGAATCATCAAAAAAAGATCTCTCAAAATCTACTCTTTCAAAATCTTCAGGTCTTAAACCTAAAGTATTGTATAAATGTGACCCGACAAATCCGTTTTGTCCGGTAATTCCAATTTTCTTCATTATTTTAAATTTTCAAAATAATCTATAGGAAAGCGAAAATCATCGTTTATCTCTCCCAAAAAATAATCTGCCATAACTAATAGTCTTGCCCCCTTTTCTTTAGACTGAATTGCACTTACGAATCCTTTAGGAACATGTAAGACATCTAAATTTTCAGAAGAAAGTTCAAAATCCAAGATTTCAGAATTGTTTGATGGGTTTTCCCAATTGTCTATTTTTATAAGTTTAATTGTAAAACTTCCTTGCAATGCCGAAAACCAGCGTTGCTCTATTTGGTGCCCTGTCCAACCTCTAACAAAATCTACATCTGCATTTTCAATACAGTACATTCTTCTAATTTCTGATAGATTGAAATCATTATTAAAAAGAAGACTTCCCCTTTCATCAGAATATTTTCCTCCTTCAATAATTTTGGGCATTTCCATAAAAATATTTTTAGTCGGGATATTGCATTACATCTTCACCTAAAATTTCCTTTCTTATTAATGGAAGTTTTAATAATAAGTCTTTCATCCCTTCCACATCTTGTTGCTGTGTATTATGAGAGTGATAATCTTCAATTTTTGAAATATCTTGTATACCTTCAGAAAAATATTGAGCATAGTTTAAATCTCTGTTATCAGCAGGAATTCTATAAAAATCTCCCATATCTTCTGCCTTTAACATCTCTTCACGAGTACATAACGTCTCATATAGTTTTTCACCATGTCTTGTCCCAATAACTTTTATCGGATTATCGGCTTTAAACATTTCTTTCAATGCCTGAGCTAAGTCTCCAATTGTACCTGCAGGAGCTTTATTAACAAATAGATCACCAGGATTTCCGTGTTCAAATGCAAATAATACTAAATCTACAGCTTCTTCTAATGACATTAAAAAACGAGTCATATTAGGATCTGTGATCGTAATTTCGCCACCAGCTTTAATCTGTTTAATAAATAATGGGATCACAGAACCTCTGGAAGCCATTACGTTACCATATCTGGTAAGACAAACTACTGTTTCCTCCAGATTTCTTGAAGCGGCAACAGCTACTTTTTCCATCATTGCCTTGGAAATTCCCATTGCATTGATAGGATATGCAGCTTTATCTGTACTTAAGCATATTACTTTTTTCACCTTATTTCTTCCAGCTGCATCGATGACATTTTGTGTGCCTTCAACATTAGTTTTCACAGCCTGCATAGGGAAAAATTCACAAGATGGAACTTGTTTTAAAGCAGCAGCATGAAAGACATAATCTACTCCTCTCATTGCTGGTTCTACACTATTATAATCTCTTACATCTCCAATATAAAATTTCAGTTTATCACTTTTAAACTGATTTCTCATATCATCCTGCTTCTTCTCGTCACGAGAAAAAATACGAATCTCTTTAAAATGTTCTGTATTTATAAACTTTCTTAAAACAGCTGTTCCAAATGAACCTGTTCCTCCTGTTATAAGTAGTGTTTTATCTTTAATCTGCATATGCGTTTTTTAGTTTTCTAATTTCATATTATAAAATTTTTCCCAGATCGCTATATTATAAAGCCTCCATTCTAAATCTCTATCTGCTATAAAATTAAATTTCTTTTTCGAAATTTCCTGTATGATTTTAGAACTATTAATAGTTTCATATATACTTTCAGATCTTGGCCACCAATGTTCAACAGGTGGTGCCAATCCAATTTTTCTATTGTTATAAGTTATCTGATCCGGTACATATTTTTCAAGATTTCTTCTTAATATATATTTAGACCAGCCATCTCTTATCTTGTAATTATTATTTATTGATAATACAGTTTCCACAAAACTATAATCTAAAAAGGGAAGCCTAGACTCAATAGAAAAAAGCATTGAGTTTTTGTCTTCGATTCTTAAAATATCCGGTAATAAAAAGAAAAAAATTTCATTTTTTTGAAGCTCAAAAATTCTTTTATACGACCTTGTTAACTTTTTAAGTTTTGTAAAATTGATTATATTTAAATAACCTTTCTTTAAAAGAGCACCTCTTCTTTTTAATCTGAATTTTCTAACATAATAGTTAGAAAAATAAAAATATGTTTTTGCTGCCTCCAAAATAGAAAGATCATAATGGCTTTTAACCTTTCTCAAAAATTTAATATTTGATATTAAATCATGATTTTTTAAAAATGCAGCAGTATATCTACTATAACCCAATAAAATTTCGTCGGCTCCCTGACCGTCTAAAAAAACCTTAATTCCCAGTTTATTAGCTTCTTTCATCAAAAAATTTTGCATGAAAACAGATAAGTCGGCAAAAGGTTCTTCATGCATAAAAATTACGTCTTCAAGATCATCTCTGAATTCATCAGACTTAGGAGTTACAATATCATGCTTGATATTAAGAGTTTCAGCAATAATTGTAGCTAATTGGCTTTCGTCATCCTTTTTATCTAAGGAACCAACTGTAATGGCAGTAAATCCATTATTATTTTCTTTGCCAATAATTTTATTGGCAATTGATGTAACATAAGGACTATCCAGACCGCCACTTAATGCGCTTCCGATTTTCACATCCGACCGTAATCTTAATCTTACTGATTCTTCAAATCTTTGTTCAAAAAGCTTAATAGACTCATCAAGGCTCAGTTCATTTACTTCTTTTCTAAACTCAATTTCATAATATTTATATATTTCAAACTGATGGTTATTTAAATCATAAATAAGGTTATGTGATGCTGGCAGCTTAAGTATACCTTCAAAAAATGTTTCATTGTAATGCCCTGTCATATTAACAATAAGGTATTGCAATAAAATTTGAACATTTACTTTTTCAATTTTTTCTATTTCAAGAATAGGTTTTATCTCGGAAGCAAAAATAAATTTATCTTTATCTGTGTAATAGTAAAATGGCTTGATTCCAAATCGATCTCTTGAGCAGAATAATTTATTCTTTTTGGAGTCAAAAATAACGAAAGACCACATGCCATTAAACTTTTGCACACACTCTTCCCCCAATAATCATATGCTGCAATTAAAACTTCTGTATCAGAACTAGTCGTAAAAGTATATCCTTTTTCTTCCAGTTCTTTTTTTAATTCTATATAATTATAAATGGCTCCATTAAAAACCAATACATGCTTATCTTCAAAAAAAAATGGCTGATTTGCTGACTCACTAGTATCGATAATTGAGAGCCTTCTATGTCCTAAACCTAAATTTAAATTAACGAAAAAACCTTCGGAGTCTGGCCCTCTATGTGACATTTTATCTGTCATTTTCTTTAGAGTTTCCTTTTCTACCGAAGTTTGATTTTTATATATTATTCCAGCAATGCCGCACATTCAGTTATTTTTGTATTAATATTTCTTTTTCTTCAAAAGTAGGGTAACTTATTAAAACAGCTTTGTACACCCCTTTAAACACGAATAAACTTCCTGCAGCAACTCCTATTATTCCGTGTTTATCTATTACTTGTTTAACGTGATCTAGAGAACCGGCTCCTCCCAAAACAGTAAGTGGTAAGGAAATTTTCTCTCTAATTTTCTCTATTAACGCCATATCATACCCCTTCATCACTCCATCCTGGTCTATAGAGTTTATAATAATTTCTCCAGCACCCAACTTTTGTGCATCTTCAACAAATTTAACAGGATTAATTCCTGTTGCCTTTTTTCCGTTATGGGTATAAACCTCATAGCCTCCGAAAAGCTTTTTCTTTACATCTAATACCACTATTACACTTTGTGATCCTACTCTTTCTGCAATTTGTGTAATTAATTGTGGATTTTGAAGAACTGCTGATGAAAGTGCAATTTTTTCGATCCCAAGACCAAAAATTCTTTGAGCTTGTTCAACGGTTTTCACACCTCCTCCATAGCAAAGGGGCATTCTTGATTGATTGGCAATTCTTTCAATTAAGCTATAATTTGGCTCCAATCCTTTTGCCGTGGCATCAATATCAAAAATTGCAAGTTCATCTACTTCTTTTTCATTAAATATTCTTACGGCATTTATAGGATCTCCAACGTATTTTGGATTCTTAAAGTTTACAGTCTTTACAAGTCCACTATCCTGGATTAGAAGACTTGGTATAATTCTAGGCCTTAACATTTTCTTTTAAAGTTTTGCAAAATTATGTAACAAAATTTCACCATAATGGTGACTTTTTTCAGGATGGAATTGTATCCCATATCTATTTTTATGATGTGCCGCAGATGCAAACTCTCCACCATAATCTGTTATGGCCATAATATCTTCATTATTATTACAATGAAAGTAGTAGGTATGAAGAAAATAGAAAATAGAATTATTTTCTAATCCTTTAAATAATTCTATATCTTTTACAGGCTTTACATCGTTCCATCCCATATGTGGAAGCCTAGTTACCTGATTAATCTTTGTTTCATCAATCTTTTTTACAGTAGCGTCAATCCACTTCAACCCTTCAACCTTTCCTTCATCACTGCTGTTTGCCATCATTTGCATTCCTACACAGATTCCGATGACCGGTACATTTTCATCAAGTACTAATTGATCAAGTTTATCTCTCATCCCCGAATTATTCAATTGAGTCATCGCATGGTCAAAATGACCAACACCCGGAAGAATTATTTTTTGTGCACCCTCTAAATCTTCCTTTGTCTTAGCAATTTTTACGGGAATATCTACTCTTTTATAAACATTAACAAAAGCATTGATATTTCCTACTCCATAATCAATAATTGTTATCATCTGAATAATCTTTTTTCAAGTCCAAGTTTCCTCATTGTCTGTGCTCCAAGACCAATAAGGGATCTTTTATTTTTATAATCGTGATATGTTTTGTTTTCTCCTTCAAATAATTTTTGAAGTTCATCTGTAGTAAGATCTAATTTATTTGCTACATATTCAAATTCTTTTAGTAGAAACTCTTCAGAAAGCTCAGGTCTTGAAACTCGGTCTAATGCCTCTTCTCTTGTCATCTGTCCTGTTAAAATCAAGCTGGAAAAATGTGCTTTTCTTTTTTGATATCCAAATTTTCTTGGCATCC
Organism: Chryseobacterium glaciei; assembly: GCF_001648155.1. Classification (NCBI taxonomy): domain Bacteria; kingdom Pseudomonadati; phylum Bacteroidota; class Flavobacteriia; order Flavobacteriales; family Weeksellaceae; genus Chryseobacterium; species Chryseobacterium glaciei. The sequence continues at coordinate 3,134,600 of NZ_CP015199.1, read as the reverse complement.
AATAATCTTCATAGAATCTTGTAAATCTTGATTCATGATGCTTATGTTGAAAGCTTTCCCATCCGTATTTATCAAATAGCATCTTTTCAACATCTTTTTTATTATATGGTAAACAGTTTAATGGTTTATAAACTTCCATACCTAAAACATATTTGTAATAGAGTTTATAGCTCATAATATCCACTATTGGAAAAGTTTTAAGCTCTTTTTTTCCAAATTTTTTATGAATATCTAAAATTAATGTTTTATCTATCCCCGGATATGCTCCCCACTCCTCAGGTTCTCTACAGCATTCTGTAGAGTAATTTCCACCTGTTAGTACATATTTTATTTTATTTTTTTTGGCAAATTTATAGAGACCTGAAAAAAATGCAATATCCTGTGGCATATCTTGATCTGCAACCTGTGCTTTTAGAAATGCAACCTGTAGATCTTTCATTTCTTCCCAATTAATAACTTCAGTATAAAGGTCTAAATTAAGTCCATTAACTAGTTTTTCAATATTTCCTACTGCTCTATCTGTATTCCAACCTGCATCAACATGGAAGATTAAAGGACGCAGACCCATTACTTCTTTTGCTACATGAGCTGCATACGAGCTATCCAGCCCTCCGCTTAATCCTATGATACAGTCAAAATCTCTGTTTTTACCATCTTTTCTGATCTTTTCTGCTACTTGTTCCAGCTCCTTTTGCCCTCTTTCGTCGGTATGCCAATTTGGTAAAATTTGCTCTATATAATTTGTATAATAATCACTTTCTCCTTTTTCATTGAACACAATATTAGGATCTGTGGTATCCATTATTGTCTTAGTGCAGATTTGAAGATTTTTATTTATTTCCATAAGTATGTTATTCCACTTCTTTTTTCATGAGGCTTAATAAACCAATAATATATTGATCATAAAAAGCATCAAAATTACCAATTTTATTTTTTTCAAGTTCCTTTTTTAGTACAGGCTCATTAACTCTGTATGCATAACCATCTGCATTCCATAGAACCAGTCCATCAATATGTTTATTTTTATATTCTGCTTTAGCAATTGTTGATATATATGTTTTATAATCAGAATTATCTATTTGCTCATTACCAATTGACTTATTGGAAGGATGGTAACGTGACATTACAAATGGATAAACTTTTTTATTATATAAGCTTGCTATTCTCAGCATTTCTTCTGTATTTTCTTTAAGATAACCTTTATTTTCTAAATTAAAGCTCACATTATTATAAAATATATAGATTGAAGGAAAAAGAATATCACTTTTTTTAATTATCTCATCTACTTTTTTATATTGGTCATAAAATTTTTTATCTCTTCCCCAATAGGTTGTAAACGGAATACCATAATATCCCCATTTAACATTTGGTCTTTCTTTTTTTACAAAACTCAATACGTCCAAAAATAGCTTAACACTTTTTTTATAATTAGAACTTGTAATATTTTCTTTTAAAAGATAGTCTGTATAAGGATATTCTATATCAATATATGCAATACCTGATGATTTGGGATCCGGATAAGCTCTTTGAAGTTCTTTTAAAAGTAAATCTTCGCTAAAAGTAAACGGTACTTTACTATCAATAAACTGCCCATCGTTTACAAACTGTACAAATTGTATTTTTTCACGATTTATAAAATCTACAAATGTTTTTGATTTATTATCAGAACAAATTAATATTTGAGGTTTGGCCTGAATATTTTTTACTTCTGAGGATATGAAGCTTTGTTTTTTATCATTTCCTATACATGCTAAAAGAAATACTGTAATAAGTACCGTAAATAGTTTTGTAATCATGTCAATTCAATTTTAATATGTCATAATATAAATTCAGATATTCTTGAAAACGATCATCTTTATTAAAAAACTCCTCAGCCCTTTTTCTACATTTGTCTGCATAAAATGCTTTACCATTTTCACGAATTATTCTGATAGCATTATGCAAACCTTCTACATCTCCTTTTTCTACTGTAATTCCTGTCTCATCATTTATAGTTTCTGGTGAGCCTCCTGATTTAAAAGTAATAACAGGAGTTCCACAAGCCTGTGCTTCAATATTGGTTAAGCCTAAAGCTTCTTCTAAAGTAGGATTCAAGAAAACATCTGCGGCTGAATAAAACTCTGCCAGCTCTTTAACGCTCTCAGTTCTTTCTATCCCTTTTATCTCTGCTGGCAAACTCTTAATTTGGTCTTCACTTAAGCCAATTAACATTATTTGATATTCTTCTGAAAGCATTTTTGACAGCTCAACAAAATACTTCAATCCCTTTCTTTCACCCCAAGGGCTTGCCACACCCAATATTACAAATTTATCTGATAAGTTAAACTTTTCTTTTATATTTACTGTATTTTGTGGGGCAAAATTATCAATATCTATTCCATTATGAATAGTTTTTATTTCAACTTCTTTTAAAAAAGATTCCTTTACCTGATCTTCAATCCAATTCGAAACAGGAACAATCGTTAAGTTTTCAACGGAATTAAAAATTCGTTTTTTATCTTCAAAATTCTTTAATGATTGATCTATATATGATTTTGGATATTCTTGTGTTTGTGGACATTGATTACAGGTACTCTTCCACTTATCACACTCAGCAAGCTCGTAATAAGAACAATGTCCTGTAAAAGACCAACAGTCATGAAAAGTCCAAACTACAGGTTTGTTGAATTCTACTAAAAATTTAAATAATATTTCAATATTTATGTAATAGCCATGTAGATGCTGAAGTTGAATTATATCCGGATTTATTTCTTTAATAATCTTTATCAGATTTTTTGTAGCTGATGAAGATCCAAATCCATGACGATCAGTAAATCTTGTTAAAAGACCATGCATAATTAAGTCAGCCTTACCTCCAATGCGGATAACTTTAGATTTACTCGGATTATTATCTCTCGCATATGCAATATAACTGTCCCAGCCATTCTCAATTGCTTTTTCACCAATATGTTCAGCAATTCTCCCTACAGAACCACTATTTACTTCACTAGATATTTGAAAGATTTTAATACTCATAATAATCTATTTGCTATTAGCTTCAGATTAATTTTCCAGCGTTTTTTCTGCAATTATTCTATAGTCTAAATATTCTTTTGCTGTTTTTTCTGCTCCTTTTTTCATTTGTTCAATCTCGGAGGGATTTTCAATTAATTGATTTAATAAAGTTGCAAAATAGTCGGCATTTAAATTTTCTTTATCAACTTTTATGATATTATTGTTTTGATTTAAATATGACATATCTTGTCCGCCAAAATCACCAACAATTAAAGGCAAATGCATTCCTATAGATTGCTGCCATAAAACAGATTGGCTACTTGGATAGACTGCTAAATCTGAAATAGCAAGCAACTCGTATATTTTTGTATTATCAACCCAACCTATGAAATGAATATTCTTGTAATTTTCTGCACTTTTTTTAATATTATCAAAATATTCTTCTGACCCTTGATCTTCTTTTCCAAAAACAATAAGATGTACATCCTCTCTATTATTTTTTTTAATTGCATCAACAATTACATGGGTATTTTTAAGTTTATTGATCTTACCTCCAGTGATAATAATGATATCATTTTCTTTTATCCCTAGGTTTTGTCTTTGCTTAATATTATCAATATTTTGCATTATTTCCATGGATTTGCTATAATCACATCCTAAGGGCAAAAGCTCCATTTCTTTATGGCTCACACCATATACTTCATGAAGAAAGTCTGCCCCACCCGGAACGACAGGAAATATTTTACTAATATATTTCTTATACTTATTAAAGAAGCTTTTTCTAATTACTTTATGTAGTATATTTAATGAAACCCAGTTATGAGCAGAGTTAGTATAATCTGCATGGTAATCTAAGATAATTTTGCAATTCGGAAATTGCTTTTTATATTTTACAGCTTCCTTTAGATTAAAATGTATATCGTGAACATAAATTAAATCAGGTTTCTCTTTTAAAAGAATTTCATATACTCCTGCATGCTTTCTTAATTTGTTTAAAAAATTAAAACTATAAGGAAGACGAATTATTTTTGCTCCAAAATATTCCTCTGTTTTTTGTTTTTTAGAAGAATCATACTTATTATGTGCATAATCAAAAACATTTTCAAAAGTAGATGATATAACTACTACATTATGTCCATACTTTGTATAGTTTTTAGTCAGCAAATTTTCCTGGTAAGTATAATCTAAACCAAAAAAATCTTGCAACATAACAATCTTCTTACTTTTATTTTTCATTTTGAGCTAAATTAATTGATAAGGAAAGCATAGGCCAAATTAATAAATAATTTACAATAGAGCCCGCCGACATTGATCCTACAGTATCCATTATAAGAATTGCACCAAATAAACTATATGCAAATACCTGCATTAACTTCATAGAATAAATAGCATTTAGCATAAAAATTATTATGGATAATATTCCACCAATAATTCCCATAGCCATAAAAGATTCTAAAATTATATTGTGGGGATATGTATTTCCGAAATTAGTTTCAATTGAGTCTCCAAAGAATGGATTATCTAAAAATTGCTCCCAAGCAGATTTTAAAAGAGATCCTCTATACTGATCATTTTCATTGGATGAAAAGCCGGTTTCGCTTATCCTTTGAAAAATCAATTTCGATACATCAAAATAACTTGGGAAAAGATTTAAAAGAATTATACCTGCTATAAAAAATAGAAATACATACTTTAATTTTACCTGCTTTAGATTGACAGCCAAATAAAGTAATAATGCTGCTAATAGCTGAACCAAAGGCCCCCTAGAACCAGCCATAAATACATTATATAAACTTAATATCATTCCTAATATATAGATACCCGTAATAAGATTTTTCTTATTTTTTAATAAAGAAATAAAACATAGAAAAAATAAAACAGATGAAGTTTTTCCAAAAGAAACCGTATTAAGAGCACTATTACCGTCTGCTCTTACTAAGATATCATCCGGAACAATTTGAGGAGCAGTAACATTATTATACAATCCCCAAATATTTACAATAAATAAGATTATTAAAACATAATTTTTTACATCCAACAAGGTTTTTTTAGAAAAATTTGTTGCACATGCAAATATAGATATCATTATCAACAATGAGAATGACCAGTAGTCATCAATGGGCGACATGATATTTTTTGAGGTAATTGCTGCGTCATAAAATAACCTTAATAAATATAAAGCCCAAAAGAAGAATAACAAAACATGAACTTTTGTTAATCTCATTTGATTTTTAAATATCACTAAAATACCTGTAACAACAACAACCAGCCTTAAAACAATACTTAATGGTCTAGATTCTATTTTTAATAAATCTGGAAAAAAAGATATAAGCTCATAGCCGTAAAGCATGAGTGTAAGAAAAAATACTTGTAATTTATTAGATCTTTCTGCCTCCATTTTTTGATAAATTGTTTGTAAAATACAAAAAAACTAAACTTGATAAAACAGAAATAATCATGTAAAAAATTAATGATAAAAGATAACTGTTATTAATATAGTAACCTAAGAATATTGACACGAAAACCAAAATTGCGTTTAGCATTTGTAATTTCATTAAAATCTTCTGCTTCTCAAAAATATAAAACAATGTATTTAGAGGTGCTGAAATAAATTCAAAAAATAGTGCTACAGACAAAATTCTAGCAAACTCTCCTGCAATTTCCCATTTTTCTCCAAATACAATTGAAAATAATTTTGGAGAAATAATAAAGATTAGCAAATATGTAGGAAAGGATATTAATAATAATTTCTTAAAAGTAGAATGATAAAGTTTTTCACAATTACCTTTCTCTCTTATTTCATCAATTGCATCATTTCTGAATACATTTCCGACCGAAGAAGTAATAACAATATTAGGGAGCCTAATCATCCTGTTTGCCATTGAAAAAAAACCTACAATTGTAGTATTATACAATGCTGAAAATAGAATTGGAATAAATTGCTGGCATGCTGTAAGTGATAAATCCGAGAGTATCATATATCTTGGAAATGAACTATACTCCTTTGCTGTACCTAAAAGTTCTTTATTAGGAGTAGTAGACAAATTATCTAGTAATTTTTTGTCTGTTAAAAGCAAAAATGCACTTGACGTTATAATTCCAATAATAAGTGCCCAGATCATACCACTCTCATAATGTAATACTCCAAATATTAAACTAAAAATACTTGTTCCTATAACCTGTATGGCATTAGCAATAGTTATTTTTTTATATTTCTTATCTCGTTGATTCCAATATCCTAATGCTGAATATAAAGCACCAAAGAAGATATAAATAGGCGCTAAATAAGCTTGATTATTACTAAGAAATCCTGTTTTATCCTTGAGATGAACAATATCCTTTAGAAGAAAAATTAATATCAAATAAAATATTGAAACACAAAAACCAATAACAAGTATGAGTTTGAAAATTGATGATGCTTTTAAGCTATCCTTAGGCAAGCCTAATGCTAATTCATACCGTCCTGTTGACAGAACTGCAAAAAACACAGCAAAACTGCTAAAAATAGATAAGAGCCCAAAAGATTCTACAGAATATACACGAGTAAGAAATGGTGAAGTTGCAATAACAATAAGCTGGCTTATAATAGTTCCGCTTGATAGTATTGCAACATTTTGTAAAAATGAATTTGATTTTACCCTGTCTATGAAATTTTTAATACTCAAAACTATTTAAATAATTTATCATTCATTATTTTTTTCTTACCCAATGCGATTGAAATTTCTTCGGCAGGACTTCCTATTACAGTTTGTCCGTTTTCTACATTTTTTACTACAACTGCAGATAAACCAATAGTAACATTGTCTCCGATTTTCTTTTGGTTAAGAATTGAAGATGACGGAGCCACCCAGGTATTTTCGCCAATCTCTACACTGCCTGCGACCATTGCATTGGCTATAACCAGACTATTTCGTCCAACCTTTACGCCATGAGCAATATGTACAAGATTATCGATTTTTACGTTATCCATTAAAATCGTATTTCCTAATACAGCTCTGTCTATACATGTATTATTTCCTATATCTACATTGTTTCCAATGATAACATTTCCTATGTGAGGAATAAAAACATATTGTCCTGTTTCATCTTTCTCATATCCAAAACCTACTCCTCCAATTGTATTATTGGCTCCAATGGTAACATTTTCACCAATTACGGTACCTTCCTTAATCGCTGTATGATGATCAACAACAGTATTATTTCCTATAATACAATTATCTTCTATTATAACGAATTCGCCCAAATATACATCTTTACCTATCTGAACATTTTCGCCCACAACAGCTGTTTTTGAAATCCCTGTTTTTTTGACAGGCATAAAAAATTCAGTAAGTGTTTTCTGAAAAGCAAGTCTTGGGTTGTCAAATACTAAATAAGTACAATCTGGATTAATAAAAGCTTCAGGAAATTCATTACAAATAATAATTCCTTTTGTAATTTCTTTAAGTTTATCATTAAATTTTGAAGAAACCCACATTAGAACATCTTCCCTCTGATTATTGGTATCTAACTGAATGGCATTGATAACCTTTTTATTAGTATTTCCAATTATAGCATCAGGTTTAAGCTTTTCTATTATTTCAGATAATATTGCCATAATTATTATTTTATTGAAAACCTAACAACTTCAAATGTTTCTGCATACTGAACACCAAACTGCACCCCTCTGGCAACAGCTAAGGATCTAATAAAATCAGCACTTAAATAATCTCTAAAACCTTGAGATTTATACTCCTTTAAGGCATTTATTTTTTTATCAATGTGCCTTTGATCAAGAGATACATAACTTTGAGTATTAAATGATAAATTGTTCCAAATAAGCTCATAACTAAATATAGACTTAGTTTTAAAAGCTCTTATTCCTTCGTTTGCAATTGTAGAATGATCCTGATGAATATCATTAATACTAGGTATCAAAACAAGGTCAATATCCGATTCCTGTCTTTTAAACCTAATTAATTCTTCTAATATTTCCTGTCTTGCGTAGTTAAGCTTTCTTACTTGATAGTTAAAAATAATAACATTTTCTTCTTTTATACCTAATACTTTCGTAGCAGCTTTTACCTCTGTCTTTAAAACATCTTTTGGAAATCCCTCAGGAACAGACTCTTCAGCAGTAGAAAATGCCATATAAAATACTTCAGCACCTTCTTCTACTAATTTTGAAATAAAACCTCCCGCTCCTAATTCTCCATCATCAGTATGTGGTGCAAGAACTAAAACTTTTTTAAAATTCATAACTTTCATTTTTTTTCAGAGCATAGATTTTTTCAATAATATCTACTACTTTCAAACCTTCTAATGCATTTGTAGTGATGGTATTTCTACCTTTCAATACATCTACTACGTTTTCAATAATGTAGTGATGATTTGCAGCAGAACCTTTGTATGCACCATAATCATTACCCGGATTTGTAGGTGCCAATTCAGGCATCACATAATCTTTTACATTACATGCTTCTACTTTATCCATATACTGTCCTCCGATTTTCACTGCTCCATTTTCGGCAATAATAGTCATCGAACTTTCTAGGTTTTGATTCCAAACAGAAGTTGAGTAATTTAAAGAACCCATTCCTCCGTTTACAAAATCAAAACTCACAAAACCCGAATCTTCAAAATCTGTAAGGTTTTTGTGATTAAAGTCTGCAAATTTTGCCTGAATATTGGTAAGATCTCCAAATAACCAGTACATAATATCTATAAAGTGAGAAAACTGTGTAAACAATGTTCCACCATCAAGATCTTTTTTTCCATGCCATGATTCCGGCTTATAATATCTGTCGTCACGGTTCCAATAGCAATTAAGCTGAACCATGTATATATCTCCTAATCTTCCACTTTCTACCATTTCTTTTATCCATGCAGAAGGTGGAGAATAACGATTTTGCATTACTGCAAAAACCTGCTTATGTTTGTGAAGTGCCTGAAAAATAAGTTTCTCAGCATCCTGCTTATTCAAAGCCATTGGTTTTTCTACAACAACATGTTTTCCTGCGTCGATAGCTTTATATGCCTGCTCGAAGTGAAATCCGTTTGGCGAAGCGATATTGATAACATCCACTTCAATCCCAGATTTCAAAAAATCATCTAATGAGGCGAAAAAAGGAACATCATAACTTTCGATTCCTAAAACAGATTTATCTTTTACATCAACTAAAGCTACCAATTCACATTCGGAATTCCTAGACACCATTTCTGCATGTCTTTTCCCAATATGGCCACAACCGATAACTGCAAATTTTATTTTATCAGACATTTGTATTTTTTAATTTTTTGAAACTTTATTATTTTCAATTTTATATTCTTCTCCACTTTCTTCACATACTGCAATACCTTCATCATTAAAATGAAGACGCTGACCAAATTCGCTCATCCAGCCCATTTGTTTTGCCGGATTTCCGACTACCAAAGCATAATCCAGAACCTCTTTTGTTACAACTGCACCAGCCCCAATAAAGGCGTATTTACCAATGTTGTGACCACAAACAATTGTTGCATTAGCTCCAATTGACGCGCCTACTCCAACATGTGTTTTTAAATATTCATTTTTTCTGTTTACAGCACTTCTAGGATTAATAACATTAGTAAAAACCATTGAAGGCCCTAAAAAAACATCATCATCACAAGTAACACCTTCATATATAGAAACATTGTTCTGAACCTTTACATTCTTTCCTAAAATAACTTTAGGTGAAACTACTACATTCTGCCCGATATTACATTTTTCTCCCAAAATACAATTAGGCATAATATGTGAAAAGTGCCAAATTTTAGTTCCGGCTCCTATTTCGCAGCCTTCATCTATAATAGCTGTTTCGTGTGCAAAAAAATCTGACATATTTTTATTGATTATTAATTAAAAAAATTCTTAATTTCAGAAATAATAAAATCCAATACCTCCTGATCAAATTCTGTATGAATCGGAAGTGAAATAACTTCTGAACAAAGTTTTTCTGTAACAGGAAGACTGAAACCTTCCTCCACATATTGCTGAAAAGCCTCCTGCTTATATAACGGAAGCGGATAATAAATCATACTTGGGATATTTTTTTCACCAAGATATTTTTGTAGCTCATCTCTTTTTCCATTTTTTACCTTTAAAGTATATTGATGGAAGACATGAGTAGAGTTTTTTGCTCTTTCAGGAATCTGAATATCAGAAATTTTGGCTAAATTTTCATCATAATAATCTGCCATTTTATTTCTTGCCGCCGAATATTCATCAAGATGTTGCAACTTCACTTTAAGAACTGCAGCCTGAATTGTATCCAATCTTGAGTTACAACCCAAAACTTTGTGATAATATTTTTTTTGTTGACCGTGGTTTGCGATCATTCTTATTTTTAATGCTAAATCATCATCATTGGTCATTAAAGCTCCCCCATCTCCATAACAACCTAAGTTTTTTGAAGGGAAGAAAGAAGTACATCCAATATGACCTATGGTTCCGGATTTTCTAATAGTTCCGTCAGAGAACGTATAATCAGAACCGATTGCCTGTGCATTATCCTCGATTACAAATAAGTTATGCTTTTTTGCAAATTCAAGAATTTTCTCCATATCAGCACTTTGTCCGTATAAATGAACAGGAACGATGGCTTTCGTATTTGGAGTTATATATTTTTCTAAACCGTTAAGTTCAATCTCAAAAGTATTTTCATCTACATCTACCATTATAGGTTTTAATCCTAAAAGTCCCATAACTTCGGCAGTTGCAACGTATGTAAAAGCAGGGCAGATTATTTCATCCCCAGGTTTTAATTCTAATGCCATCATTGCGATCTGCAATGCGTCTGTACCATTAGCACAAGGAATAACATGCTTTACATTTAAGTAATTTTCAAAATCCTGCTGAAATTCTTTTACCGCAGGACCATTAATAAATGCTGTATTATCTATACAATTCTGAATGCCAGCATCTACTTCGTTTTTAATTTTTTCATATTGACCTTTTAGGTCAACCATTTGAATTTTCATATAATAATTTATGTTTTGGTATTGCGAAAGCTTTAGAGAAAAAATTAATTTCCTATAAGCTCACTAATTTTATTTCCTATAGAAAGACATGAAGTTGCGGCAGGCGAAGGTGCGTTTCTGACATGAATAATGTTTCCGTTTTTAACAATATCAAAGTCATCAATTAAGGCGCCATTTCTGTCACAAGCCTGTGCCCTAACTCCTGAACCTCCAGGTACAAGATCATTTTCCTGTATTTCCGGCATTAGTTTTTGCAAAGCTTTGGTAAATACGGATTTAGAAAGAGAACGATGTACTTCTCCCATTCCTGTTTTTCCGTACTTAGCAACAATTTTTCTAAAACCTGGCCAAGTAAGCGTCTGCATAGTCTCGCTAAAATTAAAGTCAAAAAACTGGTAACCCTCTTTTTTAAAAGCTAAAACAGCATTAGGTCCTGCTTCAATATTCCCATCAACCATTCTCGTAAAATGAACTCCCAAAAATGGAAAATTAGGATCCGGAACAGGATAAATAAGATGCTTTACAAGGTGTTTTTTTTCGTCTTTTATTTTATAATATTCTCCTCTGAACGGAATAATGATAACATCATTCTTCTCATTGGTCATTTTTGTAATTTTATCTGAATACAGACCGGCACAAGAGACCATTTTTTTTGTTTTAAATTCAGAATTATTAGTTTTAATAATAATTTCTGAACCTTTATTAATAATGTCTTTTACTTCATTATTAAATTTAACCTCTCCTCCAAGCTCTTCAAATAATTCTTTTATCTTTTTTGCAACTCCCGGATAATCTATAATACCTGTTTGAGGAACTTTGATGGCTTTTACTCCCTCGCAATGAGGTTCTATTTCACGGAATTCTTCTCTTGAAAGGTATTGTAGATTATCAAGACCGTTATCAATTCCCCTTTTATAAATATTATCTAAAAGCGACAGCTCTTCCTGAGAAGTTGCAACAATTATTTTACCGCACAGATCGTATTTAATTCCGTATTCTTTAGCAAAGTTTATTACAGAATTATAGCCTTCGATGCAGTTCTTAGCCTTTAAGCTTCCCGGTTTATAATATATTCCACTATGAATCACCCCGCTATTGTGGCCGGATTGATGTAAGGATACATCTTTTTCTTTTTCTAAAATTAAAATCTTAGAATCCGGGTTTTTAAGCTTTGTTTGATAAGCAGTTGCCAATCCTACCAAGCCCGCGCCGATGATTACGATGTCATAATTCATTGTATCTTATTATAATCTTGCGTCTACTAAGTTTCTGTCTAAACAAGCTTTAGTATCAAAAACTACTGCATTTTCTTTCTTCAATAGGTTTAAATCCATTTCAAGAAATTCGCTGTGAGAAACTGCAATGATAATAGATTCATATTTTTTACCTACGATAAGAGCATCAAGAATATCAATTCCGTATTCGTGCTTCACTTCTTCTTTACTTGCCCATGGATCATAAATATCTACATTAACTCCATAATCTTTAAGTTCTTTGTAAATATCTACGACTTTAGTATTTCTTACATCCGGGCAGTTTTCTTTAAAAGTTACTCCTAAAATCAAAGCCTGAGAATCTTTAATAACTCCACCTTTAGCAATAAGTAGTTTCACTACTTTAGAAGCAACAAACTTTGCAATAGAATCATTTACTCTACGTCCAGATAAGATAACATCCGGATGATAACCAAGCTGCTCCGCTTTATGAGCCAAATAATAAGGATCAACAGATATACAGTGGCCACCTACTAAACCTGGTTTATATTTAAGGAAATTATATTTTGTTCCTGCTGCTTCCAAAACATCATTGGTATCAATACCAACTCTATCAAAAATTAGTGCCAATTCATTTACAAAAGAAATATTAACATCACGCTGAGCATTCTCTATTGCTTTAGAGGCTTCTGCTACTTTGATACTTGGTGCTTTATGAGTTCCTGCAGTGATAATTTTTTTATAAAGATTATCCACTTCTTCTGCAATATCTTCTGTAGATCCTGAAGTAACTTTTTTAACACTCGTTAAAGTATTTACTTTATCTCCCGGATTAATTCTTTCTGGTGAGTATCCTACGAAAAAGTCTTCGTTGAACTTTAATCCCGAATGCTTCTCCAAAACAGGAACACATTCTTCTTCTGTACAGCCAGGAAAAACTGTAGATTCATAGATAACAATGTCCCCTTTTTTAATAATTTCTCCTAGCATTTTTGAAGCAGAAATTAATGGATTAAGATCCGGAGCATTATATTTATCGATAGGTGTGGGAACAGTAACGATAAATATATTTGACTGAGCGATATCTGATAACTGGCTTGTCGCTTTATATCCAATACCGTTATTAGATTCTTTGTATTTTTTTAAGCCGTTATTAAGTTTCTCTATATCTGCTTCAAGTGTTATATCTAAACCTTCATTAAGTTGATCAACTCTTTGTGCATTAATATCAAATCCTAAAACTGGATAATGTCCAGCAAATTCTAAAGACAAAGGTAAGCCTACATAACCTTGCCCTATAACAGCTATTTTATATGTTTTCATCATTAGCTAAGTTTATTTTTGATTTTTTCAAACCATGTTTGTTCTTTATGGTTATTGTATCCGTAACCATATTTGTTGCTGTATCCTAAATTTTCTCTGCTGACATCATTTAAGACAAACCCAACGTTTTTGATTTTATTTTGACTAATATTATTATTTGCGAATTCCATCAAAGCCTTTTCTGTGTATTTAGATCTTGAAACATAGATGGTAACATCTGCTAATTCTGCAATTAAGAAAGTATCTGTCACAAGAAGCAATGGTGCTGTATCTAAAATAATGTAATCATATTTTGACTTTAATTCAGCTAGAAGTATTTCATATCTTCCATTTGACAATAGCTCTGTCGGGTTTGGAGGAATCATACCTGAATAGATTACATCCAAGTGAGGATTAAATGATGAAACATGAATAATTTCTTCTAATTTGGTTTGATCTGAATAAAGATATTCCGTAAGCCCTATCAATCCTTTTCTTGCAGGGTTATATCTTTGCAATTGTGGGTTTCTGATATCAGAACCGATAATAATTGCTTTCTTTTTAGGATTAGCTAATGTTAAAGCTAAATTCACTGATGCAAATGTCTTACCCTCTCCTTTTACTGTAGAAGTTACAAAAACAACTTTTCCTTCACCTTTTTTATCTTTAGGAAGCATAAAATTCATATTTGTAATAAGAATTCTAAATGCTTCAGCCATCGGCGTGATATCATTCATTTGAACAATTTCAGAATCTCCTTTTTCAAGACTTGGTAATTCTGCAATAACTGGTGCTTTAACTAATTTTTCTAAATCATGCTTGGTAATAATTTTATCATTCAACAAACCTTTTAAATAAATTATTATGAAAGGTATTAACAAACCTAAAAATAAAGCTGCAAGTAAAACTACATTCCTTTTAGGTGCTACAGGAACTGTAGAAGCATAGGCTGTATCAATCACTCTGGCTTTAGGTGCTGTAATTGATAATGAAATAGCAGTCTCTTCTCTTTTTTGAAGTAATAAAAGATATAAATTCTCTTTTATTTGCTGCTGTCTTTCAATACCTCTAAAAAGCTTTTCGATTGATGGAAGTTTAGATATTTTATTAGAAACCTTATTTTGCTCACCTAAATATTCATTTCTAGCCAATTCAAGTCCCGTTCTATTTCTTTGTAGACTTTGCTCAATCGATGAGCGCATTGTATTAATTTGCTTTGTTACATCGATAACAATAGGGTTTTCGCTAGTTGCAGATTCTAATAATCTATTTCTTTGTAATATCAGTTGATTATAAGCCGAAATTCCTGAAATAGCATCTGGACTATTTAAACCAACATTTGATGGTAGAGTTTGATATTGCCCTTGTCTAGAAACAAAACCAATTAAAGCATTAGTTAATTCTAACTGCGCATCAATTTCCAATTGTTTAGCTCTTGCAGAAGCGGAACTTTCCAAGTTTATTTTCGCTTCGGTTTCAAGGTCTGTAAGATTATTCTTCGATTTAAAATTCTCTTTTTGATCTTCAACCTGCCCCAACTCTATTGAAAGTTTTTTAATTCTGTCTTCAATAAAATCCAACGTTTTCTTTGATTCTGAATTTTTATCTAGAATAGCATCATTATTATAAGCAACAACTAAAGTATTAAGTACATCTTGAGCTTTAGAGATTTGCGGATAATTCATACTTAGTTTAAGTACCGTAGCATCTTTATTTATTTGAGCTACGTTAAAAATACCTTGTAAACTATTAACCTTAGAGTCCAACGAGGATATATGCAATTCCAGGTTTTTAGTATTTATACCCTTTGCATTTAGTGTATTAAATTTAGGATTTTTAGTAATAATGATATTAGCAAATGGTAGCCCTATTGTTTTACCATAAGTCGTAACTATTTCTTTACCAGATTTGTCCGCACTTAATTTAAGCTTATCTCCATCAATTTCCAATTTTAAAATATTATTGGAACTGCTATTGGGCTTCTCGTTAATTACCCTAACTTCTATTGGAGAAGATTCTTTGTATAATTCGACTGTTGATATTCTCCCTTTAGCGATAATATTAGTTTGAAGGTTTTGATTAATGATAACTTCTCTCATTAATTTCTTTGATTTAAAAATCTCTATTTCATTTGAAATACTGTTTGTTTTTAAACCTCCGAAGCCAGTTAAATCGGGCAAAACTCCCAAATCATTACCAACAGGCGAAGCCGAATTTTTTGCATCCTTGATAAGAACTGTTGTTTGCACACTGTACACAGTAGTCATGAATCTTAATGCCATATAACCTATGACCAAAGCCAATATTCCACCAAAAATAAACCAAGGCCATTTTCTTAGGTATGGTTTTATAATTTCATTAATATCAATATTGTTTGAGTTATTTTGCACTTCTGAAACTTGTGAAGATTGGTTGTCCATTAATTTTTTATTTCTTGAATAAACTTACTACTACTGCGACTGCTGTAATGGCTATAGATGCTGCTGTTAGATAAAGCCCGGTATTCGGATTCTGTTTAGCTGCTAGGTCTCTGGTATTGCTGGCAGAAACGATGATAGCATCACCTTGTTTTAGATTATAATAGGGTGAATTGATAAGATTGGCATCTTGTAAATTAACTTTTCCATGTGTAATAACTCCGTTTTCGGTTCTTATTACAAGTACATCATTTCTTTTTCCGTACATTGTTAAATCACCAGCAAGCCCCAAAGCATTCCAAATAGTTGCCTGTCCGTTTGCTATAGTATAGTCCCCTTGTCTATTTACTTCACCTAATACAGTAATTTTGAAATTAGAAAGTCTAACACTTACCGTTGGGTTAATGATATACTTTGTCATCCTATTACGGATCTCGTCCTTAAACTCAACAAGAGATTTATCTGTTGTATTGATTTTGCCCAGAATAGGAAAATCAATATCCCCTTGTGTATCTACAACATAAGTTGGTCCGGAAAGCGTAGTTAAACCTTGATTAGGGGTATTTCCACCTGCCATAGCATTTGTTTGAATCATTTCTGACGAAGAATAATTTTGGTTGAATGGTTTTACGACATCCATATCCTTCGCCGTAATTAAGATAATCAATTGATCCCCTACCTGTATTGTCGAATTTGAATTCTTTGCAGACGCTTCTGTGGCTGTTTGTTCTATATTTTGCATATAGTTCAAATCGTTATGTTTATTAGGATTAGTCTTACATCCAATTAATAAGAACACAACAAATAATGCCAATATTTTACCCTTCATATTTTAAAATTGTACAAATATACATTTATATTTTTTCTATTTGTCTAATACCTCATAGACAGAATTATTACTCCTAAATTCTGGAACAATTATCTTTAAAATCTTTACTACATCTACTTTATCCCTTCTTATTGAAGCTCTCGTTATCGTATTTACCAAAGCTTCTATATCCGAGAAATTCATCGTTGGATCTTTAGAAATCATAATTTTGTCATTATGAGTAGGAAGAGTTTTCGCATTATCACTCAATAGCTCTTCATATAGTTTTTCTCCAGGTCTTAAACCTGTATAAATTATTTTGATATCAATTTCCGGTTCAAAACCAGACAGTTTTATCATTCTTTTGGCCAGATCTAATATTTTTACAGGATCTCCCATATCAAATACAAAAATCTCGCCTCCTTTCCCCATTGTTCCAGCCTGTAAAACCAATTCACAAGCTTCAGGAATGGTCATGAAATATCTTACAATATCTGGATGAGTAATAGTGACTGGTCCTCCAGCTTCAATCTGCCTTTTGAAATGTGGGATAACAGATCCATTAGATCCCAAAACATTTCCAAACCTTGTGGTAATGAATTTAGTTACATTCCCTTCTACATTCTGTAATGACTGCACAAATAACTCCGATGCTCTTTTAGAAGCTCCCATCACATTTGTAGGATTAACGGCCTTATCTGTAGAAACCATTACAAATCTGTTCACTTTATATTTACTTGATAGAGTAGATACATTTTTTGATCCTAAAATATTAACTAATATAGCTTCGTGAGGATTTTCCTCAACCAAAGGAACATGTTTATAGGCCGCAGCATGATAAACCATTGAAAAGTTGTACATCTGAAACAATGGTTCAATTCTATGTTTGTTTGAAACATCTGCCAGAACAAATTTGAATCTGATATGAGGAAATTTATCCTTCATTTCCAATTCTATATCATATAATGGCGTTTCAGCTTGGTCTAATACAACAATCAATGAAGGATTAAATTGAGCTACCTGTCTTACAATTTCACTACCGATAGATCCGGCACCGCCCGTTACTAAAACGTTTTTATTGTAATGTCTGCTCTTAACCTCTTCGTTTTCAATTTTTATAGGTTTTCTGTTCAATAGATCCTCAATTTGAAGATTTCTGATGGAAACTCCTAGATCATTATCTCGCAATTTTTGAACAGATGGTGCTTTGAAAATATTTAAGTCTTTTTCTAAAAATAAATTCACCCATGAATTCATTTCATCTTTAGACATCATTTCTTTAACGATAATTACTCCATCTATAATAAGATCTTCTTTTGAATTTTCTTCAATTCTTTTCTTTTCATAAATAGGCTTTCCTAATAATGAAGCTCTCTTAGAATCCGTTCTTTGGGTAAGAAATCCTACAACCTGATATGGTAGACTAGGGTTATCTAAAATAGCCCTTGCAATAGCAATAGACTGCTCATCAATACCTAAAACCAAAATTCTTTTTTTCAGAGCACTTCTTCGGTATTCTCTAACGATATGAAAAAATTCTTTTACATATAATCTAAAAAGAAATAACCCCATGAAGGAAATGATAAAATAAAGTATCAAATAAGGAGTTAGGATAAATTTTTCTCCGGTTGTCCAGAAATAAATCATATTGATCGTAGCTACAATGAACATGGTACAGAAGCACGAGATCAATAATTTAAATAAATCAATAAATGTTGAATGTCTTATAATCCCCGCATAGGTTTTAAAAAAATACATGAATATTACATTTACCAAAATGATGGAAACAAAAACAATGCTTTCATTATCATGATAAATAAATTCTTTTATACTGATTTTTTCAATGATGTAAGTTGAAAGAAATAAGGATACGACCAGAATAATAATGTCTATTACAAGTATTATCCATCTGGGAAGGTATCTTACGTCTGAGAGATTGACAACATTATCCCCTCCAAATATTTTATTTCTAAGAGAATTGTACATTGTCGTTATTTGTGTTCATATTTAATAAGGTATAAAACCTGATATTCATTATTAATAATTATATCAATCTTGCAAAATTAAAATAAAATTTCATCTATACTTACTATTTAAAAAATAAATTTAGTGTTTAATTTTTTTTAAAGCTTCAGTAATCCTGTTTTTGCAATTATCAGTAAGGTTAGTTCCTGACAGCAAGCACAAACCACTCGCAAAAATTATACCAGAAAAATTATTTCCAAAGAATTTATATTTTCTATAAAGCGATTGTAAATGCATCGGATTCCATAAATATCTGGTTTCTATATTATTTTGTGAAAAAATTTCTCTAATATTTTCTTTTGATAAAATATTTTTATCTATCACAATTGTGTTTAACCAATAGTTAGAATAAAAATCTTCATTCGGAGCTGAAAACAGATTTATTCCATCAATATCTTTAAGAATTTCTTGATAAAAATCATGGTTTTCGCGCCTTTCTTCTATTCTATTTTCTAGCACTTCCATTTGTCCCCTTGCCTATTCCAGCAGAAATATTACTCATTCTATAGTTATATCCAACTTCGGAATGGCTGTAATAATCTTCATTGTCTTTTGCCTGCGTAGCCAAAAAAAGTGCTTTATTTTTATCTGTTTGATTTCTCGAGATCAAAATTCCACCTCCTGAAGTTGTGATAATTTTATTTCCGTTAAAACTTATTATTGATAAATCTCCGAAGGTTCCGCAAGGCTGTCCTTTATATTTACTTCCTAAAGCTTCGGCGCTGTCTTCAATAATAGGAATTTCATATTTTCTGGAAATTTCAAGAATTTCATCAACCATAAAAGGCATTCCGTATAAAGAAACTGTAATAATTGCTTTTGGTTTTTTGCCCTGATTCATGCAATATTTAACAGCATCTTCCAATGCGTTGGGACATATATTCCAAGTTGAGCTTTCGCTGTCAACAAAAACAGGAATAGCTTTTAAATACAAAATAGGATTGGCAGAAGCTACAAAAGTAAAGGATTGACAGATCACAAAATCGCCTTCTTCTACATTTAATAGACTTAGCGCTAAATGAATAGCTGCAGTCCCGGAAGACAGGGCGGTAACAAATGAGTTGTTTCCAAGATAATTTTCAAGACTTTTTTCAAACTCATCAATGTTGTAACCATATTGTGAAACCCAGTTGGTATCAAATGCTTCCTGTATATATTTCAACTCGCTTCCTCCCATATGCGGAGGTGAAAGCCAGATTTTTTCTTCTTTCAATCTTGTTTATGTTTACTCAAAAATATCATTTATTTTTTCATATTCAAAACCTTTGCCCATCAAATATTTAATAGTCTTTGATTTTCTCTGATATTCCTTCAAACCTGTTTGCTTAGAATAGTAATCTTCAAAGATTTTTTTTAATGTTTTTTCATAATCTGGTTCATAAATTTCATCAAAACATGTATTTATTAGTTTTTCCGAAATCTGCTTCTGTTTCAGATTAATTTTGATTTTATTTCTTCCCCAATGCTTTATGTAAAACTTTCCGCGGATGTAACTTCGAGTAAATCTTTCTTCATTTAAATAATTTTCCTTTAAAAGATAAAGTATGATCTCATCTTTAGCTTCCTCAATCAACATAAATTCCCGCATTTTCTGCTCTACTTCTGCATGACAACGATCCTGATAAACACAATAGTTCACCAGTTTCAGCTTAATTTCATCAAAAGTGAAAGATTTCTTTTCCATAGCTATAAAAAAAGAATGAGCACAGGCTCATTCTTTATATTTTAAATTCGATAAATGTTAGTAGTTAAATAACGCTTTACCTTCCATTAATTCGTTTACTTTTTTTCTTACAGAAGTAAGAACCTCTTCATTTTTAATATTATCAACCACCTCAGAGATCAATTCTGAAATCGTTTCCATATCGTTTTCTTTCAATCCTCTTGTTGTGATCGCAGCCGTTCCCAATCTGATCCCAGAAGTTGTGAATGGTGACTTATCATCAAAAGGAACCATATTTTTATTACAAGTAATATCAGCTTTTACAAGAGCCTTTTCAGTTTCTTTACCGTTTACGTCTTTATTTCTAAGATCAACTAACATTAAGTGATTGTCTGTTCCACCACTTACGATATCAAAACCTCTGCTTACCATTGCTTTTGCTAACGCCTGAGCATTAGATTTAACTTGCTTAGCATACGTTTCAAACTGAACATCCAACGCTTCACCGAAAGCGATTGCTTTACCTGCAATAACGTGCTCTAATGGACCACCTTGAATTCCCGGGAAAACAGCTCCATCCAATACTTGGCTCATCATCTTAGTTTCTCCTTTTGGAGTTTTGTGACCGTAAGTATTTTCAAAATCTTTACCCATCATGATCATTCCCCCTCTTGGACCTCTTAATGTCTTGTGAGTAGTAGTTGTTACCACGTGGCAATGTGCGAATGGAGAATTTAATAATCCTTTAGCAACCAAACCTGCAGGGTGAGCGATGTCAGCCCAAAGTGTAGCTCCGATCTCATCTGCAACCTCTCTGAATTTAGCATAATCTAAATCTCTTGAATACGCAGAGAAACCAGCGATCAACATTTTTGGTCTTTCTCTTAAAGCAACTTCTCTCATCTGATCATAATCGATCAAACCAGTTTCCTGCTGAACTCCGTAAGAAACTACGTTATATTGAATTCCTGAGAAATTCACTGCAGAACCGTGAGTAAGGTGACCTCCCATTGAAAGATCCATTCCCATGATTTTGTCTCCAGGTTTCAAAACGGCCAAGTAAATTGCTGCATTAGCCTGAGAACCAGAATGCGGCTGAACATTTACATAATCAACTCCGAAAAGCTCTTTCGCTCTATCGATCGCTAATGTTTCAACCTCATCTACTACTTCACACCCTCCGTAATATCTTTTACCAGGGTATCCTTCTGCATATTTATTAGTCAATACGCTTCCCACTGCTTTCATTACATTTTCAGAAACAAAGTTTTCTGATGCAATCAACTCTAATCCATGGGATTGTCTTTGTCTTTCTTTTTCAATAAGGTCGAAAATAATGTCCATTTACTTTTAGATTTTGAAATTTTTCACCCCAAATATACGGATTTTTAAGCTAGATTTTATCATCCTTATTTATGATTTTTGAGCTGAAATTTTAATATTATCTATTGATTTACTAATCATTAGTTACTAGTTTATACCTTTTTTTAAGATATAGACTGGCTTTTACCAATAAAATTAAGACTGGAACTTCTACCAAAGGACCAATCACTCCTACAAAAGCTTGAGCCGAATGAATCCCAAATACGGCAATACTAACCGCAATAGCCAATTCAAAATTATTTCCTGTTGCTGTAAAAGCAATTGAAACATTTTTATCGTAAGGAACTTTCATGAATTTGTTGATGAAAAAGCTAATGAAAAACATCAATACAAAATAAATCATCAGGGGAATAGCAACTTTTACAACATCCATTGGTAGTTCTATGATTTTATCGCCTTTTAAACTAAACATCAAAACAATGGTAAACAATAACGCATATAAGGTAATGGGCGAAATTGCAGGAATGAATTTTCGGTTATACCAATCCTTTCCTTTTGATTTCGTAAGAAAATAGCGCGTTAAAAAACCTGCTAAGAAAGGAATCCCTAAGTAAATCAACACGCTTTCCGTTACATCCCGAATCGAAACAGAAACATTAAAATTTCCCAATCCTAATTTTTGTGGAAGAACATTAATGAATAGCCAAACCAAAAAACTGTAAGATATGATTTGAAAAATACTATTTAAAGCAATCAACAAAGCAGCGTATTCTCTGTTCCCTTTTGCCAAATCATTCCAAACAATTACCATTGCAATGCACCTTGCTAAGCCAATTAGAATTAATCCTATCATAAAATCAGGTTCATTTCTAAGAAAAATAACCGCAAGGGCAAACATTAAAACAGGACCAACAATCCAGTTTAACAATAAGGAAATTGAGATGACTTTTTTATCCTTAAAAACTTGTGGCAATAATGAATAATCTACTTTTGCTAACGGAGGATACATCATTAAGATCAACCCAATGGCTAAAGGTATATTGGTTGTACCAACGGAAAGCGAGTTGGTAACATTAGAAATCGTAGGAAAAAAATATCCCAATCCTACCCCAATAATCATTGCCAGAAAAATCCAAAGGGTTAAATATCTATCAAGAAATTTTAATTCAGTTTTCATTTTTACTTATTTATTTTAGAAAAAACATACAACATTTCAGCCGCTATTTGCAGACTTCTTTCTTCGTATATTTCAGTTTGTCTTGACGTATTATCGCCTATTTTTGGATCTTCAAATGTAATAGGAATACGTTTTGCTGCTCCCGGAATAAAAGGACAACCGCCATCTGCTTGTGAACACGTCATAATCGCAGCAAAATCACTAACCGGATTAAAAACATCATCATATTTCTTAGAAAATCCAATAATAGGTGAAGCGTTTTCAGAATATTTTATGACGTATACCGGATTTTCATTTTCACTTAATTTCCGACTTTCAAAGCCTGCATTTGCCAGAGTTTCTATGATTTTAGGAAACAAAGCCGTTGTTTCTGTTCCTCCGGAATAGCAGTTTACATTAGGAATATTAAAATGTGCCGATGCTGTTTGTGCCCAAATCTGCGCCAAATGACTTCGGCGTGAATTGTGAGTACAAATAAAATTGATGTTAATTGACTTCTGATCTTTTACTTTTTCCTGTATAAAATCAATCAATGGCTGTAAGATGATTTTTCTTTCTTCATTGATTTCCTTAGTAAAAATTACTTCTATATATTTTGATAGCTTAGCATTCATATCCATTATTCTAAAAGATTAACAACATCCTGAATCTGGGGTACAACAAGAATCTTTATCACTTTTCAATTCACTCAAATTTATTTTTTGTTTTTCCTGAGGAATTCCGCAAGCTTCCTGTGCTAAGCAAGCGGTTACTTTATTTTTAAGGATAAAATTCTTTCCATTAAAATCAAGATTATACTTTCCAATGGTTGTGTCTTGATATTCTACTTCGATTTCAAAATTTCCGATGCCTAGTTTTTCTTCTGAAAGTGTAATGATACGCAAAAGCTTTCCCGGTTTCAGACGATGTTCAAAATCATCAGCATCCCAAAGTTGGAAATTTACTCTTTCTTCTTTTCTCATGGTACCGCCACAATCTATAAAGTCTTTGGTAACCATTCCGATTTCTGTGACATGGAAATGTTCAGGGACAAACTGTCCATTTTCTAATTGAAATTCTACGTTTTCTAATGATGGTAGAATATTTTTAATTTGTTCTAAGGTCATTTTTTATATATTTTAAATTGTTAAATTGCAATATTACGATAATCTTGGTCAAAAATTTTTTAACAGCAGTTTTGCTTTTTCACCGTGGAAATAATATTCGAGAAATAGGTATTCAAAATTTCGAAAGCTTTATCATCAATACAATAGCAAATTGTGTTTCCTTCAATATTACCTTTAATTAATCCTGCGTTTTTAAGTTCTTTCAAATGCTGAGAAACTGTAGGTTGGGCAAGTGGTAATTCATTAACGATATCTCCACAGATACATTCATTAACTTTCAATAAATATTCTATGATTGCTATTCTGGCAGGATGTCCCAAAGCTTTTGCAATGGTAGCGATTTGGTTTTGTTGTTCAGTAAAAAAGTCTGTTTTAGTAGCACCCATTTTTATAAATAATTTTATATCGCAATATTACGATAATAAATAAAACCGACAAATATTTTTTCAACTTTTAACAAAAAAATCCTTGCTGAATTTACAACAAGGATTCAAAAAATAGAATATAATTAAAACTGTTCATCCACCAATTCTTTATTCACCATCGCTCCAGCAAAATTTCCTTGAGCAATGGCATTTGAAACGGAGCGCATCATTGTAACATTATCTCCACAGGCATAAAGTCCGTAAATATTTGTTTTTTGAAAAGGATCAACTTTAATAAATCCCTGTTCGGTCATTTCACAACCGAGATCCTCCGATATGTTGATATTTTGTTGAAATGGGATTTTTGCATATAAAGCTTTTAATAAAAATTCTTGTCCGTTCTTGAAAATTAATTTTTGAATTTGTCCGTTTTTATGGATTATTTCTTCAATTTCGGTTTCATTAATATTGATGCTTTTCTCTTGTAGTTTTTGAGTTTGTTCTTCATTTAAACTTGATTTTCCGTTCGTGAATAATGTTAAGTCTTTTGTCCAGTTCAAGATCATTTTTGAAAATTCAAAAGCTATATCTCCGTTGGCGAAAATTCCGGTAGTTTCATTTTTAACTTCATATCCATGACAATACGGGCAATGCAGAACGGAAATTCCCCAGCATTCAGCAAATCCGGGAATATTTGGTTGTATATCTTTTATACCAGTCGCAATAATTAGTTTTTTGGCCGTAAATTTTTCTGCTTGGTCTGTTTCAACTTCAAAATTATCATCAATTTTGGAAGTTTTCAGCACTACTCCATCATGAAATTTTATCGTATCATATTTTTCTACCTGTTCTCTTGCAATCGTGCTTATTTCTTTTGGAGTTCTTCCATCTTGAGTCAGAAAATTATGGGTATGTGGAGTCTGTCTGTTACAAGGTTTTCCGCTGTCGATGATCAAAACATTTCTCAAAGATCTGCCTAAAGCCATTCCCGCTGAAAGTCCGGAATAGCTTCCTCCAATGATAATTACGTCAAAGTTTTTCATATTGCTTGTTGCTTCTTACTTCTGCAAATGTAAAACAAATTTTCATTAATGCGACTTATTCGCAATAATATTTTATATATTTGTATATGCTTAAGAGAAATACAAAAACAAAACAACTGATTCTTGATTCATTAAAGAACTCAAAATCAGCGGTTAGTCAGGATATTTTATTAAAAGAATTGGGAGATAAAGTAGACAGAGCTACAATTTACAGAGCACTAAACAGCTTCTGTGATGATGGAATTGCGCATAAAATTTTAAGTGACGATGGGAAATATTATTTTGCTTTCTGCGTCAACTGTTCAGAAAAGGCACACAAGCATAATCATTACCATTTCAGATGTTTAAGCTGTGGAAAAATTGAATGTATTCCCAATGAAATTGAAGTGAAATTACCCGTTGGTTATCAATCCGTTAACTTTAATGGATTTATTTCAGGATATTGCGCGAATTGTTCGTAATTAACTGTTTTTAAGCAACTTAAAATCATTCATCTTTAATGAAGTTTTAGGTGATTAATTAAGTGTGAATGCTAGTTCTTTACATGTTTAATTCAAGTCAAATTTTTGAAATTTCATTTCACTTTTGACATTCAAAATTCTTTCGTTCCAATAGTTAATTCTCTCCATCTTATCAGGATATTCTGCTTCTGTTTTACCTTGATAATAAATAATAGAGTCCTGATATTCTTTCAAAGCTTTTTGTAAGTATACTTCGTAATCTTTTGGATTTTGAGGGATGTAACCTATCCCGTCACAACCACAAGTATGAAAACGTTTTCCTAATTTAAAAAGTCCTTCTACAATTTTCCATTCTTTAATTGCTGTTTTCTTTGGAGCTTTAAAATCTCTACCCAGATCAGCCATTAAGTTTCCACATTCGGGACATTTTATATCTCTATTTTCTATTTCATGCACTAATTCAACTAATTTATTCCTTTCTGATTT
This sequence comes from Chryseobacterium glaciei, assembly GCF_001648155.1. NCBI lineage: Bacteria > Pseudomonadati > Bacteroidota > Flavobacteriia > Flavobacteriales > Weeksellaceae > Chryseobacterium > Chryseobacterium glaciei. The sequence continues at coordinate 3,108,236 of NZ_CP015199.1, read as the reverse complement.
TGTAAAAACCTGACCTACTTTTCGTATAGATTTCCCATTAAGCTCATGATATACCTTATCCTTTTTTATCCGTAATAAAATATCATCTGAATCAGCTTGTTTAAATGATTTTCTACATTTAAAACAAACGTAATGACATTTATATGTTTTTCCTGCGTATCGACACATATCTTAATATTTTTATGAATAGTTCAAAATTATAAAATCAGTTTCATTAAAACATTCTCAATTGAAATTAATTTAACCCTCTTTTTATTCGATGAAATATAGCGATTCCTCCGTTCCTCGGAATGACTGCTTTCATATAAACAAAAAAAATCCCGAAAAATTTCGGGACTTCAGATAAAATGTATCTAGTTAGTTTATTATTTCTTGCCTTTCTTTTCTTTAAGCTCTTCTTTGTCTTTATCAGACGGGTTCCAAACTTTCACGTCAGAATTTTTATCAATTCCTGAAAGAACCTGGACATTGATTCCGTCACTAGCTCCAAGTTTTACATATACTTTTTTGAATGTTCCGTTAGCTTGTTTTACTTCAACAAAAGGAACGTCTTTACCATTTTTCTTTTCATATTGAACCAATGATTCATCCAATAACAAAGCATTTTTCTGAGAACTTAGAACAATTTCTCCATTGGCAGAGAATCCTGCTCTGATGTAGTCATTATTAGGATTCTGAACATCACCTTCAACAGGGAATTTTATCGTTCCGTTGGTATCTTTTCCTTTTGGAGCGATCATCGTCAGCGTCCCAGGGAACGTTTTGTTCTGTAAAGCTCCGATAACGATTTTCATATCCATTCCTTGCTTTAATTTTCCAGCCTGAGCTTCATCAATTTCCCCTTGGAAAATCAAAGCGCTAAGGTCTGCAATAGAACAAATAGTAGTTCCGGCATTGAATGAGTTCGCTTCAATTACCTGACTTCCTACTTTCACAGGAACTTCAAGAACCGTACCTGCAGCTTTAGAACGAATCTGAGTTGTTGCGAAACCTTGTAATTCCGGAGTTGCACCTGTCTTTACAATCAGTAATCTTTTCTCAGCCGTTACCAATTGTTGGTTAGCATTTTTAAGATTCTGCTGTTGTGTATATAATTGTTGTTGAGAATTAAGATATTCCTGCTTAGAAATAACTCCTTGTTTAAACAACCTCTCCTGCATCGCAAACTGCTTTTGCATATTCTCAACATTCATTTTAGAATTACTGATCTGAAGCTGAGAATTTTGAACCTCCTGCTGTGCATTATTCACATCACTCACACTTGGAATAATTCTTACCGTTGCAATTAACTGTCCAGCAGTTACTTTATCACCTTCATCTACTAAAATTTTGTCGATGATTCCTGCAATATTCGGCTTGATCTCAATTTCTTCTTTTGGAACAATTTTTCCTGTTGCCATCACTTTATCATCCATATTCTGAATGGTTGGTTTACGGGTAAGGAAAGCTTCACTTTCTTTAGAATTCGACTTTACAAGGTAGCCAATCCCTGAGAATAATGCCACTGCAAATAAAAGCCCCAAGAATATATAAATGGCTTTTTTCCAAGTGAATTTCTTTTTCATATATCTAGTTTATTTTTTAATGTTGAATAGTTTTTATTTATTAAAAGATTAAATGATTTAAAAATTAAAAGATTACGCTGTGTAAAAACTTATAATTAATAACTCAAAAAACCTTACTCTGATCTTAATGCTTCAATAGGTCTAATTTTCACCGCTCTCTGCGCCGGAATCATCCCAATAATTAATCCTAAAATTACCATTACTGCCATCGCTCCAAATACGTTTGCATAGTTTACCGTTGGATTATAGAATGGAAATTCATCCTGACCCTGGGTCGCCATATTCAAAATAATTAAGACAAAAATCCCGAATATAAAACCGAGTATTCCTGAAGACAGCGTAATAACAACACTCTCCAGCAAGATCTGATTTCTTACTTCCGAAGGTTTTGCCCCTAAAGCTCTTCTGATCCCGATTTCTTTTGTTCTTTCTTTTACCGTAATTAATAGGATATTTGAAATCGCAATTACCCCCGCAAGAATAGTTAAAGCACCTACAATTATGGTTAATAACTGCATTCCGGTTAAGAAACCTGTCAGTTTTTTAAATTCTTTTCCAAGGTTAAAACTTCCAAAAGCATTTGTATCTTCAGGTGAAACTTTATTTTTAGCCTTTAAAGCCAGTTTTACTTGTTCTTCCACCTCATTTACGTTTGCATTAGGTTTACTAACAATCGCAAACATATCGATATTGTCTCCTGCATTGTACATTTTCGTATAAGTAGAAAGAGGGATAAAAACAGTTTGGTCATTCTCAAATCCACCCCCTTTTTTCACTCTGAAAACTCCAATTACATTGAAGAAAATACCTTTAACATTGATTGATTTTCCAATAGGATTTTCATTCTTTTTAGAATCGAAAAAGTTCTTGTAAACCTCTTCTCCAATTACTACTACATTTTTATTTCCTGAAATATCTGCATCATTAAGGTATCTTCCAAAAATCAGTTTTTTCTCAGAGATTTTATTTCCTATCGGATAATCTCCGGTAAGAGAATAGGTTGCATTTTTTCCATTTCTCGACATTGATTCTCCCGGTGTTCCTGTAAAACTACCTCTTGCATTTTGTGGAGAGATATAATCAATTTCCGAAATTTTATTTTTAAGCATCTGGATATCCGGAAGATTAAGATGTACTTGTCTTCCTTTCGGGAAACCTTCATAAGGAATATTCGTGTTTTGCGCCCAAAGGAAAATAGAATTCGTTGCAAATCCTGAGAATACTTTATCAAAGCCGTTCTCCATTCCTTTTGCTGCTCCCAGCAGACTCACGTATAGAAACATCCCCCATCCCACACCAATCATGGTAAGGAATGTTCGAAGCTTATTATTCTTCAATGAATAATAAATTTCCTGCCAAGTATCCTTTTTAAATAAGATGTTCATTTTCTAGTGTCAATTTTTTACTTTGTAAAAGTGAATTCACTTCGTTTGTCAATTGTGAAGATAAAATTCACCATTGACTATTTACAATTACCTATTCTGTTCTTAATGCTTCAATCGGTCTGATTCTCGAAGCTCTGTATGCCGGAACAAATCCTGCAATTAATCCTGAAAAGACAAGAGCAATAAATGCCATGAAGATCGTTCCCCAGCCTACGCTCGGACTTTTTATGAAGTATTCCTCAAGGCTGTCTCCGATTAAATTCAAAGCCAATACGCCTACTCCTACTCCTACAAACCCTGAAATTACGGTGATCACCACACTTTCCTGAACAATCAAAGCAACAATGCTTCTTGGTTTTGCACCAATCGCTTTTCGCACTCCGATTTCTTTGGTTCTTTCTTTTACGATGTAGACCATGATGTTACTGATTCCAATAATTCCCGCCAACAAAGTTCCCAATCCGATAAATGTTACAATTGCAGTGATTACGGCCATGAAAGTGAATGTATCACTCATATTCTTGGCATTATTCCTTACACGAACTCCATTTTCGTCATCTGGGGAAACATTTTTTCTTGCTTTCAGTCTATCTTGTAATTCATCACCATATTTTATAGCTTCCTGAGGAGATAATTTATCATTATAGGCAATAAATACCGTACTCACAGTATCTGAGCCTTTTTTCATTTGTTGTAAAGTAGTAATAGGAACAGAAATATGCCTTTCATCCCAGTCTCCTCCGTCATCAGAGAATACGCCGATTACTTTAAACATGGTTCCATTGATATCCAGGTCTTTTCCTACAGGACTTCCATTTTTAATTAAATCCCTTTGAACCATTCTACCAATTACCGCTACATTTTGTTTTCTGGCTAAATCTGCAGAATTAAGATAACGGCCTTCAAGCATTTTACGGTTTTCGATATATTTTTCTTCGGCATCCGTTCCGTTGACCTGATAAGTTCCACTCTCTTTACCATATTTCACCAATAAACTTGATTGATATCTTGGACTCGCCTCTCCTACTTTTTCTTTATCAGAATTAACCAAAAAATCATAGTCATCATTATTCATTGTCACCGTTCTATCCGACTGAAGACCTTTATAAGCAATAGTCGTTTTCCCTGTAAAAATAGTAATCAAGTTTTGAGCATCTCTTGCGAAACCTTCTGTAAAAGCATTTTGCAATCCTGTACCAATTCCGAAAAGAACAATGAAGATAAATAATCCCAAAGCCACCGTAAATCCCGAAAGTACCGTTCGCAATATATTACTGCGAATAGAACTGAATATTTCCTGCCAACGATCTAAGTCGAACATATATTTTTGGTTTGAAGCGGGAAGATTGAAGCTTGAAGCTCTCCAACTTACCGCATATTTTTTACTTAATTTTTAGGCTTCCTGCCTCCTTCTTCTAGCTCCCAGCTACAAAACAATCTGCTTTATAAACTCATCACTTTCAATGATACCGTCTTTTAAAATGACGTTTCTCTTCGTCTGTGCTGCAACATCAGGTTCGTGGGTTACAACGATGATTGTTTTTCCTTCATTATTAATATCCTGAAGAAGTTTCATAATATCATGTGTTGTTTTAGAATCCAATGCTCCCGTTGGTTCATCCGCCAAAACAATTTTAGGATTGGTAATCAAAGCTCTTGCAATCGCAACTCTTTGCTTCTGTCCTCCGGAAAGTTCGTTAGGAAGGTGGTTTGCCCACTGTGCAAGACCTACTTTCTCTAAATATTCCATCGCTTTTCTGTCACGCTCTTTTCTGGGAACGTTTTGATAATATAAAGGAAGGGCAACATTATCCAAAGCTGTTTTATATCCTATCAAGTTAAAAGACTGGAAAATAAAACCAAGAAATTTACTTCTGTACTCCGCAGCTTTTATTTCAGATAAATGCTCAATGGGAACTCCATCCAATTCATAAGTCCCTGAATCTTTTTCATCCAGAATACCAATAATATTAAGGAGTGTAGATTTTCCGGAACCGGAACTTCCCATAATAGAAACAAACTCGCCTTCGGAAATATTAAGATTAATACCCTTGAGAACGTGCAACTTGCTTTTTCCTGTATCGTATGATTTATGTAGATCCTGAATTACTAACATTAAGTGATGTATGTTTTATATCCTAATAAGTAGAAGTAAATTTCAATTTGTTACAAGAATAAAAATTTATTCAAATAATTTAGTGTTTAACTATTTTCTATTTTGTTTATAGGTATTTACGATAACGTGTTTAACTGTAACTTGGCAATTTTATTTATTTTTGCTGAATAATAGTGTATAAGCCAATATCAGAGCAAGTTTCATGTAAATGTGGAAAACTTTTAAGGTTAAAAGTCAATCAATTAGTATTTGCCCCTTTTAAAATCAGTTCTTTTTTTCGACCTTTGTGCTTCGCACGTAACAAGAAATAAGCGCGTCGTTTGGGTGAATAACTTTTAATTATAAGTTTCAAATAATCAGAACGTTAATTATTTCTTGAATCTTATCCACAGTGATCTAATTATTTTAATTTTAAAGACATTTTAATATGGGAATTTTTGATAAAAGAGTAAGCTATAAACCATTTGAATACCCTGAGGTTCTTCAATTTGTAGAGGCAATCAACAAATCGTTCTGGGTACATTCGGAAGTGGATTTTACCGCAGATGTTCAGGATTTTCATTCACAATTGGAACCGCACGAAAAACATGCTGTAAAAAATGCGCTTTTAGCCATTGCACAGATCGAGGTGTCTGTAAAGACATTCTGGGGAAACCTATACAACCACATGCCAAAGCCTGAATTAAACGGTCTTGGAGCTACTTTTGCAGAATGTGAGTTCCGTCATTCTGAAGCCTATTCCCGTTTGGTAGAAGTTTTAGGATATAGCGAAGAATTCTCTAACGTTATAGAAATTCCTGCCGTAAAAAAGAGAATTGATTTCTTATCAAACGTTCTTAAGCACGCGAATTCTACAACACCGAAAGAATATGTTTCTTCTCTTTTATTATTCAGTATCCTGATTGAAAACGTATCGCTTTTCTCACAATTTGCGATCATTCTTTCTTTCACAAGATTTAAAGGATACATGAAAAATGTTTCTAATATTATCGCTTGGACTTCTATTGATGAGCAAATTCACGCTAATGCAGGAATTTATTTAATCAATAAAATCCGCGAAGAGCAACCTGATTTATTGACTGATTCTGATATTGAAGATATTTATACTTTAGTTGATCAATCTGTAGAACTAGAAGGCGAAATCATTGATTGGATTTTTGAATTAGGAGAATTAAGCTTCTTCTCAAAAGAAGACCTATTAAACTTCATGAAATACCGTGTTGACGACAGTTTAAAGAAAATTAATATGGATACTCGTTACAATATTACTCCGGAGCAATATCGTCCAATGAAATGGTTTGAAGAAGAGGTTTTCGCAAACTCTATGGATGATTTCTTTGCAAAAAGACCTGTGGATTATACGAAACATGATAAGAGTATTACGGCGAATGATCTTTTCTAGATTTTAGATTCTGAATTTTGGATAAAGAGCGCGAGCGAAGCGAGCGTCAAAGCAGTTAGTATTAGCGATGTCATGCTGAGCCTGTCGAAGCATCTTAAATATTAATAATTAAAATTTTAAACCACTAAGAAGTTATTAAGAGGTTAAGATTATTAAGAGATTGCTTCGTTCCTCGCAATGAACAAGCAGATTTAAATATCAAACAAAAAAAATAATGATCAACGTAATCGTATCTTACACAGTAAACCCAGACTTCGTTTCAGAAAACAAGATCAATATTCAAAAGTTTTTGAATGATTTTAAAAATTTAGATCAGGAAACATTTGAATATAAAGTTTATGTAAAAGAAGACGGCGTTACCTTTGTTCATTATTCAAATTATATCAATGAAGCGGTTCAGCATGAGGTTTTGAATGTACCATCTTTTAAAGAGTTTCAAAGGTTAAGAGATGAAAGCGGACTGAACGGTTCTCATAAAGTAGAAATTTTACAATCAATATAAACAACACAAAATTTCTGAGTAATAAAACAAACTCAGAGGTTTGAAAACATACAAACATCTATGGAAGAGCAAAATTCAAATATATGGTGGCTCAATGAAGAGTCTGAGCAAATGCTTAACAGAGGATATCTGTTGAAGGGGGAGACTGTAGACGGAGCTATCGACAGAATCACCACCGCAGCTGCAAAAAAATTATACAAGCCTGAGCTACAGGCAGCTTTCAAGGAAATGATCGTGAAAGGATGGATCAGTTTCTCTTCTCCGGTTTGGGCAAACATGGGAACGCAGAGAGGTCTTCCAATCTCTTGTTTCAACGTTCACATTCCGGACAGTATTGAAGGAATTACCCACAAAATGGGTGAAGTGATCATGCAGACAAAAATTGGAGGGGGAACTTCAGGTTATTTCGGGGAACTTCGTAACAGAGGTACTGCGGTAACCGATAACGGAAAATCTTCAGGAGCTGTTTCTTTCATGAAATTGTTTGATACTGCAATGGATGTAGTTTCTCAAGGCGGTGTAAGAAGAGGTGCTTTTGCTGCTTATTTGGATATTGACCACGGAGATATTGAAGAATTTTTATCAATTAAAGACATCGGAAGTCCGATCCAGAATCTATTTACAGGAATTTGTGTCCCTGATTACTGGATGCAGGATATGATTGACGGAGATATGGATAAACGTAAAATCTGGGCAAGAGTATTGGAAAGCCGTCAGCAAAAAGGGCTACCTTATATTTTCTTTACAGATAACGTTAACAGAAATAAACCTCAGGTTTACAAAGACTTAGGAATGCCTGTAAATGCAAGTAACCTTTGTTCTGAAATCATGCTTCCTTCAACAAGAGAAGAATCTTTCATCTGTTGTTTATCTTCTATGAACTTAGAATTGTACGACGAATGGAAAGATACGGACGCTGTAAAATTGGCTGTTTATTTCTTGGATGCAGTTCTAACTGAATTTATCGAAAAAACTGAAGGGAACTACTATTTACAAGGAGCTAGAAACTTCGCATTGCGTCACAGAGCGCTTGGTTTAGGAGTTTTAGGATACCATTCTTATTTACAGAAAAATATGATTCCGTTTGAAAGTTTTGAGGCAACTCAATTCAATGCGAGAGCATTCAAACATATCAAAGAACAGGCAGAAACAGCTTCAAGAGAGCTTGCAAACATCTACGGAGAACCGGAATTATTGAAAGGTTACGGATTGAGAAATACCACAACAATGGCGATCGCCCCTACGACTTCAAGTTCTGCAATTTTAGGACAAACTTCTCCTGGAATTGAGCCTTTCGCCTCTAACTATTACAAAGCAGGTTTGGCTAAAGGAAACTTTATGCGTAAGAACAAATACTTGGCTAAATTATTAGAAGAAAAAGGATTAGACAACGAGGAAACTTGGAGAACGATTATGCTAAATCACGGTTCTGTTCAGCATTTGGCTGAATTAACTGACGAGGAAAAAGCAGTATTCAAAACATTTAAGGAAATTTCTCCAATGGAGATCATTTCTCAGGCTGCTCAGAGACAACAGTATATTGACCAAGCTCAATCATTAAACCTACAAATTCCTTCTACAATGCCGGTAAAAGATGTAAACTACCTTTACATCGAGGCTTGGAAAAAAGGAGTTAAGACGTTGTATTACCAAAGAAGTTCATCAGTTTCTAAAGAAATGATGGTGAATTTTGTTTCATGTTCTGCTTGCGAAGCATAGGATACAAGTAATAAATTTCAGTATATTATTCATAAAAGCACGTTTTTTAGCGTGCTTTTTTTTGTGTTTTTAAATTTTAATAAAAATTTAATATAGCATTCATAAATGTTTATTTTTCGTTTATCTTCGATTAATACTACAAATATTCAATTAACACTCTCCAAATGGTGATATTTACTGAATAAATCATTGATTTTCAATTAAGACTATTCTTTATTTTTTTATATTTTTGCAGCTCACAACACAATAAAAATTATTTCATTCTAAACGTTATGATAAAAATTATCAACGTAAATAAAGTCATTCCATTGATTTTATTCACATCCTTCTATGACATAAACGCACAGGTAAAAATTTCAAATTCTTCAGGAGTAATTAATACTGAAAGTGTTTTACATCTCGAAAGTACATCCAACAACAAAGGTTTTTTACTCACCAGAATTACATTACAATCTACAAATTTACCCGCCCCTCTCGCCTCACATACTGCGGGAATGATCGTTTATAATACGGCAACAGCAGGAACTTCACCTAATAATGTTACCCCCGGTTTGTACTATAATAATGGAACTTCTTGGGTAAAATTATCAACGAAAAAACCTCAAATAGGGGATATTAAAAACGGGTTCCAAAGTGCCGATCATAATGGATGGTATCTTTTAAACGGAAGAACAGTATCTACATTAGCTGTAAATCAAAGAGCGAGAGCTGCTTCTTTAGGCTTTTCTGCAATTTTACCTGATGCAACCGACAGATATTTAAAAAATACAAGTGGAAGCGACAATATAGGAACACCATCTGGAAGTGATACCTTTGTTTTAGCACAAGCCAATTTACCGAATGTAACGTTCACAGGAACAACAGATACGACAGGAAGTCATACGCATACTTATACAGATAATCCGACAAACTCAACTACAAATGGTGTTGCGGCAGGAACTAATAATCCGGTTTCCAATGCAGCAAGTGTAAATGACACAACTGCTAGCTCGGGAGCACATACCCACTCTCTGAGTTTCACATTAGGAAGCAGTCAGGCTGTAAGCTTAAAACCAGACAACATCATTACTAACGTATTTATCTATTTAGGAAACTAATTATGAGAACAAGATTATTTTACACATCGATAGGGATCCTTTTTTTCGCAATAGTAAAGTCCCAAGTTGGTATCGGTACTTCAAATCCTTCCAACTCTGCAATTTTAGAATTAAACAGTACCAATAAAGGACTTCTTATGAATACTGTTTCTCTTACTTCCTTAAACTCAGCTTCTCCGATGGGTAGCCATGTTGAAGGAATGTGGGTTTACAATATAGCAACAGCAGGAACTTCACCCAATAATGTAATTCCGGGATTATATTATAATGACGGAGCCAAATGGGTTTTAATGTCCATCAATGATAATCTTCCAAGAATTGGAGATATTAAATCAAGTGTTATAACAACAGACCACGACGGTTGGTATTTGTTGAATGGAAGAAATATCACAACTTTACCAACAATTGGTCAAACAAACGCTTCTTCACTTGGTTTTGCCACTACTCTGCCCAATTCAAGCGACAGAATTTTGAAAGGTAAAAATACTTCAGAAACTCTGGCTGCCGTGGGAGGAAATAATTCTTACTCAATCACTCAGGCTAATTTGCCCAATCTAAGCATTACAGGAAGCACCGTTCAAAGTGGAGCCCACACTCATAGTTACACCAACAGAGGTGTTAATTATTGGAATTACAATGCCGGAGGACAAAATACAACAAGAACGGTTAACACAGAAGTAAGAACAACAGGAGCTGCAGGAGATCACCAGCATACCTTCTCTGTACCAAGCGGAGGAACTAATACAGCTATCAATCAGTATCCTAAACATTTGGTTGTTCAGAACTTCATTTATTTAGGGAAATAAACAAAAACACATCAATCAATGAAAAAATTAAATTACATATTCTTACTTGTAGCTTGCACTTTTACTCAGGCTCAGGTTATGATCACAGCCGGTGTTACAGCGACACCTTCTCCCAACAGGGATGCAGCCTTAGAATTATATTCACAAAACAGAAATAAAGGATTATTAATGCCAAAAGTATCTTTAGCGGCAACTAATAACCCAAGTCCACTTCCGAGTCATATTGCAGGAATTACGGTTTATAACACAAATACAGCCACAGCAACCGCTCTTACAAGTGTAACCCCCGGATTTTATTACAATGACGGAACTTCATGGAATAAACTGGAAGTACAGACACCAACCATAGGAGATATAAAACACAGCAGCACAGCAACCGATCACGAAGGATGGTATCTTTTAAACGGAAGAACAGTATCAACCTTGCCCGCTGCTGCACAAACAAATGCAACTTCTCTGGGATTCTCAACCATTTTACCGGATAGTTCAGATAAATTTTTAAAGGCAAAATCAGCATCAGAAACATTAGGAGCAACCAGTGGAAGCACTTCTGTTACCCTTGCAAGAGTTAACCTTCCAAGCACGACTTATAATGCTACAACTACAAGTGCCGGAGCTCATACCCATACTTATAATGACAGAGCAAGTGGCGTTACAGACAGTGTAGAAGGTGGAAATAACCAAACCGTAGTTGATAATGATTCGCAAATATCAACCACAGCCAGTGCCGGTGCTCACACGCACACTTATAACCTTTCTACAGGAGGATCAAGTACTCCGTTGAATTTAACTCCTAAGTATTTGTCAACGTATATTTTTGTTTATTTAGGACAATAAAATTAAGACTGTAAAAATTAGAATTAGTCACTATCAAATTCAATATAAAGATCCCAATTGGGGTCTTTTTTGTTTTTAGTTAAAAATTTAATAAAATAAATCATAAAATATTAAAATTATACATTAATAATTAATAATTACATTATGTAAACTATTCAAATTTCAATTGCGTATTAAAATATTAATTTAATTTAAAAAATAAAACAGTGAATTCTACCATCACAAAACCTTTTAAAACAGAATAAAAACCACTCGCTGGTGATATCTTCTCTTTATCATGAAAAACACATTTTAAATTATTAATAATCATAATATATAATATTTAAAAATAAAAAATCAACCAAATTTCCATTTCATATTATTAATATTCTATTGGCAGGAAATTTGCTAAAGACTTATCACACAACAAAAAAAATTATTTCGAAATGAACAAGATTATTTTCTTGCTTTCAGTAGTGGCTTGGGGCGCCGTTACTGCGCAGGTGGGTATAAATACCACCACTCCAAACACAAGCTCAGCGCTAGACATTAGCAGTACTACAAAAGGAGTCTTACTTCCAAGAATCAGCAACTTAGCATCAGTTACCACTCCCGCAACAGGATTAGTAATTTTTGACACTAACAAGAAATGTATCAGTCAGAATGTAGGGACACCTGCATCTCCAGATTGGGTTTGTCTGTCTCCGTATGTAGCCAAGTTTTTCTACATGCCAAGTATCGTTTTTGACACATCGGTTATCAGCGCAGGGCAAACAAAAGACCTTTACACTTTATACAAGAATCAATTTTCGAGTATTCCTGCCAATGCTAGAAGTACTTCTGCTCCGGCGGCTATTCCGTTTTTTCCTAATGCTTCGGATATTCATTATTATGTGACGGCTTATGATAATACGGTATTTAAGATCAACAGTATCAGTGATTCCGGTGTATTAAATTATGATGTTTTATCAAACGCAACTCCAGCTTCTTTCATCAACATCGTTTTTGTAGTAAAATAAGGTAAGTAGCTATGAAAAAGAATCTTAGAGGGCTCTCATTGATGAGCCTTATCTTTACGTTGCTTACAAACTTCATGTATGCACAGACAGACAGTACCGAAGTGGCAAGTATTTATGGGTTTTATTCCTATTCAAGTTCATTGATGAATGCTGCATCAGCACCGGAACTTGCCATTCAGGGAAGCGCGTCACACACTTCAACAGGAGTACAGTTAACACCTGCAAGCGCAAGCCAGTTTGGAGGATTGCTTATAAACGGCAGAACTTTCACATCGGTGAATGGTTTACACGTAGAATTTGAATACGATATGAAAGCCGGAGCTTTATTCAGCGGTTCATACGGTGATGGTTTATCTTTTTTCTTATATGACGGTTCTGTTACAAACCCTACGATCGGATCTCCGGGTGCAGGTTTAGGATATTCATATAACAGAGCAAAAAATGATTATTCATCGTTCAGAAAAGCAGGTTTATCAGGTGCTTATCTGGGAATTGCTTTGGATGAATTCGGAAATTTTAAATCTAAACGTTTTCAGGGTGAATCAAGGGTGAACGGTATTGCAAATGTAGCTTGGAGCCAGGGAGGAAGTCATGTAACACTAAGAGGAGCAAAAGGAGCTGTAATTAATGCAAACGGATTAGGAGACGGCTACACAGGATACCCTGTTTTGGCAACACGTACTACGTTGAGCAATTCAGGAACTGTCGGAAGAATATTACAGACAGACAGATCGTATCTAGCAACAACAAATACACTGCCTTCTGTATTTGACCTTAGAAACGGAAACGGCGAATTCAGGAAAGTATATCTGGATCTTATTCCTCACTTTGTAACCGCTACTACAACAGACGGTTTTGATATAAAGGTGGATGTTCAGACGACTCAAAACGGGACACCAATAAATGTCATCGACTATTACCATTATAAAACATCCATTCCATATAGTGAAAATGCAAACCCTTCACCAACTGATTTTAATAGTTCAGATACGGAAGGATCAGCGACTAATCAAACTTTGAATGCTACAGTTCCAGCTGTTTTAAAATTGGGATTTGCAGCATCAACAGGTGCAGCATACGAACAGCATATTATCCGAAATGTAAAACTTACACTTCCCTATTCTGCTGTAGCGAATGATGATGTAGTTTCTACCTGTAAAAATCAGGCTGTGGTAATTCCTGTTTTTAATAATGATATTGCCTACAAAGGTTCGATAAGTATTACCAATCCACCAACGGGAAACAAGGATAATATTGATTACAATACCTTCAGTTTTACAAAAAATAATGATACAGATCTTACTTTATACCGTAAAAAAGTAACTCCACAAGGAACCTGGTCTTATAATAAAACGACAGGTATTGTTACGTTTACCCCTTCAAGTAGTTTTACAGGAACGACATCGATGACTTATACGGTAAAAGGAAGAACAGTGAAAGATTCAAACGGTAAAATAATTGAGCCATACGGAGACACCGCTTACAGATCGGTTCCCGCAACCATTACCGTTAATTTGAAAACAACAGGCTGTATATCAGCTGTCATATCAAACAAAATGGTAACTCAAATTATAAAATAATATTTTCAAAGGAAACCGTGAGTAATTAAAAAAGCTTGCGGTTTTTTTATTTATCGTAATTTAATTTTAACAAACAACACTATAGAAAACTCTATGGTATTTGTTTTTATGAAGTTTAATGAAAAAAAAGAGCCGATCAATCAAATCGGCTCCTTTCTGGAATTGTCTAATAAAAAAGCCCAGAAATAAATCCTGGACTATTGAAAGAATATATATAGTAAAATAAAAATTAAAAGTTATATCTCACTCCTAACTGTGCCTGGAATCTTGATGCAAACTGATCAATGGTATAAGGCAGCCCCGGAGTTGTAAAGTTATAGGTTGGATCACCAGCCGAAGGTTGTCCAGCAGCTACATTTCCTACTTTTGTTAATCCTACGCTGGCTGTTGAGTTAAAGGTATTAGGTACAAAATATACTTTACCCCAGTTTTTATTCAACAAGTTGGTAAGATTGATGATGCTTAATGAAATCTGTATGTTATTTTTAGATTTCGGGCTCAATCTTATTTCATCCATAATTTTGAAATCGGCTTGGATATTCCATGGAGTAACGTCGCCGTTTCTTTCTGTAAACTTTCCTCTTCGAGAGCTCAAGTATTTATTATCATTAACAAATTTTTCATAATCTGCAATTTGCTGTTGCGCAGAAACCAGAACATTTCCGGCAGCATCTTTTATCGCAACAATATATTTGCTAGCTTCAGTAGCATCTTTGAAGATGTAAGAAAGCCCTGCAGCCTGTCCTGTATTAGCAATCGTACTGTTTACAAATCCCCAAGAGAAAGGATTTCCAGACTGAGCATTGAAATATACGTTAGCAGATAATCTGTTTGATGGCGAAACATTCACTGAATAACCAAGGTTAGCCACTACTCTGTTTTTAATGGCAAAGTTAGAAGTCGTAAGCTGTGGATTATTCGGTGTCAAAGACTGGTTCATTTGCCAGTTACTTTCCATAGAGTTTCTGATTCCGTTGGTAATATCTTTTGCATCACCATAGGTATATGCAACGAAGAAATTAAATCCGAAATTATATGATTTAGAAAGCTGTGCCGTCAAATTATATCGGTATCCTTCTTTGGTATTAGATAAAAGATAAGCGTTAGAAAAATTACTGTTGATATTAGTCGTGTAAATCGGCATTTCATGATTTGTATCATAGCTGTAATACGTCACATTATCTGTTTTGTTCACTTGCTGGAACTGTAGATCGTATAATACTTTTGTATAGATACCTTCTAATGTCAATTTATATCCAGAAACAGTATAATCAACAGCTAATGAACTTCTCCATACTCTTGGCATTTTAAAATTATTATCAATAAGATCTACCTGAACTTTAGAAGAATTTTGCCATTTCGGGAAATTTCCGCTTACCAAAGGATCTCCATTAGCCGCAAGTTGTGCCGACGTTGGAGCATTATAATCATAACTTCCAAAACCTACACCATCATTATAATAAGCATATCCTAGCCAAGCAAAAGGAATTCTTCCTACAAAAATACCAGAACCTCCTCTCAATACTACGGATCTGTCTTCCGTAACATCCCATGTAAATCCAACTCTTGGAGAGAAAGTAGGTTTATTAAGATAGTTATTTGTCAATTGGCTTAGTGGTGTATAAGTATAGGTATTTCCATAATTAGGATCTTGAGGAGAGTTGTTAACCTTTGGACTTAAATTAGGTTTATTAGGCAAATCTGTATAATCTACTCTTACTCCCGGCGAAAGTCTCACTCTCCCTAAATTGATCTCATCTTGAAAATATAAGGATAGAAGATTAACTTTATAAGAAGCATAAGGATTATTAAAAATTGTTTCTCTGCTGTCTCCGTTGAACGGATAGGTACCTCTTATTCTTGATGGGTTAGCATTATAAAAATCATTTAAACTTTTATAAGAAATTCTTCCGTTTAAGGCATTTACAAAACCATAATCTATATTATACAATTCATTATGAGTTCCTAATAAGAACGTATGAACTCCTGTTTTATAGGTCAGGTTATCGGTGATTTCAAAAGTCTTCTGCTTCATGTTAAAAACAGTAGCTTCTCTATCGTTCCCTAATAAAATCGTTCCACCGTTATAAGCGATTTCCACTTGTGGGAACATAGCGTTGGAAGAAGTAGGATCTCTGTAATCATGAATAGAAGAATATCCTAATATTAAATTGTTGCTCCATTTATCATTAAAACGGCTTTTCAATTCCAACGTGGTAGAAGAAGACGTATTCTTCTGGATATAATCCATGCTAGAGAATCTGAAATTGGCACCATCTCTTTCAAGATTTGAAGCTTGTGAGAATACCGTATTGTTTTTAATTGATAATGTATGCTTATCATTGATTTTCCAATCTAATTTATTGAAAAGTTTAGAACTTTCCGAGAAATTATTATATTGATCGAAGCTTCCTACATTAAAATTATATTTATTACGAACAAAATCAGAAATCTGCTGAGCAACAGCATCATTTACCAAGGCATTGGGATCATTCGCATTATAGAAAACAGGATCTGTTCTTTTCGTATATTCTATATTCGAGAACAAAAATACCTTGTCTTTTACAACAGGCAATCCTACTCTTCCTCCATAAATAAAATCTTCAAAAGAACTTGGCATTTTTGAATTATCACCAATTCTGTTGTTTCCTGTAATAGAAGCATTTCTCCCATACGCATATAAAGATCCGGTGATATCATTGCTTCCGCTTCGTGTTACAGCATTAATACTTCCTCCTAAGAAATTCCCCAGCTTTACATCATAAGGAGCAATGTAAACTTGTACATCCTGAATGGCATCTAAGCTGATGGAATTTGAACGCGTACTGCTTCCAGGCATTCCTGATGTTCCCGTTTGTCCTCCTAAAGACGGACTAAAACCGATCGCATCATTATTAATAGATCCGTCAATCGTAACGTTATTATAACGAAAGTTTGTTCCGTTGAAAGAGTTATTTGCACTCTGTGGAACCAGTTTTGTAACATCCTGAATTCCTCTATTGATATTAGGAAGTCCTGCTATTTGTGCCTGGCTGATACCTACTCCGTTTTTTACAATGGTTCTTTTTGAAGTAAGCTTTACCTCATCAATTACCTTTTCTCTGTTGTTAACTTCCACTACCGGTAAATCATTATTACCCAAGGAAAGCTGTATATTGGTGTTAGAATAAATGATCTGCGAACCGTCAGAAACCTCTATTGTATAAGGACCTCCCGGTTGCAAATTATCTAAGCTGAACTGTCCCTTACTGTTACTTTTTGTCTCAAAAGTACTGTTTGTAGGTACGTGGACTACTTTTACAGTGACTTCGGAAGTGATTCCTTTTAACCGTCCAAAAATTTTAGAGCTGGTCTCCTGTGAAAATGCAAACCCAAAGGACAATAAAGCAAAAGCACAGATTATTTTTTTCTTCATATTTTTTACTTCTATTTCTGAAGCAAAATTATATCGCAAAAACATCAAGTATGGTAACATACAGTTAATATTATGTGACCTAATGTTTAACATTTGCTTAAAAAAAACTTAATAAGATTATTAGTTTAATTTACACCAATTTGTTTCAGTGATGTAACAATCATTGAGAAAAAAATTCTTAATTTTAAAAAATTAAATACACGGCATATGAAATTCGGGCAAGTAGAAGATCCTTCCAAAATAGATTTTACGTTACCAAAAGATCATTCCAGAACAAAGGAAATTTTAAGTCAAAATAAAAAAGGCTTAGAAAATATTTCTATCGGATGTGCAAAATGGAATAAAACAGATCTTAAAGGATTTTATCCTAAAGGAACAAAAGATGAATTAACATATTATTCAACACAGTTCAATTCCATTGAATTAAATGCGACATTTTACGGAATGCCAACTCCGGAACAAGTTCTTATCTGGAAAGAAAAAACTCCGGAAAACTTTAAATTTTTCCCAAAGATTACGAATACAGTCTCTCATTTCAGAAGATTAATCGAAGTTACAGATCCTGTGACTAATTTTGCGACTTCAGTGATGAACTTTAATGAAAAATTAGGAATGGTTTTTCTACAGCTTCATGATAATTTTAAGCCAAAAGATTATGACAGGTTAGAAAAATTCGTGAAAGAATGGCCAAAAGAGGTTCCTCTCGCCATTGAACTAAGAAATACGGAATGGTTTACCGACGAAGATATTTTTAACACAACCTGCGAGCTTTTTGAGGCTAATAATATCACGAACATCATTGTAGACACAGCTGGAAGAAGAGACATGCTTCACATGCGTCTCACCACTCCAAACGCATTCATCCGATACGTGGGTGCCAATGCCGAAAGTGATTACGAAAGACTTGACGATTGGATGAAACATTTAACAAAATGGAAAAAAGAAGGTCTTCAAAATCTATACTTTTTTGTGCATCAGAATATTGAAAAAGCTTCCCCATTACTATCCGCTTATTTTATCAATAAAATGAATGAAGAATGGAAAACTGATCTTCTGCTCCCCAAAATGGCAACAGAAAACACGCCAACCTTATTTTAATTATTATTGATTATACTTTACACATAAATAATACCCTAAAATAATTCACACATATTTGATCTCAATGTAATAGATTTCTCCATAATCCTGTTTTATAAAAACATTAATAAAACCCTCTATTTATAATAAAAATTGACTAAATTAGAGATGAAAACATATTGAATATTTAACGTTCAAAAATTAATGTTATGGAAAAAGAAATTTGTACAATCAGTATAGCTACAACGTGGCTTGGAGATACCTACACTTTTTATGATGATAATAAGATAAAAAGAGTTTACGACAATAACAGCTTGAGTTCTGATGTAAGCGAATGGCTGGAAGCAGAGCAGATCAGCAAACAAAACAAAGACAAACTGATCAAAAATTGTCCTGAAGAATTCAAAGAAAGAGTGATGCAGATTTTAGATTATCCTTAATCTTTAAAAAAGTTAAAAAATTTAATTGAAAACTGCTGTTTAACGAAACAAATCCCAACTTACGTTATCTCTTTTTTATTTTTTCTTTCTCAATAACAAAACCAAATTCAGGAATAATAAAAGAAAATCCAAAGACACCCATATTCCAAGTTTAATATTCTCATGATTATAAGCTTCAACATCTTTCTTTGCGATGTCAGAAAGCTTTACACTTTGATTGATATAATTCTGAACCTCTATTATTTGATCAATATTTTTATTAGGAACAGAATGTTGCGAAAAATAGACAAGATTTTTTTTACCTAAATATCCTACAATCCAATATTCATTGGACTTATCCATTTTAAGATGTTCAATTCTGTAATATTCCGGGCGGATTTTTCCAATATGTTTTGCTTCTAGAATCCCGTTTTTATCCGGATCATTATTATTAATCACATAAAAATCCAATGTCTGAGGAAGTTTATTAACTACCTGCAGAGACAAAGAATCCTTCACAATTCCCACCGCACTTTTCTTCACAAACCAATAGGTAAAAATGGAGATAGAAAAAACAACAGTAGCAATTCTGAAAATCTTCGCCCATTCGGCACCTTTCCCTTTTTTTATTTTTGATAAAATCAGAGAAATAATAGAAGCCAGAAAGATAACAAAAATGATTAAGCCCATGTTGCAAAGATACTGATTTCGAAAGGTCTTTAAAAGAAGACTACTCTACATTCCACTCCTTATAGAACTGATCTAGAAATTTTAACATAAAATCATGTCTTTCCTGCGCAATCTCTTTTCCTTTTTCAGTATTCATTAAATCTTTCAAAAGCAACAGTTTTTCATAAAAATGATTGATCGTTGTGCCGTTAGATTTTTTGTATTCGTCTTTAGACATATTCAGTTGTGGCTTAATATCAGGATGATACATCAGATTATTTTTAAACCCACCAAAATTGAACGTTCTGCCAACTCCGATCGCACCAATAGCATCAATACGATCTGCATCCTGAACGATTTTAAGCTCAATAGGAAGATCTTTGGGAGCTTCACCTCTATTCTTGAATGAAATATTTTTGATAACAAATAAAACCTGCTCAATGATATTTTCAGGTGTATTTTCACCTTCCAAAAATTCGCGGGAAACCTTTAAAGCTAAAGTTTCATCACCATTATGAAATTTAGGATCTGCAATATCATGCAGCAACGCAGAAAGTTCCACAACATCTTGATTACAATCCTCTTCCTGAGCTATTTTCTTTGAAAGTTTCCATACTCTTTCGATATGAAACCAATCGTGACCAGCTTCTGCACCTTCCAGTTTTTGCTTTACAAATTCTACCGTGTTATTTATTATATCTTTCATTTCTCAATTAATTCATTTAAAATAATGTCCCAAAGTTTTTTATTAAAGCTTCTAAAAAAATTAATGTGCCCAATTTCCCCTTTGTCTGATTCGGAAACCTTAACTAATCTGTAAGTTGGTTTTAGGTTAGGATAAGTATCATTCAAAAGACTTTTCACTCCTTTTTCCGTTAACCAGGCATCATCTTCAGCCCGAATAACGAATACTTTTTGCGTTAAATTTTTAGAAAAATCATCAATTTTCTCTAATAAACCGTTGGTTGATTTCTTGTTCAAAATTAAGATTCTCCAGTCATAAGCGCAATTTTTTGGAAGACTTTCTCCCAAACCAAACCAATTTGCGGGGAAATAACCTAATAAAGTGGTAGTTACAGGTTGGATAATTCCGAAACCGACGTAAGCTTCAATTTTTGTTTTGAATTTTAAATGTCCGACAAAAGCATTTTGCGTCCCCACAAAAATAAATTCTTTAAACATTTCAGAATCCTGATTCATTCCTAAAATCAATGCACCAACCGAATGTCCCAGACAATATTTTTCGTAGTCTGGAAATCCGTTTTTGATGTATTCCGTCAATGTTTTATAATCTTCTGAACCCCAAATTCTCATGGAAGCTTTAAAACCTTTCATATTTTCAGGTTTTGAAAGTCCGATTCCGCGATAATCATACGTAATCACCGTAAATCCTTTTTCAGCAAAAAACTGAGCAAAAGAAAAATAAATCTGCTGTTTAACTCCCGTTGCCGAATTGATGAGCAGGAATTTATTATTACTCTTTTCAGGCAAAAAAAGATGTGCTGTGAGAGCTGTATTGTCGTGAGTGTTAAGAATTAACTTCTCCATATTTTAAAACAAAAAATCCACTATAAAAGTGGAGATTTTATTGATATTTTTTATGTTAACTTATCTGTTTTCGATATGTAACAAATAGTTTTAAGAAAAGAAATCTGAAACTCTTGGCAATGCACTCTGCGAACCTTTTGTTCCTGAAACTCTTGAAGAAACTTCATTACCAAATTTCACGCATTCTTCAATAGAATTTCCGTGGCACAGGGCAATCGCAAATCCTGATGTAAAAGCGTCTCCCATTCCCATTTTATAGACCGTTTCGTCTTTATCATTTCTGAAATATTTCATTTCTGTTCCATCAAAATAAACGGTAGAATTGGTATCATCCCTAACAAAAACTTTGTTGGAATATTTTTTAAGAATATCTTCTCGCTGATCTTCGCCAAAGACAATATGTAATTCGCTGCTTTTAGAAACGATAAAATCTACATTTTCCAGAAGTTCATCACTTAATCTCATGGCAGGAGAAGCATATAAACCGACTTTTTTACCATATTTCTTAGCTTTTCTGATCGAATATTCTACCACTTCAAGAGAAACTTCAAGTTGAACAAGCATCAAATCAACGGTGTGAAAATATTTATCTGCAGCCTCAATATGTTCTATACTCAAACATTTATTGGCTGCGGGAACTACAACGATAGCCGCGTCTCCACCGGAAGTTGTTACATAAGCAGTTCCCGTAGATTCTCTGTCCGTTTCATAAACAAATCCCACGTTTACGCCCTCACCTACAAGATTTCTCATAATTTGCTGACCAAGAGGATCCATCCCGACACAGCCTACAAAATAAACACTTGCCCCCAATCTCGCAGCACCAACTGCCTGATTCGCCCCTTTACCTCCGAAATAACTGTCTGAATTAGTGGCTAAAACAGTTTCATTTGGAGTAGGAATCTTTTCGGTTTCTAAAATCAGATCTATGGAAGAACTGCCGACCACTATAATTTTGGGTTGTTCTGAGGAAAAATTCATTGTGTTTTTTTTATTTAGTTTTAGTTTGAACAAATTTAAAAAAGGGAATATTATGTCAAAAACAATTAACTTTAATTAACTAATTTCTATAAATTCTGTAATGATCTTTACAGGATTATTATTCTTATCATAACCAATATAGCTTGCATAAAAACCTTCACCATAACCTGTTTCAAAACTGAAAATGGTTCCAGGATGATCTTCTGACGGTTTTAAAAATGCATATTGATCGATTGCACCATTTTCATCAAAGAAATAATCATGGAAAAATTCTTCATAAATTCCCATGAAATCTGCTCCTTTGCTATGGTATAATTTTTTTTCCAGCTTATCCAGACTTTTCTGAGTATCTACATCCATAAAACAGCCCATGCCGCTTTCAGCAGGATACCCAAAAACCTCGCCTTCTGCAAGATCTTTTACATTTTGATCGGCTGTCGTGGCCAATTTCCAGTCGGTGACTTCAGCATTAGCGAAAATAATTTCGGCATACGCAACACAATTACTCTCTCTTTCTTTATGCAATAAAACAGAAAAATCTCCTTTTGGAAATTCTATAGAAAAAGGCTGCATATCATTAGTAATCAAAGGATCACAAGCAACCAATTTCCCGCTGGAAAGATAAATTTTTCCAACTTCAAAGCTCTCCAATAACGGACTTTCTACGAAGTCTTTTGAGAATAGCTTTTTTATGTTTTCTATGTGTGTCATTTAGTTTTAATTATTCTTCACCACTTAATGTGATGTATACATTTTCACTTTCTACATTTTGATGAAATAAAATATCATTCATTTCATCATCCAAACTCTCTATTATTATCAATTGATAGGTTTTAGAATCATTAGCAACGTCAACATTTTCAAGTGAAGAAATTTTTGCAGATATGGCCAAACTGGAGTTTAAAATAATATTAATATAATTATTTTCATTTAAACTTCCCTCCAACAATTCTCCAATCAAATAAAACTCTTTTTTTCTTCTTATTGTAAAACTGCTAATGACCCTAAAAGTACCAACTTTATCTTTAAAGTTCATTACAAACTTTTCAGTTTCTCTTCCAGAATTGCAATTTTATCCTGCGCATCTTTTTGTTTCTTACGTTCACCGTCTACCACTTCTTGTTTTGCATTGGCAACGAATTTTTCATTAGAAAGCTTTTTATCAACAGAAATTAAGAATCCTTTTAAATATTTTATCTCTTCTTCTGTCTTGATTTTTTCTTCTCCTAAATCTAAGTTATCACTTAAAGGAATTGAAACTTCCGTTGATCCAATCAGGAAAGTAAAGCTTGGTTTATCCGTTTTTTCACCGAAATGAATATCAGAAACGTTGGCTAATTTTCTTATAACGGCTTCATTTTCAAATTCGCTCGCACTTGTATAAACCTCAACCGCTTCTTTTGGCGAAATACCTTTTGTCTGACGGTAATTTCTTACCCCAGAGATAATTTCTTCTGCAGTTTCAAAGTTTTTAATAATATCTTCATTAAACGTCTCTGACTTTTTTTGCTGAGAAATGATTAATGCTTCTTCAATATTTCTGTCGGAGATCAATTGCCAGATTTCTTCTGATTGGAAAGGCATGAACGGATGAACCAATTTCATTAATTCCTCAAAAAGTGCAACTGTTTTATTATAAACTTCTTTAGAAATTCCTTCACCATAATTTGGCTTGATCGCTTCTAAGTACCAACCACAAAAATCATCCCAAATTAATTTATAAATCAAATGCAATGCATCAGAAATTCTGAATTTCTCGAATTGCTGATCGATTTCTACAATCGTTTTGTTTAATTTATTTTCAAACCATTCGATAGCTTGTTTGTCGGCAACATTTGCAGGTTTATCTTCATGATTCCACATGTTGATCAAACGGAAAGCACTCCAAATTTTAGTCATGAAATTTCTTCCCTGAAGCATTAAATCTTCATCAAAAAGAAGATCATTTCCTGCCGCAGAACTTAATAAAATACCAACACGAACACCATCAGCGCCATATTTATCCATCAATTCTAAAGGATCTGGTGAATTTCCTAAAGATTTTGACATCTTTCTTCTCTGCTTATCTCTTACAATCCCTGTGAAATAAACATTTTTGAACGGAACTTCTTTTCTGTATTCCAATCCAGCCATAATCATTCTTGCAACCCAGAAGAAAATAATATCCGGACCTGTTACCAAGTCAGAAGTCGGATAATAATAATTGATATCCTTATTTTCAGGATCGTTCAGACCATCGAAAACAGACATTGGCCACAACCAAGATGAGAACCATGTATCAAGAGCGTCTTCGTCTTGCTTTAGGTCACTTGTTGTTAGTTGATCGTTGCTAGTTTTTTGTTTTGCTAGTTCTAATGCATCTTCGATGTTTTCTGCAACTACAAAATCATTTTCCCCGTCTCCATAATAGAATGCAGGAATTTGCTGCCCCCACCATAATTGACGAGAAATATTCCAGTCGCGGATGTTTTCCATCCAGTGTTTGTAGGTATTTTTAAACTTTTCAGGATAAAATTTAACCTCATCATCCATTACTACATCCAAAGCCGGCTTAGCAATATCAGTCATTTTTAAGAACCATTGAACAGAAACTTTAGGTTCAATAACGGCGCCTGTTCTTTCTGAAGTTCCTACTTTATTTACGTAATCTTCTGCTTTCAACAAAAGATCTTTTTCTTCTAATTCTTTTGCGATTTGTTTTCTTACATCAAATCTATTTTTTCCTGAATAATGTAAACCGTGATCATTTAAGTTTCCGTCATCATCCAAAGAATCAATCATTTGAAGATTGTGTTTCTTTCCGATCTCGTAGTCATTGATGTCGTGAGCAGGTGTAATTTTCAATGCACCAGTTCCGAATTCAATATCAACATAATCGTCTTCAATAATCGGTACAACTCTGTTTACGATCGGTACAATTACATTTTTACCTTTTAAGTGAGCATATCTCTCATCATTAGGATTGATACAAACCGCAGTATCTCCGAAAATCGTTTCAGGACGCGTTGTAGCAACCGAAAGGAATTCTTCTGTACCTTCGATTTTATATTTTAGGAAATATAATTTTCCGTTTTGTTCTTTAAAGATAACTTCTTCATCAGAAATATTAGTTTTCGCTTCCGGATCCCAGTTTACCATTCTGTATCCTCTATAAATAAGTCCTTTATTATATACATCAACAAAAGATTTGATCACCTGCTGAGAAAGTGACTCTTCCATTGTGAAACGGGTTCTGTCCCAATCGCATGAACAACCTAGTTTTTTCAACTGCTCAAGGATGGTTCCTCCGTATTTATCCGTCCATTCCCAAGCGTGTTTTAAAAACTCTTCACGGGTAATATCTGCTTTATTAATTCCTTCTGATTTCAGTTTGGCAACAACCTTCGCTTCCGTAGCAATTGAAGCGTGATCTGTTCCCGGAACCCAGCAAGCATTAAATCCCTGCATCCTTGCACGACGAACCAGAACATCCTGAATGGTATTATTCAACATATGCCCCATGTGTAAGATCCCCGTAACGTTTGGCGGAGGAATTACAATAGTATATGGTGGTTTCTCATTAGGCTCTGAATGGAAGTACTTGTTTTCCAACCAGTAGTTGTACCATTTTTGTTCTGTTTCCTGTGGATTATACTTTTCTGAAATCTGCATAAATTCTATTTCTTTGGCTTACAATTTGCAAAAATAGTCTAAAGAAAAAAAAAATTCAGTATGAATTAAAATAATTTTTAACTTTGTTTCTCAAAATTTATCTAACAAACATATTAACATTCAAGAATATGAAAAAATTAATTGCAGGAATTGCACTATTTGGAACATTTGCTCTAGCATCTGCGCAGACTATCACTTTTGATAAAACGACTTTTGACTACGGTAATGTGAAGCCTAGTTCTGACGGTGTAAGATTCTTCACTGTAACGAATACTGGTGATAAGCCTCTTGTTCTTTCTAATGTAAAAGCTTCTTGCGGATGTACAACTCCTGAGTTCAGCACTGATCCTATTATGCCAGGAAAATCTGCTAAAATCAAAGTTGGATACAACACAGCAATCAATGGAGGATTCAACAAAATGATTGAAGTTTTCTCTAACGACCCCGCAAACAGCAGAAGCGTAATTTACATCAAAGGAACTGTTGATGCTAATGCACCTGATGTTGTAGTAGCTCCAGCTAAAATGGAAACTCCAGCTGATGCTAAAGCTGCTAAAAAAGAAGCAAAGAAAGCTGCTAAAGCTGCAAAAAAAGTAGCTGTTGCGAAGTAAGCTCTACTCAAAAAAAATAAGAAACCGTCTCCATGGAGGCGGTTTTTTTGTTATATTTATGCTAAGGCTAGTTGATGGTTGATTGTTTTTAGTTGATAGATTACTACTAAACATTCAAATCTAGATATACTTTTAATCTTTTAATAACTATAAAAAATATGGACACCAATTTCTCAGACGATTTCCTGGTACAAGGAAAATTTTCAATAAAAAAAACTTCAACAGAATATAAAGGAAAGCTTACCAAAGACGAAGGCGCACAATTATTAATTCAGGAAAAAGAAAAACTTCGTGACCTTCAGGAAAAATTATATGCTGATGGAAGCAAATCCCTGTTGGTTGTTCTTCAGGCAATGGATGCAGCCGGAAAAGACAGCTTAATTGAACATGTTTTCGGGGGAGTGAATCCACAAGGCTGTAATGTAACAAGCTTTAAAACACCAAGCTCAAAAGAATATTCCCACGATTTTTTGTGGAGACATTATCTGGCGCTTCCTCAAAAAGGGATGATTGGGATCTTTAACCGTTCGCATTACGAAAGCGTTTTGGTATGTAAAGTTCATCCTGAATATAATTTAAGCGAAAAAACATGGGATTCTGTGAAAGGTTTCGATGATAAATTCTGGGAAAACAGATATGAAAGCATCAGAAATTTTGAAAAACATCTTGCTCAAAACGGAACAACCATCGTTAAAATATTTTTAAATGTTTCTAAAGATGAACAAAAGAAAAGACTTATAGACAGAATCGACGAACAGGAAAAAAACTGGAAATTCTCAGCAGCCGACCTTCCGGAAAGAGCTTTATTCGATCAATACATGGAAAATTATGAGACTGCTATTAATGAAACCAATAAAAAAGATGCTCCGTGGTATGTGCTTCCGGCGGATAATAAATGGTTTGCAAGAGTAGCCGCCGTACAAATCATTATTGATACTTTGGAAAAAATGGATTTGAAATTTCCTCAACTTTCCGACAACGAAAAACTAGGATTACAGGAAGCCAAAAGTACACTTGAAAGTGAATAAAAAATCTTATCATTTATTCCGAATAGCCTGTAAATATTGTATTTAGCTAAGATAAAAATGCACTAATGAGTGATAAATATTAATTATGTAACAAATAATTCATTATATTTATTGAAAATTAATATTTATCACTAATCATTAAACTTTAACCATGAAAAAACGCTTATTACTAGCAGCCTTTGCAATATTGGGCTTAATTTCCTGTTCTAATGAGGGAAATGTAATCAACACTGCTGAAAACATGAAAACTTCTGAAATGCAGAATTTCAAAAAAGCATTCAAAAGTCTGGGAGAAATTCAAAATCGCCCTACTGAAGAAGAAAAAAGAAACCCCGAGCTTAGTGAAAGAAGAAAAGCTTTATTAATTCCTGCCTCCAAAGACCTTATTTTATCATCCGGTGTTTCGGAAAAAGAGATGATGGCAAAAACAAAGGGAAACTCCAGCTCTATTATTATTTGGGCATATAAAATCTACGCAGACAAGAGTTCTCAGATTAACCAATCATTAAAATCTCAAAACTAATTATTATGAAAAAGCTAATCATCTTATCTTCGATATTTTCTTCTTTATTTGCTTATTCACAGATGGCGCATCTTGTGATATTTAATAATTCGACTAAATATGTTTATCATGGGCAAATTGCAGCCGGAGATTTTACAGGTTCAAACTGTGCTCTTACCGTAAAAAACTTTGATCCTTCAGTTGTAAAAGCAAATTTAGGAGAAGAATTGCGCTATGAAGATTTTAAAGGACAAATGAATTCTTCAATTTACCCTGTAAATATGTGGGAAATTAATGACGGTGTGGTTCCTCCATATACCGTATATCCATGGGATCCTATATTATCTTACGATATGCCAAATATCACCAAATGGGCATTTACAGAATTCGACCTTATAGACCCAAATACCGGTAATACCGCCTACACGGGGCAATTACAAAGTCCGGCCTATCCTTGTGCATCTTATCCGAATCATATAACCACAATCGGATTACCAACAAATGTATATATGGAATGGATTTATATGACAGATCCTATTCCCGGAAATACAAACACAATTAATGCTGTAATCATTAATGATTTATAAAAAAAGCGGAGAACATTCTCCGCTTTTCTATTTGTATTGCTATTCAAAACTTTGAACAGTGAAAATTTAAACTAAAATCACGAGAAAATCTATAAGCCGGATTTTGTACTTCCAAAGAAGTGCCTGTTATTTATCTACGTCGTACATTACTGCAAAACTTGAGCTGATTACCCCTCGGCTTTCAGAGCGAGCCACTCCTATTTCCATTACTGAAAAGAACCGATATACTTACCATTGCACCGCAAAGAGTTTACCTGGTTTCACTACAGCCGAACTGTACATACTTTCTGTTGCACTTGTCCTACCCTCGCGGGTGACGGATGTTATCCGCTTTGCTGCTCTATGGTGTCCGGACTTTCCTACCCTTGCCGAAACAAGAATCAACAAGCCGACTTTCTCGTGGCTGCAAAGATATACAAAATGCCTATAATATTTGCATTTTGTGAATTGTGAATAGTCAATTCACTTTGTTGTCAATTTTTTTAAAATGTTTTCAAAATAAAATTCACCATTCACTTACGAAGTAAAATTTACAATTGACTTATTATTATTATCTTCGTGAATTATTACACATCCATTTTGATATCCAGAGAAAAAGAATTTGCGCAATTGATAAAAGATAATCAGGGCTTGATTATCAAGGTTTCGCGTCTTTATACGAACTCTCTGGAAGATGAGGAAGATCTTTTCCAGGAAATTGTTTTACAGCTCTGGAGAAGTTATGATTCTTTTAAAGGAAATTCTAAAATTTCTACCTGGATGTATCGTGTAGCCCTGAATACAGCTATTACCCTTTTCAGAAAAAAAAGCAAAAGCCTGCCTACTAATGAATTAGACATCAATCACCGAGATTTTATCGAAGATGATGACGAAAAACACCAACAGGTCTCACTTTTGTATACAGTAATAAAGACGCTTCCCAATGTGGAAAGAGCAATTGTTACCATGTATCTGGATGATTTGCCTTACAAGGATATTGCAGAAAACCTCGGAATTACCGAAGTAAATGCGCGTGTGAAAATGAACAGATTAAAGAAAACCCTTAAAGAACAGATGGAAAAATATGCCTGAATTTGATTTAGACAGCTTTAAGAAAACATGGCAGGAACAGCCTGTTCAGCAGAAATACGACAATAACGAGATCCTTAAGATGTTGAACAGAAAATCACGTAATTATGTGAAATATATTTTCTGGATCAGTGTTGTAGAATTCCTGTTTTTTACTGTGTTGGGATTATTTTATATTATTCAAGATAAAGAATCGAACAGCTTTCTAAGCATTCTGGAAAGACTTGGTGCAAAAAAAACTACCGAACTCGAAGGTTTTCTCGATAGCATATATGTAGTATTGAAGATTTTAAGTCTTTCTATAACCGCCTATTTTGTATTCAAATTTTATCAAAACTATAAGAAAATAAAGGTTGAGGAAAACTTAAAGAAATTTATACTTAAAATTATTCAGTTTAAGAAAACAGTTAATGCTTTCATTTTAATTAATATCCTTTTATTAATAGCATTTACCTCTGTTTTCACTGTTTTTGTATTTTATATTTTAAATACTCAGCATATTGAAGTCAATAATTCTAATCTTACTATCTTCATAATTGGAACCATTGTTAGTACGGCATTGGTTGTGCTCTTGACCTGGCTTTATTATAAAGTTGTGTACGGAATCATTATGAGGAAATTAGATAAGAATCTGAAACAATTAAAGGATATCGATTCTGAGGAAGAATAATATCATTTACACTTATAAATAAAAAAAGCATTTCAAATTGAAATGCTTTTCCGTTTAATACAACCTTTAATTATTTAAAACAAAAAATGCCCAGAATCATCTGAGCATTTTATATATTTTATCGAATTTTTATAATTCTTTTCTTAATCTCGCAACAGGAATATTCAGCTGTTCTCTGTATTTTGCAATGGTTCTTCTTGCAATATTATAACCTTGTTCCTTTAAAATAACGACTAAAGCATCATCGGTAAGAGGCTTTCTTTTATTCTCTTTGCTGATCACTTCCTGAAGATGATTTTTAATTTCTTTTGTAGAAACTTCCTCTCCATCGTCATTCGTTAAACTATCTGAGAATAGATCTTTAAGATACAAAATACCATTTGAAGTATCCGCATATTTACTTTTCACCACCCTTGAAATGGTAGAAATATCAAAACCTGTAATATCGGCAATATCCTTTAAAATCATTGGTCTCAAAGATTTCTCGTCTCCGGTAATGAAATAATCTTTCTGGAATTTAACAATAGCCGTAATAGTCTGTAATAAGGTATTCTGACGTTGATTGATCGCATCAATATACCATTTTGCAGCATCCAGTTTTTGTTTGATAAATAAAGCAGCCTGTTTATGTTCAGAAGAGTTTTTATCGTGAGAATACGTTGTTAAAATATCTTTATATTCTTCCGAAACTCTTAAAGTTGGTGCATTTTTACTGTTCAACATTGGGATAACCATTCCATCCTTTACCTGAATTACAAAATCCGGGATAATCTCTTGGTTGATCGTAATCGTCTGAGTATCGAAATTCCCTCCTACTTTTGGGGATAACTTTGAGATTTCTTCCAATGCATCCTTTAAATCCTCTTCTTCAATATCATATTTCTGAATGATCTTATTATAATGCTTATTCGTCAAGGCATCAAACTGATGTCTCAAAATATTGGCAGCCAAAGAAACGGCTTTATCAGAGCTTACTTTTTTCTCAATCTGCAACAATAAACATTCCTGCAAACCTCTTGCTCCAACACCGGGTGGATCTAATTTCTGAACGTAATTTTCAAGAACATCATCCACTCTCTCCTTGGTTGTATAAATCCCTTGAGAAAAAGCAAGATCATCCACAATTGCTTTAATCTCTCTTCTTAAATATCCGTCTGTATCTAGGTTTCCGATGATATATTCGGCAATTTTTACATCTTCTTCATTAATATTGGCAAGATGAATCTGCTCCAATAAATAATCATATAACGACTGACCCTCCGTTAAAAGGCTTTCGTTATCGAATTCTTCATCATCTGCAGAATAGTTGCTGGAAGCAGTTTTATAGGTTGGCTCGTCATCGTAAAGATAATCGTTAACATCAAAATCGGTTTCAATGCTTTCCGTACCTTCATTTTCATAAGCATCCTCCAAAGAAGCATAATCATCTTCCTTAGACTCTTCTTTTGCGATTTCCAAAGCAGGGTTCTCTTCTAGTTCTCTCTCCAATTCCTCTTCAAACTCCAATGTATGAAGCTGAATAAGCTTCATCAACTGAATCTGCTGAGGCGCTAACTTCTGTCCTAATTTGAGTTGTAAATGTTGTCTAAGCATATTAATCTTTGTGTTTTAACATAACATATTCTACGAATTTAGATAAATTTATTCGACAAAAAAAGCATTTAGCACGATTTTTGCAGTAGATATGGTACCTAATAAGCTATTAAAAAATAAAAAAAGCCTTAAATTTTACTTTAAGGCTTTTTTTATTTATCTAAAATTCAGCATTTTTCGGTGTTCTTGGGAAAGGAATCACGTCTCTTATGTTGGTCATTCCTGTTACGAAAAGAACCAGTCTTTCCAATCCTAATCCAAACCCTGCATGCGGAACAGAACCGAATTTTCTGGTATCCAAATACCACCAAAGTTCATGCTCATCTACATGCATTTCTGCCATTTTCTGTTTTAATACATCTAATCTCGCTTCTCTTTCTGAACCTCCGATGATTTCTCCGATTCCTGGGAAAAGTACGTCCATTGCAGCAACGGTCTTGTTGTCATCATTCAATTTCATATAGAATGCTTTGATCTCTTTTGGATAATCAAATAATACTACAGGACATTCGAAGTGTTTTTCAACTAAAAATCTTTCGTGCTCAGACTGAAGATCGGTTCCCCAATTTTCAACCGGATACTGGAACTTCCCTTTTTTATTTTCTTTTGAGTTCATTAAGATCTCAATCGCTTCTGTATAACTTACACGTTTGAAACGTTTAGCAATAACATTTTCTAATTTTTCAATAAGACCTTCTTTTGCTCTGTCCTTTTCTGGTTTTGATTTTTGCTCTTCTGCAAAACGTTTGTCTAAGAAATCAAGATCGTCTTTACAGTTATCTAAAACATACTGAATAACATATTTCAAGAAATCTTCTGCCAAGTCGATGTTATCTTCAAGGTTGTTGAAGGCAACTTCCGGCTCAACCATCCAGAATTCTGCAAGGTGACGCGTTGTGTTTGAGTTTTCAGCACGGAAAGTCGGTCCGAAAGTATATATTCTTCCCAATCCCATTGCTGCAGTTTCTCCTTCAAGCTGACCAGAAACCGTTAAGTTCGTTTTTTTACCAAAGAAATCCTGAGCGAAGTCAATATCTCCCTGCTCGTCTCTTGGAATATTATTTAGATCAAAGTTGGTTACTCCAAACATCTCTCCAGCTCCTTCTGCATCAGCTCCCGTAATTACAGGTGTGTTGATGTAAAAGAATTGGTTTTTATTAAAGAAAGAATGCACTGCAAAACTTACCGCGTGACGTACTCTGAAAACAGCCCCAAACAAATTGGTTCTGAATCTTAAATGCGCCTGATCTCTTAATGTTTCCAAAGAGTGTTTTTTAGGCTGAAGAATTGTTTTGTCTCTTTCTTCTGTGAAGTTATCACCTAAAATGACAATCTTTTTAGCTACAATTTCCACCGCTTGCCCTGCTCCTTGGCTTTCTACAACTTCACCAACAATTTTTAAAGAAGATGCTGTACTGATTTTACTGATAATTTCTTCGTCAAAATTTTCAAAATCAACAACTATCTGCAAATTATTAATTGTAGAACCATCATTAAGCGCAATAAAGCGATTCGCACGGAAAGTTCTTACCCAACCGTAAACTGTAATGTCATGATGTAATACCTTTTTGTAATCCTGTAGGATTTCTTTAATTGTTTGCTTTTTCATTTGTTGACTATAAATTTTTATATAAAAATTAACGTCGGCAAAGTTACAAAAAAACAGCGCAACTTGAATATTACGCTGTCTTTTAAAAAAAATCATTTATCAATTATTTAACTAAAAACTATGCTTTGAATATTATTTAATTAAAGAATATCGTTTTTTTCCTCTGTTTTCCATTCCTGATTTTCCAGGCGTGATAAGAACTTGGGATATCAAATTGCCATTTTGGAAGGATTAAAACAATTAAAATAACATCAATATGAGAAACTAATCCCAACACAATTGTGAGATAAAATGCCCAGCCAGCTTCCTGAAATCCTATTAAATACGTAAAAGCGATCAACAAACTCAGTCCCCACATTTTCGATAAAAATGCATGAGTACAGGTTTCTTTTCCGAACCTCCAGATGCTTATGATATAGCAAAGTGCTTCCATGATAAAAATTAAAAGAATGCTCAACCATTCTGTTTTAATCAATTCAGGATTAAGAAAGTACGCAGCGAAACCTAATGACAACCAGAAAACCAAATCAGTCTGACTATCTAATCTTCTTAATTTTTCGGATGAAACACCAACTTTTCTCGCGATAATTCCATCGAAAATATCTGTTAATAAACCAAAGTACATTAATATGAGAATTAAAAACTCAGATTCTTCTCCTTTAAAATAAGCCAGAAAAAGGATAATTGGCGCAAGAATAAATCTTGTTGCTATTAAAATATAAGGTATTGTTTTCATAATTATTTTTGTTTTTAAAATCCTATTCTAAATTTTCCGTAAACATCATCTTTGCGGGTCAGTCTAAAAGTAATTCCTGCAGTAAATCCCTGTATTTTCAAATCACTATTATTATAAGATGTAGAATATCCAATTCCAATATCACAAGTATTAAGCAATGAGATCCCGACTAAAGAATATGCGTGAGAAAAGGAAGAACCTACCTTAACAAATAAAAGAGTTCCTACATTATAACTTAAATGCAGGTCAGGAATTCCACGTATTTTGCCGTTATCATTCACTATTCCATACCCTGTTCCTAAAAAAAGTTTGTTTTGGTTATCACTTTCCTTAATCAGCATAAACTCTACACCTCCACGTAACAAATGTCTGTTGGCAAAGGAATAATCTACATAATAAATTGGTTGGATCTTTTGTTGTGCTCCCATTTTTAACGATATAAAAATACATAAGGCAACAAAAATTATTTTACGTTTCATCTGTTAAATATTTATTCAAATTTGAAAAGAATATTTACTTCCTTAAATGTGATAAATAATTAACATTTTACTTACATTTGTGAAAATCACAAAAACATGCATCAGGAACGTTTGCTTAAAGAAATCCGTAAGAAAATTGGAGACAAATCTTTGAATGACGAGATCGCCAACATTCTTAATATAAGCTATGATGCAGCACACAGAAGAACTTCGCTGAAGGCAAAATTCAGTTTTGAAGAAGCTTTGGAATTGGCAAAACATTATCAGATTTCACTTAATCAATTTATCACTTCGGATCATCAAATCGTAGTACAAAAAACTTCGGGAGTGAGTGAAACGGAGGATTTACAGTCTTTTTTTCAAAATAACCTTCGTGTTTTTGAAAGTCTACCGCTTTCTGACGGGATAACGATTTATTATTCGGCGAAAGATATTCCGTTTTTTTATACACTTTCAGATACACTTCTTTCGCGCTTCAAAATTTATGTCTGGATGAATTTATTGAATGCAAAACAGGTTTTTATTCCTTTTCTTCAATTTTCACCGCCCTATTTTGAAACAAATACCAAAGAATTAAAAAAGAAATATGAAGAACAAAATGTAGTAGAATTATGGAATAACATGACGATTTCCAGTATTTTACAACAAATTTCTTTTTATTATGATACCGGACTTTTACAAAAAAACGAAGCCCAAATTATTCTAGACGAACTGAAAGAATTAATACAGAATATCGAGCAAAAAACAGAAAGTAATCCTAAATTTCACTTATATGAAAATGAATTGATGCATCTTTCGAATGACATTTTTTTCCATCATCCAAAACAGTCGCTTTTTGCACTGCCGACCAATATGTTTGGCTATATTTTGATTAATGATGCTAAAACCTGTGGCGAAACACTGAATTATTTTGAACATCAAATTAAAAATTCAAAATCTATGAGTACGTCAGGAAACAGGGATAGGAAAATATTTTTCAATAAAATGTACGAACAGATTAAAAATTTAAAGCTTAAATTATAATGAATACCCTCCGTAACGGACAATTTTTCGGTCAAACCAATGAAACCCTCGACTTTGACGGGTTGATTATTACGGATACGGAATACACTCATCCTTACGTTGACTGGCATTATCATGAAAATGCATATTTTACCTTTCTTCTTCAGGGAAATGTGATCGAGGGAAACAAAAAAGAAGTCTATGAATGTTCAGCAGGCACTTTGCTTTATCATCATTGGGAGGATCCGCATTATAACATAAAACCGGACGGTTTTACAAGAGGTTTTCATATTGAAATTCCGAAAGAATGGTTTGAAAAACTCAACATTTCAAAAGATAATATTGAAGGAAGTTTTAATATGAAAAATCCTGAATTAAAGTTGTTGATGTACAAAATATTTAAAGAAAGTAAAATCAATGACAATGCTTCGGAAACCTCAACGCATGAACTTTTATTAAATATTTTCAGTGAATTATCAAATCAAAAAGTACTTTTAGAAAAGAAACCAATTTGGGTGAAGCAGATCAGTGAATTACTTCACGAAACTTGTACTGACAAACTGAATTTAACAGAAATTGCCCAAACTTTAAATATCCATCCAGCTCATCTAAGTAGAGATTTCCACAAATACTTCCACTATAATCTTGGAGATTATGTCCGAAAATTAAAGATCAACAAATCCTTGTCAATTCTTACTACGAACGAAAAATCTTTAACTGAAATTGCTTTAGAATGTGGTTTTTCCGATCAAAGTCATTTTATCCGCTGTTTTAAAGAAAATATGGGCGTAACGCCTTTGAAATATCGAAAGATTTTGAAGTAGTTTCTTCCCCACAGATCTCACAGATTTTCACATATGTTTATATTTTTTTTCAGCACAATCCTTGTCAAGGTTTAAAACCTTGACAAGGATCACTCTACATAATCTGTGAAATCATAAATGTTAATTTTATTCTATTTTTTATAAGCAAAGCTTTATATTTTTGTTTAGATTTAAAATTGAAATGAAACCAATCTCTATATTTATTCTGTCACTGATATTTACTTTATCTTTTGGACAAGCTCAAAACCTTATTACTCCTGAAAAAATTGAAAATTCTGTTCAAAAAAATCATTTGAATACAGTTCTTTTTTTAGATAAAGTAATCGCTCTGGAAAATCTTAAAGAAAATGATCTTCTGAAAAACATGATTTTTCAAGAAGACAAAGACCTTGATATCAGAGTTTTTATGGATAATTCATTGGTTAATTATTTACATGAACTAAATCCTACCCTAACCGCTGATGAATTACTTAAAAAAGGAAATTATCAATTCTCATTTTATGTTGATGGAAAATTAATTTATGTAGAAAATCTAAATACAGGCGCCGGAACTGTAGAAAATAAAAAGATAAAAACAAACTTTAGAATTCCTTTAATAAGTACTGGTAATGAAGATTCTTGGGGGAAATATTTATGGTCACGCTTTTATTTGGTTCATGGAGGAATAGATTCTCTGACTGCTGGAAACCATATTTTAAAAATAGAAATCCGACCTTATTTAAAATCAACATCAGTAAAAACAGGTCGTCTTATTGCAAAAGGTGAAATTAATCTAACCGTTCCTAAGAAAGATATTAGCGAAAAACAGATCACTCTTCAAACGATCAAACCTAACAGCGGATGGGAAGTTTCCACAGAAAAATTTAACACAAAAAAAATTAGAAATTTAAATCAAAAATTTGCAGAAAACAGATTCAGAGATATCACCAGCATTGTTGTTATTAAAAATAAAAAACTGCTTATTGAAGAATATTTTAACAATTCAGGAAGAGACAGTTTACAAGACACCCGTTCTGTAGGGAAATCTTTCGCATCTGCATTAGCTGGAATTGCCATTAAAGATGGTCACCTGAAAAATGAAAATCAAACGCTTGGAGAGTTTTATCGTTTAAAAGAATTTCAACATTACGCTCCGAAAAAAGACAGCGTAACCTTGAAAAGTATGTTAACCATGAGTTCAGCCTTTGAAGGCAACGATGAAGATGAAAATTCTCCAGGAAATGAAGAAAACATGTACCCAACCGATAATTGGGTAAAATTCACACTTGATGTTCCAATGACGGATAATAAAATTGGTAACAAATGGAGTTATTTCACGGCGGGAGTTGTTGTTGCAGGTGATATTTTAGATCAAAATGTTCCAAACGGACTGGAAAATTACGCCAAAGAAAAACTTTTTAATCCATTAGAAATCAAAAATTATAAATGGCAATACACTCCACAGCATAAAATATCATTAGCAGGAGGTCTGAAAATGAATGCATTAGATTTTGCTAAATTCGGTCAGTTATACAAAAATAATGGAGAATGGAAAGGGAAAAAAGTAATCGACAAAGCTTGGATCAAAAAATCATTCACCAATTATTTCCCTGAAAATAAAGACTTTGAAGGCTACGGATATTTATTTTGGAGAAAAGTATATAAGGTTGGAGGCAAAAGTTTTGAGGCGTATCAATGCAGTGGAAATGGTGGTAATAAAATCATTATGTTCACTGAAATTCCTTTAGTGATCGTAATTACAGCAAAGGCCTACAATAAAGCATATGCTCATCCACAATCTGAGAAAATAGTACAGGAATATCTATTACCCGCAGTTTATGAGCAATAAATAATATAAGTAATTGGTAATGTGTAATGGAAAGATGATGGTTTTATTAGCTATCATCTTTTTTAGAAGATAATTAAATTAACTTATTCGTCTTTCTTAGAAGAAACTAAAAAGACATCAATAAGACCTTCAGGAAGTATCATTTTGATGATTCTTTCTTCTCTATCGACTTCCAGAATCCAGTCTTTAATCATTGGGATGACAACTTCTTTTCCGTCTAGGTTTGTTACGAAATAAACCTGAGCGGTCTGATCGTTTACAGATCTGATGACACCACAATCATTATCATTTTCATCAAGAATATTATATCCGATGATCTCGTGATAATAAAACTGTTTCCCTGAAAGTTTAGGCAATGTAGTAAGCGGTAAGTAAACGCTTTTCCCCAAAGATTGGTCTACCAAAGCCTCAGAAGAGTTTTTAAAGGCAAGATTAAGAGCATCTAATTTGCTCCAAGATGATTTTTCAATAAAAAAAGGAACCAATAATCCGTTGATTTCAACGAATATTGATTCCAGTTTATTGTAAAGCTCCGGCTGGTCTGTGTCCAATTTAAGGATCACATTACCCGCAAGGCCGTGTCTGCGTGTGATTTTTCCTAGTAAATAGCAATCTTCTTTACGCATAACAGGGATTTTTAAGCTTCAGTGTTTTCTTCAGTTTCAGTAGCAGCAGGAGCTTCTCCTTCTGTAGTAGCTTCAGCAACAACTTCTTCAGCAGGTGCATTAGCAGCTTCTTCAGCAGCTTTAGCATCAGCGATAACTTGTGCAGCAGCAGCAACTCTAGCTTCGTTTACTTTAACTTCAGCTTCTAAAGCAGCTTTCTTAGCGTCAACTTGAGCTTTAGATAAACCTTCTACTTTACCTTGTACTTTTTGTTCTTTAGTTTCTAACCAAGCAGCAAATCTTTTTTCAGCTTCAGCCTCGTCAAAAGATCCTTTAGCAACACCACCTTGTAAGTGTTTTTTGTAAAGTACTCCTTTGTAAGAAAGAATAGCTCTTGCAGTATCAGTTGGTTGAGCACCGTTGTTTAACCACTTTACAGCAGAATCAACGTTCAAATCGATAGTCGCAGGGTTAGTAATTGGGTTGTAAGTACCTAGTTTCTCGATGAATCTACCATCTCTTCTAGCTCTAGCATCTGCAACCACGATGTGGAAAAAAGGTCTCCCTTTTGATCCGTGTCTTTGTAATCTGATTTTTACTGACATAATGTTTGAATTTTATGGGAACTCGTCCCAGTTAAATATTTAAGAGTGCAAAGATAAATAAAATTTTCAATTCTACGTTTAATAAATGCAACAATTTATCAATCTAACAATGTAGTAAGCTTTAATGGGCTTTCATTGATAAATTTGTAAAGTTTTACTTTAACTAATCTTTACTTTTTCTTCTAAAATTTATTATCAAAGGCCTGCTACCCTAGCCCCGATTGAAACGACATCCTTTTTTGTTGCGGCCGGAGCGAAGCGGAGGCCGTAACTAAAAAGATACAGTGGAAAGCGGGAAATAGCTCCTTAAAATAATTCGGCGAATTCAAAAGCCTCTAAAAAAAGGTTTAAACAGATCCATTGTTAAAGTGATCAACCTTCCCCATGTAGAAAAGCCCAAGACATTTCTGGTTCTCTTCGATCGTCAGAGAATCTTTCAATTGGTCTACAATTTTAGGAGAACTCCAGTAACAGCCGATATTATTTGCTGTACAAGTTAAATACATGTTCTGAACAGCCATCGAAACGGCAGCGATTTCTTCCCATTCAGGAACCATTCCGCTGAAATTGACAATGATTGAAGCAACAGCATCAGCTTTATTGATTTTAAAGCCAATATCATTATATTTTTTCTCTAAAAATAGTTGTTCGGGTTGAGAAGCTTTGTAAATAGCCTGCATTTCGGAAGCTAATTTCGCTTTTTCTTCTCCTTTGAAGATCTTAAAACGCCAAGGTTTTGTACGTTTGTGATTGGGAGCAAATGTCGCTGAATTCAGGATTTCATTAATAATTTCCTGAGACATTTCGGTTTCAGTGTAATCTTTTGGAAAGATGCTTTTTCTTTGCTCTATGATTTCTTTTAAAACTTCTGCTTTATTCATAGATGCAAAATTACGAAAAAGTTGATCGTTGGCGGTTGTTAGTTGTTGGTTTTATGCTACGAGTTAAAAATTTAGATTCTTCCTTCGTCAGAATGACAGTACTAAAAATCAATTCACAATTCACAATTCATAATTCTACAAAACTTCTACGATTTCCTGATGAATTTTATTGAGGGTAAAATCATCTCCGGGTTTCATGCCCATCATTTTTTTAGCCATCGGGCTTTCCGAGGAAATAGCGTAAAAGCGATCTCCCTCAAAAAAGAACTCTCCCAAGGAAACTGATATGTAAAAACGAGCTTTATTGGTAATGACAATCGAACCCAACTGCACTCTTTCTGTGGCATTATTTAGAACTTTTGACATATTTCGCTGAAGGTCATTTAAGGCCGCCAGTTGTCTTTGCATCTGATAAATCTCCTCTTGCATTTCCTCCCTCATACTGTCATATTTCGGAGTTTTTTTGATATCACGCGTTGCATCCAACGTAAATTCGATAAAGTTTTTCAGCTTTTCGATTTTTTCGGCAATAATGGTCTTCACAAAGTTTCTTATGGCATTTTTCTCAAATACGGTCTTCTCCATAAATCTTTTCTTTATATAAAGATAATATTTTTTTGAATAATATTTTATTTTTGAATTTCTAAAAACTTCAAATAAGCAAAATAATTACACATAACTTTTAATAAAGAGACCCCATTGAAAAAGCCTTGTAAAATCTACAAGGCTCTCATTTTATTTTTCTACCAACGCTTTCAAATTATTCAAACCCTCTTCATAGGATTTCCCCATTTGGTAATCCATCATTGGTCGCATTATTTTCATCATAGGATCTTGCTCAGTGTCCATAGTCCAGACTACTTTTGTAGCATTTCCTTCAGAAGACAAAACGATTTCAGAGGTTGCCTGCCCTTCAAAAGGTTTTACAAAAATCATTTCTGTTTTTTGTTTTTCGTTTAAAACTAATTCTTTGATTTCCTGACAACCTGCTCCAGCATCATCATTTTTGCTGTCCCAACAGTATTTGTCTCCCACTTCTCCGGAAGTTCCGGTATAAGTGACTTTCATCGTTTTATCTAATTTCATCCACGGATTCCATTGGTTAAAAGCTTTCATCGAGCTTATCTGTTGCCATACTTTGTCTTTCGGAGCATTAATTACCATCGATTTTTCATAATGATAATTTTTACCAAAAGCCAGCATTGCGATTACGGTATATCCAATAATTAAAAGAACAATTACGCCAATAATTTTTAAAATTGTTTTCATAGTTTAAAATATTTAGGGTTAAATTTTTAACATCATTAAGTTGTAAGTCTGTTGTCAAAATTAATCATTCCGCCTATATCTCAACTTTTCATATGACAAGATTATTAAAGATAAAGCATTTTTGTCATACCTTTTCATTGAGGCATTATTTTTGAGAATTCCACCATCAAATCAATACGAATTATTACATTTACACTTATTAAAAAATCGAAAAATGAATATTTTAACAGAAAAATTTAACACACCATATCATTCAGCGCCATTCAATTCTATTAAAAATGAAGATTATCTTCCTGCTTTTAAGGAATTAATTCAAACATCAGAAGAAGAAATCAATGCGATTGTTAATAACTCTGAAGAACCAACTTTTGAAAATGTAATTGAAGCATTGGCGTATTCGGGAGAGCAATTGGATGCTGTTTCAAATATATTTTTCAATTTAAATTCCGCCGAAACGAGTGACGAACTTCAACAGATCGCTCAGGATGTTTCTCCGATCTTAACAGAATATTCATCAAAAATCTCTCAAAACGAAGCTCTTTTCAATAAAATCAAAAAGGTTTACGATGAAAAAGAGAAATACAATCTTAATGAAGAACAGCAAATGCTTTTAAATGAAACTTACAAAGGTTTTGTGAGAAGCGGTGCTTTGTTAAATGAAGAAGACAAGGAAAAATTAAAGAATATCAGCATGGATTTATCTTTAAAATCTCTGCAATTCGGACAAAATGTGTTGGCTTCTACTAATAATTATTTCAAACATATTACCAATAAAGAAGATTTGGCAGGAATTCCTGAAGCCATCATTGAACAATACGCCGAAGAAGCTAAAGAAAGAGAGCTTGAAGGCTGGGTGATTACATTACAATACCCAAGTTATCTTCCGTTTATGACCTATGCTGAAAACCGTGAATTAAGAAAAGAAATAGCATTGGCCAATGGTAAAAAATCTTTCGATGGTGGAGAATTTGACAATCAAAATTTAATCAAAGAGCTTCTTCAATTAAAACAGCAAAAATCAGAATTATTAGGCTACACCAATTATGCAGACTATGTTTTGGAGGAAAGAATGGCAAAATCTCCAACAAAAGTATTAGACTTTTTAAATGAATTGCTTACAAAAGCTAAACCTTACGCCGAAAAAGAAATTGAGGAATTAAAATCATTAGCAAAAGCCGATGGAATTGATGAAATACAAGGTTACGATCACGCTTTTTATGCTGAAAAACTTCGTAAAGCAAAATATGATCTAAATGATGAGGAATTAAAACCTTATTTCCCATTAGATCAGGTTCAGGATGCCGTTTTTGGATTGGCTAATAACTTATTCGGATTAACTTTTGAAGAAAGAAATGACATTCCGAAATATCATGAAGATGTGAAAGTGTATGAAGTCTTTGAAGCAGGAAGCGGGAAGTTGGAAGCAGGAAGTAACAATCCTGAAAAAACTTTCAAATCTCTTCTGTACGTTGATTATTTTCCTAGAAAAGGCAAAAGAGCCGGAGCTTGGATGACGAGTTATAAAAACCAGTATAAAAAAGACGATGAAAATTCTCGTCCGCATATTTCTATTGTTTGTAATTTCAGCAAACCGACGAAAGATACGCCGAGCTTGTTGACGTTCCAGGAAGTGACGACTTTATTCCATGAGTTTGGTCACGCTCTTCACGGAATGTTGGCGAATACACAATATCCTACCCTTTCCGGAACTTCTGTAAAATGGGATTTTGTGGAATTACCGTCTCAATTCCTAGAGAATTTCTGTTACGAACCTGAGTTCTTAAAAACTTTCGCCAAACATTATAAAACAGGTGAAATTCTTCCAGACGAAAAAATCGAGAAAATTGCTCTTTCTAAAAACTTTATGGAAGGTTATCAAACGATGAGACAATTAGGTTTCGGGATTTTGGATATGAATTATCATACTAAAGTTTCAGAGTTAGAGAA
The DNA here is from genome assembly GCF_001648155.1 of Chryseobacterium glaciei. Taxonomy (NCBI): domain Bacteria; kingdom Pseudomonadati; phylum Bacteroidota; class Flavobacteriia; order Flavobacteriales; family Weeksellaceae; genus Chryseobacterium; species Chryseobacterium glaciei. The sequence goes on along the minus strand of NZ_CP015199.1, from coordinate 3,064,625 downwards.
TGAGAGTGTAAAAGAGTTTGAAGACAAATACACCAAAGCAACACAATTATATCCGGCAAATCCAGAAACAGCGATGAGCCCAAGTTTTTCACATATTTTCCAAGGTGGATATTCTGCGGGATATTATTCTTACAAATGGGCAGAAGTTTTGGATGCCGATGCGTTCCAATATTTTAAAGAAAACGGAATTTTCAATCCTGAAATCGCCTCAAAATATAAAGTTCTTCTTTCTTCCGGTGGTACAAAGGACCCAATGGAATTGTATAAGAATTTCAGAGGAAGCGAGCCGAAAGTGGAGAGTTTGTTGAAGAGGGCGTTTGGGTAAAAATACAGCTATGAAACTAGGAAAAAGTATTAGAATATATTTAAAAGAGGGGTCAGTCAGTGGAATAAAATTAGCTGAATTAGTCAACCTTACAATTCAATCATTATCTTGTCCAAGGAATAAAATAACTGAGTTAAACTCATCTTTTCAAAATCAGGTAAACACTCAAGGTGTATATTTTTTAGTTGGAACTGATGATGAAACTGGCAAACCTAAAGTTTATATTGGTGAAGCAGAAAATGTATGGGAAAGGTTAAAAAACCATGCAATTAATAAAGACTTTTGGACAGAAGTAATTTTATTTACAAGTAAAGACGATAATATAACAAAATCACATATCAAATATTTAGAAAGTCGTTTAATTGAAATAACAAAAGAAGCAGAAAGATATATCTTAGACAATAGTAACACCCCTACTTTAACCTTGCTGCCATTACCAGATCGCGATGCAATGGAAGAGTTTATACAAAATATTAAACTTTTAAATGGTGTTTTAGGATATAAATTTCTCGAAAAACAATTAGCTTCGAAAAGAAATAATGATAGTCTAAATAATTCCTTTACAATACAAGAAAAATCAGAAAAGGAGCTCTTCTTTAATTCAAGAACAATTGTTGCCAAAGCAATACAAACAGATGAAGGAGTTGTTGTTCTTTCTGGTTCAGAAGTTTCAGAAAATGAATCTGCAAATTACGGTTACAAAACATTAAGAGAAGAATTAATTTTAGATACAACAATTTCAAAAGATCAATTGGGGAAATTGGTTTTCAATAAAGATCATCTCTTTAAAAGTCCATCAGCAGCTGCCGCAGTCATAGTTGGTTATTCAATTAATGGAAGAAGAAGCTGGAAAAATAAAGATGGTAAAACTTTGGATGAAATCGAAAAAAGTAAAATAAAGTAGTTTGTAAAAAATACTTCCAATTGTAATAAACACCATGCATAAAATAAAACTAAAGCAAAATCTAACACTCCTTTTATTAATCTTCACCATCAATCAATCTTTTGCACAAAAGAAGGAATTTCGGGAGACAAAAGTTGATACGCTTACCTTTTTAAACAATAGAAAATTATTAAACAGCTTAAATACCGATAAATTTCAAAAGAAAATATTCGCAGATAATGACATTAAAATTCCATATAGATTTTTAATGCCTAAAAATAATCGAACAAACGAGAAATTTCCGCTGGTTATTACATTTCATAATTCTACAAGGATTGGAAATGATAATGAAAATCAGCTTGAACCATTCGCTAAAATATGGTTGCGAGATGAAATTTATGAGAAATTTCCATGTTATGTTGTAGCACCACAATTTAATACACGCTCTACAAATTATGAGATCAATGGAGAAGGAATTCAAGTCTCAAAGCCTTCCAACGAGGTTTCGACTTTATTGAAACTGATTAAAGATCTTGAGAAAGAATATCCCAATATTGATAAAAGCAGAATCTATCTGATTGGTTATTCGATGGGAGGTTCAACTGCTCAAAATCTTATGAATTTGAGCCCCAATACATTTGCAGCCGTTGTTTCTGTTGCAGCCGTTCCGGATTTGTCGAATCTTAGTAAAATTAAAGAGAAAAATATCTGGTTAATTCACGGTAAAAATGATGATGAAAATCCATATGTTGGCAGCGTTGAATTGTACAATAAACTTCCTTCCGACAAAAATCTGATCTTCACGACTTTCACCAACCTTAATCATAACAATATTGTGATTCCGTTTTTGATAACAGATGAAATTCCGAAATGGTTATTTGAAAAACGTAAATAAATAGTTGCAATTCCGTAATTTTACGCCATGAATAACATAACCCAAAGATTAGAAAACGTAAAAAAACTCCAGGCAAAAAGATGGGAAAATGAAGATCACTGGGACGACATTAATGATCTTTTAGTTAAAGAACTGGATGAAATTTTACTCATCGAACCGGAAAATACAGCAGCTTTAATCAATATCGGAGCGGTGTATTCTGATATGGGAGAAAATGAAAAAGCTATACACTACTTGAAGACTGCATTAGACTTAGGTTCTGAAGACAAAAACCTGTTTATAAACTTGGCTATCGTCATGGTTTACATGGAAATGCACCAAGAAGAATATCATGAATATCTGGAAACGGCTGAAGATAAATTGGAGGATCCTTTGACTTTTAAAGCTTATTTTGATCCAAATTCTCAGTAATAAATTACTTTAGTTTATCGACTTTCAAAAAATCATTTCATTGATTTAAAATAATAAAAAACTAAATTTTCACAAATCATTACATTGTATAACATAGTAATAAAAAATAATTATATCTTTGCATAACAAAGCAATAATTATGATGACTCAATTTTTTACAATTTTACTGCTGCTCTTCTTTTGCAATACAATCACGGCACAAGTGTATGAAAAGAAAATAGATAGCTTAATCAATAGCGAGTTCAATGATAAAAACGGGCCTGGTGGTGTATTTATGGTCACTCAAAAAGGAAAAAATTTATACAAAAAAGCTTTCGGAAAAGCCAACCTTGAATTGGAGGTTAATATGACTCCGGAGAATGTTTTCCAGATAGGTTCAATGACGAAGCAATTTACTGCTGTCGCTGTTTTAATCTTGGAGGATCAGGGAAAATTAAACGTCAATGATCCTATTTCAAAATATATCAAAGATTATCCATCAGGAGATAAAATAACGATTCACCATCTGTTGACGCATACTTCGGGCATCAAAGATTTCACAAAAATGAAATCCCTTTCCTCCATTGCTCAAAAAGAAATGAAGCCTGAAATGATGGTTGATTTCTTTAAAAATGAACCTGTTGACTTTATACTCGGAGAAAAATTTGATTATAATAATTCGGGATATGTAGTGTTGGGATATATTATAGAATTGGTTTCGGGAGATTCATATGAAAATTTCATCAAGAAAAATATTTTTGAAAAATCAGGAATGAGTCATTCTTATTACGCAACCGACCGACAAATCATTCCCAAAAGAGCTTATGGATATCATAAAAAAGAACATGGATATGTAAACAAAACCATCATTAATTTTTCTGTTCCGTTTTCTTCAGGTTCCTTGATGTCGACTGTGGATGATATGGTGAAATGGCAAAATGCCTTAAATCAAAATGCATTGTTGAGTTCGAAAGAATTAAAAAAAGCGTTTCAAAAATATAAACTGAACAATGGCGAAGAATTTACTTACGGCTACGGATGGCATCTAAAAGATATCAACGGAACACCTACCAGAGAACATGGCGGGAGTATTTTCGGATTTAAAAGTATGGGAGTTTATATTCCGAGTGAAGATATTTATGTTATTGGGTTCAGTAATTGTGATTGCCATTCTCCGACAGAAATAGTGAAAAATATTGCCAAAGAAACATTGAATCTCGCAAAAAAATAATTTTCAATTCGTAAATTGCTTATCATTTAATTAATTCAAAATCATAAAGATATGTTACTAGCTATTTTATTACCCTTTTTATCTTTTATCGTTCGTGGAAAAGTTTTAACAGGAATCATCTGTTTAGTTTTACAAATTACTTTAATCGGTTGGATTCCGGCTGCAGCTTGGGCAGTTCTATCATTAAATAACGAAAGAGCAGAAGGAAGAAATGATAAATTGATTAAGGCCATGCGAAATAATCAAAAATAAAATTTTCAATCAAAATATTGTAAATCCTTTAAGAAATTAAAGGATTTATTTTTTTGCAGACGGAATATTGTTGAGAGCTTAAAAAAAAATGAATCAGTACTAAATCAAGACTCCAACGCATAGCATATCAAATTTTTAATTTAAGTAGAGACATATTTTGTATCTTTAATAGCCGTTATAACAGTTTTAATAAAAATAATTTGGCAGAAATTCATGGCAGAAGAACTTTATTTCATAAAAACAAATCCAACTATTGCCAAAATTAATTTGTACAATAAGCTCTGTCGTGAAGAAAAAAATGTGCTGAATTTCTTGAGCGAAGATAAAAAAACAAGCTTTGAAATGATTAAAACCAAAATAAAAGATTCTGTAGAAAACCTTACTAAAGAGGAGTTATTACAAATTTTTTCTTGGTTCAGTAACGAATATAAAACAGATCGTGAAGAAGTAAAAACCCAGCTTTTCATTAACGGAATTGATCTTTTTTATGAAATTCCCTCGTCGGTTGATGTTGTAAACTTTCAGCAAATTCTTGCGGATTACGAAAATTATTCTAAACAAAAACTGAATTACTTGGTTGATGCCCAACATTTCAATCAATTTCTGATTTATGGAATTTTTTACACAGGAATTAAGAATCAGGATAAAAATATTTCAGTAGACATTTTGAAACAGGATTATAAAAATCTTTATTCTTTTGCTGAAAATCAATTCAGTTCCAACGGAAAAATATTTGAAAATGAAGGTCTTGTTCTGAATATTTATAATTATTTTACTGATTTATACGATCTTACGAAATATTACAAAGGTTCTATTATCAAGCTTCATGGCTAGTAAAAAATAGATTTAGCTATCTGTTAAAAAAAACTTCTATCTTTGCAAAGCAATGAAGCACTTAAACAACATATTACGCCTTCCGTTTTTTAACGAGTATTATTACCCGACTTATCGTTCGGGAAGACTTCTATATATGTAATTCAATAAAAATAATTCAAAATATTATAGAGCCCGAACAGTTTTGTTCGGGCTTTTTTATGCTAAAAATTCAATAAAAATGATCAATCAATTAAAAGAAAACGTAGAACTCATTCTACCCGAAAACGGTTTGGAACAAAAATTAAAACAAGCCGAAGAAGAGAATAGGAAACTAATCATTAAACTAGGTTTTGATCCCACTGCACCTGATTTACATTTGGGTCATGCTGTCGTATTGAAAAAATTAAAACAGTTTCAAGATTTTGGACATCAAATCATCATCATTGTCGGAAGTTTTACCGCGAGAATTGGTGACCCAACCGGTAAAAATAAAGCCAGAAAACCTTTAACCGCTGAAGATGTTCAACATAATGCGGAAACTTATATCAATCAACTTTCAAAAATAATCGATGTTGAAAAAACTAAAATTATTTTCAATTCAGATTGGTTAGATGAGCTGAATTTTTCGGAAGTTATTCAATTAATGTCTAAAGTCACGGTTGCTCAATTGATGCATCGGAATGATTTTAATAAAAGATTTACAGAAAACACTCCGATTGCCATGCATGAACTTGTTTATCCAATTTTACAGGGTTTTGATTCCGTACAAATTAAATGTGATATTGAAATGGGTGGGACGGATCAATTATTCAATTGTACGATGGGAAGGCAATTGCAGGAAGTTCACAATATCTCGCCACAAATTGTGATGTGTATGCCTTTATTGAAAGGACTTGACGGAAAAGAAAAAATGAGTAAATCTTTAAATAATACCATTGGTCTGACTGATGAACCAAATGAAATGTTTGGAAAAACAATGTCAATTCCCGATGCTTTAATTGATGAGTTTATTGAATTAACAACTGACTTTTCGATGGAACAGAAACAGGATTTAAAATTAAGAATACAACACGAAGAAAATCCGATGAATATTAAAAAGTTGATTGCAAAAAATATTATCACTCAATACCATGATTTGGAATCAGCGGAAATTGCGGAACAGTTTTTCAGTAATCAGTTTCAGAATAAAAATTTTGAAAAGAAAGTTTTTGAACCCGTTCTTATTGATTCTTTAAAACATAATCAAAACAAAATATTATTGATTGAACTTTGTCATCAACTCAAAAATGACGTAAGTAAATCGGCCATTAAAAGATTAATCGAAAGTGGCGGAATTCAAATTAATTCTATAAAAATAATTAATCCAAATGAAGAAATTGAATTAAAACAACAGACAAAAATTAAAATTGGTAAAAGAAATTTCTATGAACTTGTGTAAGGATAAATGATAAGGAATAATTTTTCGATATATTCGTTTTACATAAAATAATTTAAACCAAAAACGCATTAAGATGAGCTACATTATGGTAGATATAGAATCCGACGGTCCGATTCCCGGAGATTTTTCGATGATCTGTTTCGGAGCAGTGCTTGTGGATGAAGATCTGGAAACTACTTTTTATGGAAAATTAAAACCAATTTCTGATCAATTTAATACTGATGCATTAGCTATTTCGGGTTTCAGCAGGGAAGAAACGATGGATTTTGATGATCCGAAAAAAGTAATGCTTCAATTTGAAGAATGGATCAAAAACAATTCGAAGGGAAGACCTATTTTCATCAGTGATAATAATGGTTTCGACTGGATGTTCATCTGCTGGTATTTTCATCATTTTATTCAAAGAAATCCTTTTGGATACTCTTCAAGAAGATTATCAGACCTATATTGCGGTCTCGAAAAAGATACTTTTGCCCAATGGAAACATCTTCGTAAAACAGAGCACACGCATCATCCCGTTGATGATGCCAAAGGAAATGCTGAAGTTTTATTGCATATGAAAAAGGAAATGGGTTTGAAGATCGGTTTAAAATAGAAAATAATGAACTTACAATATAGAAAAGCCTCAGAAAACGACCTCGATTTTTTACTTGATCTGAGAATGAAAACCATGACCGAGCATTATGCCAGTTCAGGTCTTCCGACGACAGAAGAATCGGCGCTGCAAAGAGTGCTTTACCAATTTGAAAAAGCTAATATCATATCTTTAGATAATGAACCAATCGGATTATTAAAACTCAATAAAGAATCTGACAAAACAGAAGTTTTACAAATTCAAATTGCACCCAAAATGCAGGGAAAAGGAATTGGAAAGATTATTTTAAAAGATATTATTGAGGAAGCTAAAACTGCACAAAAACCTGTTGTATTGAGTGTTTTAAAAACAAATAAAGCTCAAAACCTATATTCAAGCTTAGGTTTTGTAATCATTGATGAAAATGAACATTCTTACATCATGGAATTTTTAAACTAAAAAAGCATGCCCAAAAGCATACTTTTCTCTATTTATTTGTATAAGGTAAAAGAACATCGATGAAATTATCTGTGCGATGTGGCTCTCCAATAGCGCGGAATTTCCAGTCGCCATTATGACGGTAAGCTTCGGCAAAAACCATTGAGCACATCCCGTTTAAGCTTGCATCTCCGGAAAGACTGAATTTTGTGATCTCCTTTCCTCTTGCATCAACCGCTCTGATGAAGGCATTATCGATCATTCCAAAATGTTGTCTGTTTGCATTTCCCTGATAAATTGAAACCACGAATACAATTTTCTGATAACGCTGATCCAACTGATCTAATTTTACAATGATTTGTTCATCATCGCCGTCACCTGCGCCGGTTCTGTTATCACCCGTCAGCCAGATCTGGCCACTCGGATGTTTCATAGAATTAAAATAAATAACATCTCCCTGATAAAGAACGATCTGCTTCCCATCGTGTCGCTGTATGGTTTGTCCCATATTGGCAACTTTTCCGTTGGAATCCAATAAAAAAGCTACTGCATCGAGATCATATTCAGGTTCACTTCCGAATAATCTTCCTAAAAAACCACCTTGCTTACGAACATCCCAGCCCAAACCGATCGTAACAGTAGAAAGATCATAAACATCTTCTCCACGGTCATTTTTTCTTAAATTGATCGTTTGTCCTTTTTGTAAATTGATCGCCATATTTATTTTATGATTTGTCCTTTATAGTATTTTTCAAGAAAGAAACCCAAATCAGCTCTGTAACCAATCCCTGAAGCTTCAAATTTCCAGCTTCCGCCACGTTTGTACAATCTTCCAAATTCTACGCCTGTTTCGATAGAGAAGTCTTCATCAAGTTCATATTTCGCTATTTCCTGATTGCTGGTGCTGTCGATAATTCTGATGTATGAATTTCTCACCTGCCCGAAGTTTTGCTTTCTTCTCTCAAAATCTTCAATGGTGACTACGAAAAGAATCTCTTCGACGTTTGGATTTACTTTTTCAAGATCAATGATAATAGATTCGTCATCATCGCCATCACTATTTTTTCCGCTCGGATCATCGCCCGTATGCGTCAAAGCTCCATCGGGAGAATGCAAATTATTGTAAAAAACAAAATATTCTTCATTTACTAATTTTCGGTCTGCATCAATCATAATTGCAGATGCGTCAAGGTCAAAATCATATCCTTTTCCTTCATTCGGATCCCAGCCAAGACCGATGGTCATTTTTGTAAATCCTAGATCTATTCTTTGTCCTTTCTGTAAGTTAATTGCCATAATAATATCTCTGTTGTTTTACTCGAAGTTATGGCTGTTTTAGGAATTTTCCAACATATTTTGTGAGAAAGTTTTATGTAAATTGCAGAATATTAGAAATTAAATTGTTTGAATTAATCAACCATAAAAAAATCCGATCAACTTGACCGGACTTCTAAATTTTTAAGATCTTAATTAAAATATTTTTTAGTTTTGAATGTCTTTTTCTTCAGTTACATTATTTCTTGCTTTTGCCAGCATCGGAATTGATATCAATCCCATGACAAGCATAATCGTAATTTGTAATGGTAATGAAATAAATGAATAGGTAAGTCCCATTTCTGCACCAAGATCAGCACTTTTCTCCATTGAAATAAATAAGGCCATAAAACCGAATTTCATTGCTAAATTAAATGCTCCAATTCCTCCACTTGCAGGAATAATCATTCCCAAAGTTCCGACTACGATGATAAAAAATCCGTCAGCAATCGTGAAATTTGATGTTTCAGGAAGTGCAAAACACACTAAATAAGCAGCTAGGTAATAGCAAATCCAAATTCCTAATGTATAAAGGATGAATTTTCCTTTCTGTTTTAATTTAAATATTGATGTTAAGCCTTGAAAAATTCCGTCAATAAAATTTATGACCTTTCCTAAAAAAGGAACGGTTGCCAATTTCTTTTTAAACACAAAAAATAAAACTGTTCCTATTATTAATACTAAAAGACCAATTAGAATTTTATTAGGGTTAATATTTAGCCCTGAATTTTTGTAAAAAGATAAGATCGCTTCATATTTAAAAGCCAGAGTTAATCCTAAAAATCCCATCATACAGACAAGATCCACTACTCTTTCCAGAATAATGGTTCCAAAAGATTTATCAACCGGAACTTTTTCTACCCCATATAAAGCAGTTGCTCTTGCCACCTCACCACTTCTCGGAATGGTAAGATTCATTAAATATCCAAAAGATATAGACCAAAGCGAATTGGAAGTCGAAATGCTATGACCCATCGGCTCCAGCATCAGATTCCAGCGAATTGCCCTGAACCAATAAGCCAAAAGTCCAAATACAGAAGCAAATGCAACCCAAAAATAGTTCGCTTTGGCAAGAGATTTCTGGATTACTTTAAAATCAAGCCCTTTGAGAGCGAGCCACAAAAAAAAACCTGCAAACGCAAGTGAAACTACGATTGTAATGATTGATTTTAATGGATTTGATGATTTTTTCTCCATGAATTAAGTAAGGAGGTTAGTTTTTTCGTCCGGGAAAACGATCTTCGGTTGAAAATCCTTCGCTTCTTCGGGAGTCATCTGAGCATACGCTATAATGATAATGATGTCATCTCTCTGAACCTTCCTGGCAGCAGGGCCATTCAGACAAACTTCTCCTGACTTTCTTTTACCTTTGATAACGTAGGTGTCGAAACGCTCACCGTTATTCACATTTACGATATAAACCCTCTCTCCTACTACCAAACCGGCAGCTTCGATAAGATCTTCATCGATCGTAATACTTCCTATATAATTAAGGTCTGAAGCCGTAACTCGTACCCTGTGAATCTTAGACTTGAAAACTTCTATTAACATGCTGCAAATTTATTAATAAAAATTAATAAAACAGGCTTTTTAATGATTTTCAAACATGCAGATACACAGCCATTTAATTTTATTAAAAACATTTTTTCTGAAAATTACTTACAGAATCTACAATCATATCGCTAAAACCATTAATACTTTATACGAAATTCAAGATTTAATAAATACGAAAAATAATATTAAATTTTCGCTAAAGTCAATACACATAAGCATTTGGCATGATTTTAGTAACGGCTAACGTAGATTTTCTGTGAAAAGTCAAATTATCATATTTTAACTGTTTTCACCTAAAATCAAAAAAATTGTACAACTTTTTATAAATAAATTGCACAATTAGAAAATAGTATTATATTTGCTATAATTACGAACTAACTTTAATATTAAAAATTATGAACAAGTCTGAATTAATCGACGCAATCGCAAAAGACGCAGGAATTACTAAAGTTGCAGCAAAAGCTGCTTTAGAATCATTCATCAGTAATGTAACTACTACTTTAAAGAAAAAAGACGGAAAAGTTTCTTTAGTAGGATTTGGTACTTTCTCAGTAGCTGAGAGAGCGGCTAGACAAGGTATTAACCCTGCAACTAAAAAGCCGATCAACATCGAAGCTAAAACAGTTGCTAAATTCAAAGCTGGTGCTGATTTATCTACTGCTGTAGCTACTGCTAACGCTCCTGCTCCGGCGGCAGCTAAGAAGAAAAAATAATCATTCAGATTATACAAAAATTCAAACCTCACCGATGGATGAGGTTTTTTTTGTGCTTATACTTTAAATTCTATATTAATTATGGTGCTAAACGGGAAATCTTCCAATCCAGATCATCTAATGTATAGATAATTCTATCATGAAGCCTGTTGGGTCTTCCCTGCCAGAATTCGATTTCGTAAGGTTTTGCAATATAACCTCCCCAATTTTCCGGTCTTGGAACTTCTGTGTTTTCGAATGCCTTTTCCAAATCTTTTAATTTTACCTCCAAAAACTCTCTATTGGGAATAATCTGACTTTGTGGAGAAACCGCCGCTCCGAGCTGACTTCCTTTTGGTCTGGAATGAAAATATCCGTCACTTAAATTTTCAGCAATTTTTTCCAAATCAGCTTTTATAATAATCTGTCTTTCAAGATTGGGCCAGAAAAAATGAAGACAGGCTTTATGATTTTTTTCTATCGCTTTTCCTTTTCGGCTGTCATAGTTTGTATAAAAAATAAACCCCTCGAATGTATACGCTTTCAACAAAACCATCCTTGTGCGAGGACAACCGTCATCTTCTACCGTAGAAACTGCCATTGCATTAGCTTCCGAGATATTAGGATTCTCACTCGCTTCCAAAAACCAATCTCTGAATTGCTCTATTGGATTTTGTTTTATCTCACTTTCAATAAGTTGGGATTTCTCGTACACTTTTCTTTGGTCGTGCAGGTTTTCCATAAATATTTTTTATTAAATTTGAGTATGAATTACTCATACAAAGGTAAAATATTAATTTCCACACCAGACATTTCCGGCGATATTTTTTCCAGATCTGTAGTGCTTGTTATTGAACATAACGAAAGCAGTGCATTTGGTTTGATATTAAACAAGAAAAACGGCCAGATGAGTAGTAAGTTCAAAAACTTTTTTGACTTTAAAATTGAGGTCTACGATGGCGGTCCTGTGGAAAACGAAAAAGTTTTCTTTATTGTAAAAGGCAAAAAGGTTACCGAGATGTATTCTGATATTTCTGATGATTTTTATCTGACTGAAGATATTGAGAATATTATCAGCTCTGTCCTTAGTGGTGAACTGAATATTGATGATGTAAAGATCTTCTCAGGATATTCCGGATGGTCTGCCGGTCAGCTTGACAGTGAGGTTCTAAAGAAAATGTGGACAGTGGTTGATGTCTATAACTTAGATTATACATTACCCAACGATCAAACGCTTTGGAAATCTATCATGCAAAACCTCGGTGGTGAGTATCTTCTTTGGGCAAATTCTCCTGAAGATATTTCATTGAATTAAACCATAATATTATTCTAATAAAAGGGATATAAAACATTAACAAACTTTAAGATTCTCTTAACCAATTTTTAGGAAAATATTCACGTTATTTGATAAACCAAAAACAAGAAAATGAAAGTACTTACAAACCTTATTTTATTTTTCTTTCCAAGAGTAAATGTAGCTCTGATTCCTATTAAAACAAGACGAAGATTTAAATAAGCAAAAAAAAATTGCTAATAATTCATGGGTACATTCCATCGAATTATTAAACAATACAAATTCTGATCTATTCAGAATAAAACCCGGTAAAGGACTTTGGAACTTTTGTTGTTTACCGGGTTTGTCAATTTAAAAACTTTTCTTCCAGCTTTCCACTAATTCTAAAAAGCGAGAATTTTCAAAAGTCTTATTTCTTATTTTACCTACAGAAAATATGCCTTTCTCGTCAGAAATCATTAAAATTTCTTCGGCCTTTTGAGATTCAAATGCAATTATCTCGTGTTCCTGCGTATCGGCAAGGTTATTTTTATGTAAAAAAGTCACAAAATTTTCTAATAAAGGAGAAATGTAAGCTCCTTCAGACTGTTTTGGAATCTTAATGACATTTCCTTCCAAGAATAATAAATTTCCTGATGTTGAACGTGCAATTCTTTTATTAGGATTAAGCAAAATCACATCATCCAGATCGTTTTCCTGAGCGTAAATTCCGCCATAGATATTTTCCGGGCTGTGAACTCTGATGTTGCTCAGTAAATTATTATTAACGTTGATCTCTTTAATAATATCCAATTCCAAAGGTCTTTGAAAAACCGAGAGAATATCATCCATTTCATCAACTTCATAGAAATAAGAAATTGATGACTTGGACAATGTAACTCCATCTGAATTTCTGAAAACCTGGAAATTAATAATTCCGTTAAGGATTCCCTTTCCTTCAATAATATCTTTCTGAAAAAGTGACTGAAAAAATTCCAACGTATACGTCAACGGAATATTCATCCTCATCTTTCTCATGGAAGCCATCAAATAAAAATAACATTCTTCATCCATGATGAGTTTGCCCTCTCTCACAAAAAAAGAAACCTTTACGGCGTCGCCCATAAGAAACGCTCTATTCTTTACATTTAATTCGTCTGATGTAAAATATTGATTTTCCAATGTCTGATCTGATTTATTTATAAAAAAATAATGAACGATAAATCGTTCATCAGTTTTATCATTTAATGCAACTTAAATTAAGCTGCACCCAATTTAATTCTAAGGTTTTCAATAAGATTTTCCCAATACATTGCATTTTCCTCTTCATCTCCTTCCTCACAGAAATCTGTAATATTTAAGGCCAAGTCTTCGGTAATATCATCAATGGTAATGGTCATTTCAAAGAAATGCTTAGTTCCCTCATCTTCTTCCCATCTGAAACGAACGAAGCCTTCAGGCTTGTATCTGATTAAAGTGGCCTTTTCTTCAGGACCCCCACCCCAACTGAAAAAGAAATCGTCACCTTTCTCTACTACATCATCCGCAAACCATTCAGACAACCCCTCTGCAGTCGCCAGATATTCATATAAAATCTCTGAAAGACAGTGCATTGGAAATTCGTAATGGACTTTATGTTTAGCCATATAATCTTTGTTTTAATCGTCCCGCAATATATAAATTAATTTTTTTATTACACAAAAATGTATTTACTTTTTTGTATAATCTTCATGATATTTATCACAGAAATTAAATAGATGTTTAACATAGTTTTTAAAGTGATGCTTTAAACCTTAAAAACATAAAAACTCTTCACACCAGAAGAGTCTTTATTAATTTTCGTTTAAAACATCAAGAATAATCTGACATCCCTCTCTTATCTCATCAAGAGAAAGTGTCAATGGTGGAGAAATTCTTAAATATTCATTTCTGTATAATTGCCAGAAAACAATTAAGCCTTTCTCCATGCATTTTTTTGCAACATTTAAAGTATATTCTGGTGAGCCTAGATTTACGGCTAACATCAATCCTTTTCCGTTAATATTTTTAATTTTCGGGTGAACTAAAAGTTCTCGGAATAATTTTTCTTTTTCCTCCACTTCATTCATTAAACCGCTGTCCAAAACTTCTTTTAAAGTAGCATGACTCGCCGCTGCAATCAGTGGATTTCCTCCAAAAGTTGTAATATGTCCTAATTTTGGAGAATGAGACAGCGATTCCATAATTTCTCTTGAACTCATGAATGCGCCAACGGGAACTCCACCTCCCATTCCTTTTCCCATCACCAGAATATCTGGAACAATACCGAAATGCTCAAAAGAGAATAATTTTCCTGTTCTTCCGAATCCTGGTTGAATTTCATCTAAAATTAAAAGAGCTCCAACTTCTTCACATCTCTTTTTTAATTTAATTAAATAATCCTCTTTCGGAACTAAAAAACCAGCCGCTCCCTGAATTGTTTCCAGAATTACACAAGCTGTTTTTTCGGTGATCTTATCGAAATCATTTTCATTATTAAATTCAATAAAAGAAATCATCGGTAACAACGGACGAAATTCTCTTTTGTGAGTTTCATTTCCTGAAACACTTAAAGCTCCGTGTGTATTTCCGTGATAAGAATCTTTAAAAGAAACTATTTCTTCTCTTCCTGTATATCTTTTGGCTAATTTTAAGCTTCCGTCGATGGCTTCGGCTCCACTGTTAACCAAATAAGTAATTTCTAAAGGATCTGGAGTAGCTTCAGCTAATAATTTACATAATGCGACAGGTTTTTCCTGAGCATATTCGCCATAAACCATTACGTGAAGATATTTATCCGCCTGCTCTTTGATCGCATTCACGATTTTAGGATGAGAATGTCCCAAAGTATTTGCAGAAACTCCTGCCACAAAATCAAGATATTTTCTTCCGTCTTTTCCGAAAATATAACTGCCTTCTGCTTTCTCAACTTCAAAACCTGCTGCAAATTTTGTAGTCTGCGCCTGATATGTAAAAAAATCTTTTTGTATTTCCATTTTATTGAAAAATTTTCAGCAAAGCTAAAGAACATTCGTTAAACACGGAAATTATCCTGATAGAATAAAAAAATCACCCTTAATAAAAAATTAAGGGCGATTCACCAAATCACAAAATATTAATATATAATTTTCACTGTGTTTTATAAAACTTTTTCTACCGTTACAAAGCTGTTGTTGGTAACGTTATAAGAGGTAGTTCCTCCAATTTCAGAGATCGCTTCTAAAGTGATATACTGTCCCTGAACTGCATATACGGAGAAATCTAAATTGATCTTCCTGTTCGTTCCATCATAATTTACGGTATTTTCCAGCAATTGGAATCTTTGAGCATCGTTGATGTATAATCCCGCTCCGAGCCTGTTACTGAATGATCCTGCCGGACCTGTAAAATTTAAGTTCAAATTAATTCTGTACAAGCCTGTCTGTCTCACATATAACCGATTAAGGTTGGGAGCAACTGTTGATACATTTGTTTTAAGCCTTAGCGGATCTGCCAAGAAATTGGGTTTATCGATTAAAGAATTAATAGGCAACAAAACAGATCCCGAAGTTGTAGAAACCGCATTAATCTGAAATCTTGAAATATTATCTGATTCTACTTCAAAAGCTTTGCTCCAAACCAAGCCGTCAAAAACCATCGCCTGTCCTGTACTCTTTACAAATAAAAGCATTCCGCGCAGTGCCTCAATTCTTACTGAAGGAGCATTGATGCCGGTGTAAGGAAGATCGACATCCGCATTTACCGCAGGAAGACCAAAACCTTTTATACCGCTGGCTTCAGTTGTATTTGTCATATACATCATCACCTGATCGTTCCCGTTTGCGTTTGAGTCAGGGTTGGGAATATTCGTAAAATTAACCTGTGCACTGTAGCTATTTAATACAAATAAATACAAGCAGAATATATATTTTTTCATGACTAATAAGGTTTGATTAAACGGGCAGCAATGTATGAGTTAATAGAATTCGTATCTGTTCCGTAGGCGGCCAAAGCACCACCTGAAACAGCATTAGAGCTTATCTCCGGAACTACCCTTAACTCTGCACTGACGGGCAAAGAGATTGTCTGGGCAAAACTTGAAGTTTTATTTCCCTGTGTATCTATTACAAAAACAATGGAGTAATTTGTTTTTGACACAACCGTTTCCCAATCTGAAGCAGAAGTATATTTCACCTGTAGCGTTAATTTAAACTCTGTAATTCCTGCTTGAAAGCCTAAACTTCCTCCTGTGAAACCAAGCGCTACACCGATGTCATAAATTCCAGCTACTTTTATAGTTACTGTACTTGCGTTTTTTAATGTTAAATTATCTACAAGAACCTGACTTTTATTATCTGCAGCAAGATATCCAGGCGTACCTCCCGCAAAACAGAATCCGATTCCGAAAGAAATACAAGGAATCGTCACTCCTGTTGATACTCCTAATCTCGAAATTTTAGGCTGAAAAATGCCTTGTATCTGACGGGAAGGATTCCATGAAAATCCGTCATATTTATAGTATTGATCATCATTTTTGTTATAAATAAGCCCTCCGACAAGATTAGGATAATCATCAAATATATCCGGTGCCGCAGCATTATATTTCGGAAAGGAAGTATAAATATTGGCAAAAGGAAGTATCACTCCCCGAGTTCCGTCCTGAACTTTCACTATATTTTTCACACTGCTTATATCACTTCCTATAACCACTTGCCCATAAGCAGAATATTGAAAAAACATGATAATTATTAATAAAATTCTTTTCATCTTACTACATATTTATTTTTTCAACAATAATTTCAGATACTGCATTTCCGGTTTTACTCATGGCAAAAAACATATTGTCTCCCCCTAAAAGTCCGGTACAAACGCCTGTTCCAATATTTTGAGTTCCACCAAGCGTTAATCTTAACTTGTCTCCGGCATTGAAAACACCAACATAAGTGAACGCCAAAGACTGTCCCACATCAATTGAGCCCGGAGCTAACGTACTTACTGATAAAGCTCCTGCTGTTGAGCTACTTGCCGTATTATTAATCGGTCTCCAGGTAGCATCTGCTGTTGTACTAAGTTCTAAATTTAAGCTGGACTGCAGATTAATAACAACTCCTAAACAAAGAGGTGTACTGATATCAATAGCGCCACTTTTAAACGAAATTTTATACAAACCTTTTGTATTGATATTAATAACGTTACTGGTTGCTGCTGCCAATGAAACATTAGAAGAAATATCATTAAAACTTGGACTGACATTCGTAAAATTGACATTTTGCGAGGTACATGTCCTAACGGTAACACCACATGCAAATCCACAAGTCCCACAGGTTGAAGTTACTGTTCCCGTTCTGATAAAACGAGCCATTTTATTGTTCTTCATCGCTGAAACAATCTGGTCTGATATCTTCCAGGTTGTGCCATCATTTTGAACAACACTTCCCGTTTCTCTATTGAAAATTACAGAAGCCTGTGTTCCGTTGCCGGTTGTCCCCGTCGCTGAAACTGGAAGCAATGATGTTAAATTAGTTCTGGGTAAACGAGTGGCATTATTATCCTGCTTTACATGCAGTTGTGTTCTCGAATCAGGATTAAAAGATGGTTCTTTTGAAATCCCAACTTGTGCTGTATTTTTAAGACCATAGATCAAAAAAATAAAAAGGATAATTTTGGTTTTCATCGGTTTTTTATTAAAATACGTTCTTGACGTAATAAATATATAAAATAATACTACTTACAATGAAAATAATTCAACGCAAAGCATATAATGCTAAAAATAATTTATTTCATTTTAACGTGAGATAATAAATTATTAATGAAAACTCAATAACAATAAATATTTAACATTCACTATCTGTAGAATAATGTTTCGGAAAAATCAGAAAATAAAAATTGAAAATAAGAGGTTATAATGGTAATTTTAACAGTTTTAGACAAAAATAAATCACCATTTCCGATATGAAAATGGTGATTTATTTAATTTTAAGAAAGAATATATCTCAAATATAAGATCCTGTCTGTACTTTATTTTTTATTTTCGGGTACGTTTCGGCTTTTTAGCTTCTTCTTTTGCTTTTTCTTTATCTATCGCTTCCTGAGCATTATCATAAAGAGAACTTTCGGTTTCGTACTTCGTTTCCTCATTATTTGGTGTGTCTACCAATATGTCCTGCCATTTGTTTATACGATCTTTGGTGTTCCAGTTAAAATCCGGGAATTTCCTTTTGGAAGGCTCAATTTTACTCATTGGATAAGTGTCGGAAGTGGCTCCAATATTACAGGAAACAATCTGCATTACTTTCTCTTCAAATATTGCATCAATAATTCCGCAAGAAGTAAGAGAAACCCCTATTCTTTCAGGTTTTTTTGTGGCCTGATCTACATCGTCTGCATAACTTATTGCCTGTGCATTTCCTATTACTGTAGCTTCTTTTATATCATTATTTTGATAATGAACCGTCATGAATCTACCTTTAACTTGGTTAAATTCATCCTTCAAATTTAATGAATCAACCTTGCTTATTGCAAATGCATTTCCGATAACTTTTAAAGAATCTATATTTTCGTTTTCAGTATTGAAATAGGCTTCAATTTTATCTCCGGTTACCTGCTTGATTCCGCTCCACAGAATTGGCTTGGTGTACATGTGCATAATTCCGTCAGTTTCATTGAAAGCAATAGAATCTGCCCTTCCCTGCGCATTAGATTTATAGAATCTTCCTTTTCTGAAAGCTCGCAAAAAGCTCTTTTTCTTTGTAATATCTGCAGAATCCGGTCTCTGGAAAGAAATGATTTTTTCTGCCGCAAAATACATTGAATCTTTTTCAAAAGCTTTTACTGCGTAAGGATTTTTGGTCATCATCGCAGAATCTTTCTTTTCAAAAATCTCTCCGTAACCGCCTTTTATCCATCTTCTTTCTTTGGGATCGTCTAAGGTTACATTTCCTGTTGCTTTTCCAAAACCTGTGAGCTGATTGAAGTACATATCGTCACCTGTCAGGATCTTATCATTATAAAAAATCTTAGAATTTTTATTTAGAAAAGCTTCTTTCGTGTTCATTCTGTAAGTCCCTCTTTCTGTATAAACACGGTTTTTAGGATTCTTACGGTTGGTAATTGTTGTCGGGCCAAAGAATTCAGCTATTTTAGTAATCTGATTTTGTTTGATATTGTCGCCATCAATAATATAATCAGGAGTGTCAATTTTTACATTCCCAACAAAGTCAATCAATTTTGTATCCAGAAAATACGTTGCTGACTTTGTATACATTGTATTCTGAGCATCAGAAATTGTACCTCCCGTATTAAAATAAGCCTGATTGGCAAGCTTATCATAATATAGAGTTTCTGTTTTGATAGTCTGTTTCGGATCTGTAAGAACTACATTTTTTCTGGCAACCCCTTTTTGAGTGTTTCCGTCATACTCCATTTCACCTGCAGTAATTACCGAACCATCCGGATTTTGAAGTCTTGCATTACCTATAGCTTTTACAAAATTTTCTTCTTCATATAAAATCACTTCATCAGCAGTAAGAATAGAACCTTGATGCTCTAATTTTACATTCCCCTTCATATAACGATTACCGTCATACATTTTAGGGTCTTTGATAATTTCATCAGCATTGATAATCTTAACCTTATCTTCAGGCTTTGCTTGCTGAACCTGCTGCGGATTTTTAATCGGATTTTGTAAATACGGATCTCTCTGCGCAGGCTTTTGTTTGTCTTGCGCAAAAGTAATCGTTGAAATAAAAACTAATAGGAAAAAAATCAGTCTCATTGATTAATCATTCTTGGTGCCATAAAAATATAGCGAATGAGAATCAATTTTTACGCCAAAAGCGCCTTCAATTGCTTCTTTAATACCTTGAATCCTTGGATCACAAAATTCAATGATCTCCTCGATTTCCTTATCTGAGTCTTTTTTGTAGATCACCAAATGGTCATGCTGCTTATCAAAATAAGACTTTTCATAAGAAGAAGACGTCAACGTTTTTTCTCCAAATTGGTGTTTACGGATTAATCCTGCATCAAGGAAAATCTCAATCGTATTGTAAATTGTAGCTTTAGAAACATGATATTTCTTCTGCATCATGAGAAGATATAGATCATCCACATTGAAGTGATGATCCATATTATAAATCTCTTCTAATATTGTATATCGTTCAGGTGTATTTCTGAAACCCTTTTCTAACAAGTAGTTTCTTAAAACATCTTTTATTAAAGCAATATTTTTTTCTTTCTGTAAAGTATCCATTAAAAAAATTATCTACAAATTTATCGATTTTTATTTAAATAAATATCAGACTATTCTGTTAAAGGATCTTAACTGTTATGTCTTAAAAAATCAGCCTGCTCAATTTTATTATCATAAACTGTTAATTCTGTAATCGGAGCAGACTCTACAACCACGTTGTGAGAGGTAACACCCCAAGATTTGAAATCATCACTCCCAATATATTTCACGAAGTTGTAAATATTAAGTGTAATTTTTTGCTTAACCGTTAAAAGTATATCGTTGATATAGGTGTTGTCTATTACTACATATTTCAAATCCGGTGGAATATTATGAGCTCTTAAAGAAGGATGACTACTTTTTGAAGGAATCGTTCCGTCGGCCATTAAATCTTTTAAAACCATGTGGAAATAATCATTAATTCTTCTATCAACTTTAAATCCTAAAAGGAAGTTGATTTTATAAACCGTTCCGGGTAAAATTTCATCAACCGTATATTTAAATGTAAATGGATCTTCCTGATTTACAATACTTAAAATAAAGTAATGATCTGCTCTTTTCGGCTGCTTTTTGATGATAGAATAGATAATTTTTGATTCTACCTCATCATTTCTTTTCGCTCTGCTTAAATAGGCAAGATTGGTAGCATATTTAGGAATCGTTTCATCAAGCTTCATGTCTTTAATAATTGAAACGTAGCTGTCGATTTTTACAAAATTGATGAATTTAGTTTTAATTAATCTTCCGTTATACCAAGCGTACATACAAATTCCGATGAATCCGGCTAGGATAACAGTAATCCAACCTCCTTCGAAGAATTTAATGATATTCGCACTGAAGAATCCTAATTCGATTGACATATAAACCAAAGCAAAAACAAGGATCAAACCTTTATTTATTCTATGTTTTAATAGCCAAAACATTAATAAAATGGTTGTCATCAACATCGTCACCGTAATGGAAAGACCATAAGCAGCTTCCATTTTACCCGATTCTCTAAAGTGAAGAACCACAATAATACAAAGAATAAGAAGTCCCCAATTGATTCTTGGGATATACATTTGTCCTTTAACTCCGGAAGGATAGTCAATTTTTTGGTTAGGCCATAAATTAAGAGACATTGCTTCAGAAAAGATTGTAAATGAACCGGTAATTAATGCCTGACTCGCAATAATTGCTGCTGCCGTTGCTAAAATTACTCCCGGCACGATCATCCACTCTTCCATAATTCCAAAAAACGGGTTGATTACGGAGAAACCAGGTTTTCCATAATTAGCTAAAAGCCAAGCTCCTTGTCCCAAATAGTTTAAAATAAGCATGATCTTAACGAAAGCCCAGCTCACTCTGATATTCTTAGCACCACAATGTCCTAAATCTGAATAAAGAGCTTCTGCACCCGTTGTACAAAGGAAAACGGCTCCAAGAATAACAATGGCACTCGGAGAATTCGCGATAAGCTTGTAAGCATAGTATGGATTAAAAGACCTTAAAATCTCAAAATTTTCAGTTAAGTGTGCTACTCCAAGCCCTCCCAATACCAAAAACCAGATAACCATGACAGGTCCGAAAAATTTCCCGATAAGGCTTGTTCCAAACTGCTGTACTACGAAAATTAAGATTAAAATCCCAATGGTAATCGTAACAACAGGTGTATGAGGATTGTAAATTTCAAGACCTTCAATCGCCGACATTACGGTAAGCGATGGCGTTATCACCCCATCGGCAACCAATGCGGCTGCACCCACAATTGCTACGAGATATAGCCAGCCTTTTTTAAGATTTTTAACTAATGAAAATAATGCTAAAATTCCTCCTTCCCCTTTATTATCTGCCCTCAAGGCGATGATAACATATTTTACGGTAGTTTGGAGCGTAAGAGTCCAGATGATACAAGAAAGAGCTCCTTCTATGTATTCATTGAAAGGCATACTACTACTTGCACCTCTTGCATTTACAATTGCTTTCATTACGTAAAGCGGTGATGTTCCAATATCTCCAAAAACAATTCCTAAAGAAACTAGAACTCCAAAAAAAGAAAGTTTTTTAATGTCAAAATGATGACCACCTTCTGTAACTTCTGCCATATCAGCTTATATATTTTAAGTGGGCAAATTTATACTAAATTTATGACCTTAGGTACATTTCTTCATGCATAGAATAAATGAAAAAGCTTCCTTTCGGAAGCTTTTTTCTATTATATCTATTTAACGTACATCGCATTTTTGATCTCCTCTTTCACTTTTTCAAGCTTAGGGAACCATTCTGCAAATAATGCAGCTGAGTACGGTGCAGGCGCATCAGGAGTAGTAATTCTCTTGATTGGAGCATCCAAATAATCAAATGCTTTTTGCTGTACCATATATGTAATTTCAGAAGAAATAGACGCAAACGGCCAAGCTTCTTCTAAAATAACTAATCTATTTGTTTTCTTTACAGACGTTAAGATTGTATCAAAGTCTAAAGGACGAACTGTTCTAAGATCGATAACCTCAACAGAGATTCCTTCTTTCGCCATATCTTCAGCAGCTTGGATAGCCAACTTCATGATCTTTCCGAAAGAAACTAAAGTTACATCTGTACCTTCTCTCTTGATGTCTGCTTTTCCGATTGGTAAATAGTATTCTTCTTCAGGAATTTCCATTTTATCACCATACATCTGCTCAGATTCCATGAAAATGATAGGGTCATTATCCTGAATAGCTGTTTTCAACAATCCTTTCGCATCGTAAGGGTTTGAAGGAACTACTACTTTAAGACCAGGAACGTTTGCGAACCAGTTTTCGAAAGCCTGAGAGTGAGTTGCACCCAACTGACCTGCCGAAGCAGTAGGACCTCTGAAAACGATCGGACAGTTCCACTGACCACCACTCATCTGACGGATCTTCGCCGCGTT
Organism: Chryseobacterium glaciei; assembly: GCF_001648155.1. Lineage (NCBI taxonomy): Bacteria > Pseudomonadati > Bacteroidota > Flavobacteriia > Flavobacteriales > Weeksellaceae > Chryseobacterium > Chryseobacterium glaciei. The sequence continues at coordinate 3,041,430 of NZ_CP015199.1, read as the reverse complement.
ATTGATAATCTGATCAATACCTACCAATGAGAAATTGAACGTCATATACTCAACAATTGGTCTGTTCCCGTTCATTGCAGCACCTACAGCAATCCCTGTAAAACCAAGCTCAGCGATTGGTGTATCGATTACTCTCTTAGGACCAAATTCATCCAACATTCCTTTTGAAGCCTTATACGCACCATTGTATTCTGCAACTTCCTCCCCCATTAAAAAGATGGATTCGTCTTTACGCATTTCCTCGCTCATTGCTTGCGCAATTACCTCACGAAAAGTATATTCTGCCATATTTATTTGAAAAATTTAGACTACAAAAATAGTGTTTTTTTATTATTAACATAACAAAAACGACATCTCATTGAATGAAATATCGCTTTATTAATTTTATTTTAACCTAGTTTTCTTCTACTTTGCTTAATTCTTTGTAAATTTTCTGAAGATTAAAGAGTATCAAGTGATAAGTCTATTTATAAATTATGAATAAAAAATTTTCAACATTAATGGTGAATTCTTAAAAAATAAAAACGACATTCCAATAATGAAATGCCGTTTTATAATTTTATTTAAACTTGATTAATTAACTTTCTGCCAAGTCTGAGTTCTACCCATTAAAGATATTCCTACATATCCTCTCACATTAAGTTTGTCTCCGCTTTTTGTGATGGTACATTTGTAAGTTTTCCCTGTTTTTGGGTCTGTAATTGTTCCTCCTGTGAATTCATCTCCGTCTTTTTTCAAACCTCTGATGATTTCCATTCCCAAAATTGGTTTTCCTTTTCTATCGTCTTTACAGTCTACACAATTAGGATTTGCCGGTTTTATCAACAATTGAGAAACCTTTCCGTAATATTGATCTCCTTTTTTATAGATCTCTACAATAGATTTCGCTTGTTTTGTTTCGTCATCTATTGTTTTCCATTTACCTTCAATTTGAGCAAAAGATAATACGCCAAATAGAGAAAATGCCACTGTTAATAATAATTTTTTCATATTTCTTATAGTTTTAATTCAAATAAAATATTTCTGCTGTCTATTCATTGCTAAAAATATAAATTAATTTCAAACAAACAAAAACTTTTATTATCCTAGGCATATATAACAATAGATGTACCAATTTTCAGAATTAAACACTGGTTAAACGCTAATACAATTTTCTGTTAATCACCTTATCCATATAATCCTGATACCACGCTTTGGCGATCTCCTGCCCTTTTTGAGCTTCCGGATTGCTTTTCAGCTGATCCATAAGATTTTTTTCTAAGCCTAAATCTTTTTTATCAAAGATTCCAACTACGCTTTTACCATCAAAACGGTAAATATAATTCCCGATAATGAACTGCTCCACTCCTCCGTCTGAGTTTGCAATGATGCCAGGATATGTTTTATCACTTACCAAACTTCTACCCCAGCTTCTAATTCTTTTATTATATCCGATAAGGTCAGCTAAAGTCGGGTAAATATCGATCTGCTGCGCTTCTTCAAGATTTACACCTTTTAAATTATATTCAGGATTTGGAGAATACAAAATAATAGGAACAGCGAAACGGTTCATTGCTTTTTGATATTCCGGATAATAAATTTCGTTGGTGTGATCTCCCGTGAAAACAAAAATAGTATTGTTGTACCAAGGTTGTTTTTTAGCCGTTTCAAAATATTTTTTAATTGAATAATCAGTGTACTGCATTGGCTCATGCATCTGATTGGTTCCTTTTTTAAATTTTCCATTATACTTCTCAGGAATCTTGAATGGATGGTGAGAAGAAGCTGTGAAAACTGTCGCCATAAAAGGTTGTGTTTTCCCTACATTTTTAGCGAAATACTGTAAAAATGGTTCATCCCAGATTGCCCACATTCCGTCGAAATCTTCATCATGATTGTATTCTGTTTTTCCGAAATAATGTTTAAAACCCAAAATATTTCCAAAGCCTAAAAAGCCCATTGAACCATTCGGAGCCCCGTGATAGAAAGAAGTATCGTAACCCAGATCATTACAAATCGAAACAATCGACTGTATTTTCTGATTTGAATATGGCGAACTCGTAAAAGCATCCGTCAAACTCGGAATTCCGGCCAAAACACTGCTCATTCCGTGAATAGACTGTCTTCCGTTGGCAAAAGTATTAGGAAAAATTAAACTTTGGCCTGCCAGACTATCAAGAAATGGTGTGTAAGAAACGTAGTCTTTTATCTTCGTGTTTTGATTAAAAGCGCCTATATATTCTCTACTTAATGATTCAACAATAAAAATGACGATGTTCGGTTTGTTGGCAACTTTCCTATCGTAAATTTTATAAGGCTGAATATTTTCATTAATAAATTTTTCATCCACAAAATGAACTTCCTTAAAACTATTCGTATTTAATGTTCTGAAAAAAGAAAAAGTACTGTTCAAAACAAGATTTCCCTGTGACGGAATTTTCACAAAACGATTCGCATCCACCAAATTGATCGGTCTTGTACTATGTTTGAAATCTCCACGGATTCCGCCAACGCACAAAACAGCCGTTAAACAAAGTGTAACAACGGATAAAATAAAGTAAGGAACCAATTTTATAGGTTTACGTTCTTCAATTTTCACTTTTTTGTAAAGGAAAATCCAAAGCCACATCAAAATAACAAACCAAATTAAGATAAAAGGATTTTGAATGATGGAAGCCGTAAAAACTTTAAAAATATTAGATTCGTGCTGCGCCACCTGAAATGCCGCCGAAGTTAATCTTGTCTGCGCGAATTTAAAGTAAACAAAATCACCAAAATTCATCACATAAGCAATTCCGTTTGTAATAAAATACAGCCAAAAAAGTACTTTTTGATAAACCTTCTTGGTATTAATGATAATCGGAACCAAACTCAGCAGAATAAACAGCGCATTCACATATAAAATCGCCGTTGTATCAAACGCAATCCCATGAAATGCCAGACCGAAATAATCCGACACAGAATCAACTTTTATCAGTTCTTTATTAAAGTACCAAAATAAAAATCTTGCAATCTGATAAAAAAAGTATGCTAAAAAAATCCGGTATAAAAGTACCAGAACTTCCTGTTTTCTAAATTCTTTAAAAAATTTCATTTGGCAAATTTACATCAAAATCATATTAATGTATTTTTTAGTGCATAAAATTTTGAGTTAGAATTTTCAAAAACAGTAATTTTGCGATTATGAATTTCATTAAAAATAATCTTGCCAATGCATTAACGCTGGCTAATCTATTTGCAGGTTGCGTGGGTGCCATTCATCTTATTTTAGGTGATTATCAGACGACTGCAATCTGTTTAATTCTTTCTTCAATATTTGATTTTTTTGACGGATTTGTTTCCAGAGCTTTAAAATCAAACTCCAATTTGGGTCTTCAACTGGATTCTCTTGCCGATATGGTGAGCTTTGGAGTGATTCCCGGGTTGACGATGTATAAAGCATTAGAACCTTTCGGAACCGAATTATTAGGACTTCATCTTCCTTTTGAGATCAAATATTTTGGATTGCTTGTTACCGTTTTCTCTTGTTTAAGACTGGCAATTTTCAATCTTGATGAAGAACAACGCTATTATTTTAAAGGATTAAATACGCCAACCAATACTGTTTTGCTTTTTGGCCTGTATTATGCATTTAAAGAAACCAATTATTTCAGTTTTCTTTTTGAAAATGAATTATTATTGATTCTCTTAACCATCCTTACTTCATGGCTGTTGATCAGTCCGATAAAAATGATGGCGATGAAATTCAAATCAAAAAAAATTCAGGACAATTATGCTAAAATCGTATTAATTGTTGGCGGAATTGCCATTTTAGCGATATTTCAGATCGTCGGAATTCCGATGCTTGTAATTTATTATATCTTAGTATCATTAGTATTTCAAAAAGAACTTAGCTAAATTAGAAGCTACATTTTTGAGATAAATTTCAAATTAACCTTTTATCAAATTAAAAAAATGAATTTAAAACTGCATAAACCTCTTTGTATTTTTGACCTTGAAACAACAGGAACGAACATTGCTAAAGATAGAATCGTTGAAATCTGTATCTTAAAAGTAAATCCTGATGCTTCAAGAGAAAGCAAAACGTGGAAAGTAAATCCTGAAATGCCGATTCCCGTAGAATCCAGCCAAATTCATGGAATTTATGATGAAGATGTAAAAGATGCTCCAACTTTCAAAGAGATTGCATCAAAAGTAATGGAAATGATCTCAGGAGCGGATTTGGGTGGATTTAATTCTAACAGATTTGATGTTCCTTTGTTAGCAGAAGAACTTTTAAGAGCAGAACTTGATTTTGATTTAAGTAAATTCAAACTTGTTGATGCACAAACTATTTTCCATAAAAAAGAACCTAGAAATCTAGGCGCAGCTTATCAATTCTACTGTGGAAAAACTCTTGAAAATGCGCACTCGGCTGAGGCTGACGTGATGGCAACTTTCGAAGTTTTGGACGCTCAGATTGGAAAATATGACGATATTCCGAATGAAATTGCTCCTTTGAGTGAATTTACATTCCACAATAAGAATGCAGATCTTGCAGGTTTCATTGGTTTAAATGATAAAATGGAACCGGTTTTTAATTTTGGAAAATATAAAGGTCAGGGTGTAAAAGCGGTTTTCCAAAAGGATCTTGGATATTTTGGATGGCTTCAAAACGCTGATTTCCCTCTTTACACAAAGAAGGTTTTCACTAAAATACAATTGTCAGGTAAATTCTAAAATATGTCAGAATTAGTTAAGTTTAAATTTTACGAAACTGCTCTTGAAGCCAATAGAGACAAGCAAATCTTGGCCGAAAACGACATCAACAGTTTCATTGCGAATGAACAGCTTATTCAATCCGATTGGTTGCTTTCGCAGGCTGTTGGAGGAATTCAGTTGCAGGTTTTTGAAGAAGATTTGGAAAAAGCCAATCAAATTTTGAACGATTATAAAGAAAATGAAAAGGTTTCGCTGGAAGTAGAACATACGATTGCAGATCCTAAGTTTGATTTTGTGTGCCCGAAATGTGGCTCCAATCATATTTACAGAGATGATAGCGCAACGAGCTTTTTTGGAGTTTCGCTTTTAACGAGTCACAAGTTCATTTGCTATTATTGTGAGAACGAGTTTACGCATTAGAAAATAATATTGAGTTTAAAGATGCTTGGCATAAGCTCAGCATGATAAACTTTATGTAAAATTATATAAAAAGGCGGTTAAATCAAACCTAACAGGTTTTGGAAACCTGTTAGGTTTATCTAGCCCCGATAGAAACGGTTACCCCGCAGTAAGCAAAGGTAAAGCGTTGGAACGAGGAGTATGAGTGGATAGCGGGAAACAGCTTCAAAAAATAAGTAAAAATAATTGTGAGATGGCTTTACTTCGACAAGCTCAGCATAAACTTGCATTCGCTTCTCGCAATGACATAAATAAAATAGTATGAAAATTATCTGCATAGGAAGAAATTACGGTGAACACGCGAAAGAATTAGGAAACGAAATTCCTGAAAAACCGGTTATTTTTATGAAGCCTGATACGGCTGTTTTGAAAGGAAATGATTTCTATATTCCTGAATTTTCAAATGATGTTCATTATGAATTGGAAGTTGTCTTGAAAATTTCAAAAGGTGGAAAATACATTCAGAAAGAAACGGCTCATAAACATTATGAGGAAATCGGGTTGGGAATTGATTTTACGGCAAGAGATCTTCAAAGCGAATTAAAGTCTAAAGGTCTTCCGTGGGAGCTTGCCAAAGGTTTTGACGGCTCTGCAGTGGTTGGAAATTTCTTTAAAAAAGAGAATTATAATCTTGAAGGTGTTCAATTTTCATTATTTAAAAATAAAGAAAAAGTACAGGATGGGAATACAAAAGATATGATCTTTTCATTTGATGATATTATTGCATTTGCTTCTCAATATTTCACTTTAAGAGTTGGTGACTTAATTTTCACAGGTACTCCAAAAGGCGTTGGAAAAGTTGATGAAAATGATATTCTGGAAGCTTATCTTGAAGATGAAAAAATTCTAGACATCCGAATATTATAAGGAATTTAACATAACGTTTGGCATAATTTTCCTATCTTTAAATAACAAAATTAAAGGTTATGATAAATATTGTACTGCCCGTAGATTTTGGGGATAAAACAGATCAGCTTGTAGACGGAGCTGTAAAATTCGCAAAAGAACTCAACGGTAAAATTTTTCTAATTCATGTTGCACCTTCAGATATTGGTTTTGCCATCGGAGATATGGGATTCCAGTATTTTCCTGAAGTGGAAGCTAATGAAATAAGAGAAGAGTTGGTTCAGCTGAATAAGATCGAGCAAAGAATTATTGCTCAAAATGTAGAATGCGAACACCTTTTGAAACAAGGAATCGCCAAAGATATTATTCTGGAACATTGCAAAGCAAAAGATGCAAACTACATCGTAATGGGCTCTCACGGAAGAAGCGGAATTTATGATGTCTTTGTAGGAAGTTTAACCAAAGGTCTGACGAAAGATTCTCACATTCCTGTTTTGGTGCTTCCGATCCACGAAACCCATTAAATTTTAATCGTTACCCATAAAAAAACCGACCAAACACATATGTTTTGATCGGTTTTTTACTATATAACCAATTAATTAACCTTCTTTTTTGTAGATCGTAGGATCATAATAAGGGTTTTTACCCTCAGTTGGAGAATAGTAGTCTTTATCTTTGTCACCACCTAGTGTCGCCACTAATACATAGCACCAATACGTGAACAGTACGCAGCAAACAGCAAATAAGATCCAGTTTAAAACATTTCCGAAAGTCTCAAAAAAGCCGAAAGACCATTTGAAAACTTTGCTTAAGAATAGAAAGAAAGACGTCATTATTTTCCTTTTTTAAATTAACTTTGTACAAATTTATAAAAAATGTTTAAATTACTTTCAAAAGAAAGCAATATTTTTTCAATTCCTGTTTATATTGGTTTTCTTCTTTTAATAGTAATCGTATTTAACATCCTGAATTTCAATACAAATGAAGCAATTATCGCCGGAATAACTTTTTTGGGAATTGCTTTGGCATATTTCTGTTTTCATAGCATTGCGCTTAATTATCAGACACATTTGCCTTTATTCTTATATACATTTTTTATTTTTGGACTTTATCCCGGTAATTTAGACATTGGAATTGCCGTTGCGCTTCTTACCAATTCGTTCCTTCTTTTGCTTTTAACAAGTACTGATGAGGACACGAGAAAAAAATCTTATGTGTTGGTAGGTTCCATTGTTGCATTAAACTTTATCTTTCTGCCAACAACATGGCCAATGGCGGTTTTTGTGATCATTCACGTTATTGCTACGTCTCCTAAAGTTTTATTAAATGTTTTCAGGTTCATTTTGGGAGTTATGCTAATAGCGTTCAGTTATTTTTGTATTATGTTTTTCGTTGGATTTACTTCTTGGAATATTGATTATTTCCCATTTGGAAAGATGAAAATTATAACAGATTACACAGAACTTTTTCCTTTAATTCCGATCGCTTTAATGCTGATCTATGCAGTGTACGACCATTTTCAAAATTATAATAAAAAGAGCCCGATAAGCAGGTATAAATACACTTTTTTGCTTGTGTTTTCATTAGCTCAGCTGGTTACTATTATTCTTTATATGAATAAAAGTTATGAATATTTATTACTCTTGGCATTTCCTGCAAGTATTATTTTGAGCAGAATGCTAAAGTTTTTACCTAAATATTGGATGCAGGAAGTTAGCGTTTGGCTTATCCTTATTAGTTTAGTTACCTTTAAAGCAGGTACTTATTTTGATTTATTTTAAAAAAGATTATGATTCAGATAGACGAAAAATTGATTTCCGAGGATATATTTTCCGAAGAATTTGTTTGCAACCTTAGCAAATGCAAGGGTGCATGTTGTGTGGAAGGAGATGTAGGAGCTCCGCTAGATAAAGATGAGCTGGAAATATTAGATTCAATTTTTGATAAAATAAAGCCCTACCTTACTCCGGAAGGAATTCAGGCTCTTGAAGAGCAGGGAACATGGACGACCGATCCTGCAGACGGAATGTACGTAACGCCAATGGTTGAAGACCGTGAGTGCGCCTATGTTACCTATGACATAAGAGGAATTACAAAGTGTGGAATAGAAAAAGCTTATGAAGACGGCGCAGTAGATTGGCAGAAACCAATTTCATGTCACCTCTACCCTATTCGTGTTACAGAATATTCTGCGTTTACTGCGTTGAATTATCATGAATGGAACGTTTGCAGCGATGCCTGTACACTAGGAAAAGAACTTCAGGTTCCTGTTTATAAATTTCTGAAAACTCCTTTAATCAGAAAATATGGAGAAGAATTCTACGATGTTCTGAGCGAAGCCGCAGACGAATGGAAAAAAGAATACGGAAACTAAAAAATAAAAACCGCGAATCAATGATTTGCGGTTTTTTTATCTTTAAAAATTAAATATTTCTATTTAAAATCTGCATCTGTAACACCAGAATTGATCACAACTTTAGTTGTTTTAATCGTGATTTTCTGACCTTTGCCTTCTGCTTCGATCTCTGACGGGAACTGAATACCATCTACCGTCATATAGCTCTTAATTGTAGCCGAACCTTCATCAGAAGTAGATTTATGCAATAAAGAAGTAGAAGCATCGAAATAATACTTTCCTTTATCTGAGGCCAAAACATTATAATCTTTACCATCTATTTTTTCTACCGTAACTGTTGGAAATTTAGCCGGATCATATCCTAATGCATCAATTGTTTTGCTTTTTTTAAGTTCAGCAACTTTATCTGCAGGAATGTCATTTTTCTGCCCCATTTGGTCGAAATATCCTTTCTCACCGTCAAAAAGCTGAATCATTTTTTGTCCCATTACGGATTGTTCAGATCTGAACTTATTCCCCATCTTTTTTGTGGTCATGGCAATTTCCATTCCCTGTACAGAAAGAGTATTGTCTGTAATCGTAGTTTTTACGGCTTCTAATTTATCTTTTCCACCCAAAGCTTTCAGATAATTATCGATAACTTCTTTAGATGTTAATTTTGATTTTACAGCTTCCGTTTTAGCGGGAGCAACAGTTGTTTTTTGCGCAGCTACTGAGGTGGAAAAAAGCACGGCACAAAAAAACGGGATGATGATCTTTTTCATATATAAGTTAGTTTATAAAGCGTAAATATAGGAATATTGAATGATATAGAATAAGTTTGTTTGTTAATGAAAAGTTTTAAAAATAATTTTTCACGTAAAGTTTATTTTTATAAATCATATGTACTTTCTTGAAGCAAAATAATAAAATCTTACATTTGTTTGCATGAATATACTGTTAATAGAAGATGACTTACGCGTTGCAGATTTGATCAACAGAGGATTACAGGAGCATGGTTTTAATCCAACCTTGGCCTATGATGGCCTTTCAGGGAAAAAATTAGCTCTACAAAACGACTATGACCTCATTATTACAGATATTATTCTTCCCAAAATGGATGGCCTTGATCTTTGCAAACAGATCCGCCAGACAAAACCGGAGCTTCCCATTATCATGCTCACTGCATTAGGGACTACAGACGATAAAGTAGAAGGTTTTGATGCCGGAGCTGACGATTATCTGGTAAAACCTTTTGAGATGCGCGAATTATTGGTTCGCATCCGAGCTTTGCTTAAACGAAATAATAAAACAGTGAACAGCACAGGTTTTATTCTCCGTTTTGCCGATCTTGAAATGAACCTAAATACTAAAATTGTAAAAAGAGGAACTCAGGAAATCAATCTCACGCCAAAAGAATTTAAACTCCTCGAATACATGATTCAAAATCCGGAAAGAGTATTATCACGAGTAGAAATTGCAGAAAAAGTTTGGGATACTCATTTTGATACAGGCACCAATTTCATTGATGTTTATATCAATTATTTAAGAAAGAAAATCGATAGAGATTTTGATCAAAAGCTTATTCATACCAAATCAGGGATGGGATTTATCTTAAAAATAGCATAAATGCAAATCAAAACCCGCATCACCATATTATTTACAGCCATTACAGTCACTATCCTATTGGTGTTTGCTTTAGTTATATATACTTCTGCCAAAGAAAGCAGAGAAAATGAGTTCTATAATCTTCTCACAAAGGAAGCTTACACCAAAGCTAATATATTTCTCAACGCTCACGTAGATAAAAAAACGCTACAGGAAATTTATCATAACAATCGGAATATTCTGAATGAAGTAGAAGTTGCCATCTATGATACAGATTTTAACCTCGTCTATCACGACGCTGTAGATATTGATATTGTGAAAGAAACTCCGGAAATGTTACAAAATATTCAGTCCAAAAAAGAAATTAATTTTTACCAAGGTCAGTGGCAGGTTGTAGGAATTGTCTATCACTACAAAAACAAAGAATATCTGATTACCTCAGCGGCGTATGATTTGTATGGATATAATAAACTAAACGATTTATTAAGAACAATCATCATCGTATTTTTCACATCTTTATTCATTATTTATATTGCCGGTACTGTATTTTCCAGTAAAATATTAATGCCTATCAAAAAAATGATGGAAAAGGTAACCACTATTTCTGCAACTAATTTGGATCTCCGCCTAGTAAGTTACAATACTAAAGATGAGCTTTCTCAACTTGCCAACACATTTAATGAAATGCTGGATCGGTTAGAAAACTCTTTTGATTCTCAAAAACATTTTGTTTCTAATATTTCTCATGAGCTCAGAACGCCACTTTCTGCCATGATCGCAGAATTGGAATTATCCACTAATAAAGAACGTGATATTCAGGAATATAAAACAGTTATTCATAATGTTATGGCTGATGCTAAAAAACTAGTTCGTCTGTCCAACAGTTTATTAGATTTAGCAAAAGCCAATTATGATCGTTCAGAGATAGGTTTTAAGCCCATTCGAATTGATGAAGTCCTATTGGATGCCCGAAAGCAAACTCTTCAAGCGAACTCCGACTATAAAATTGATATTCACTTTGAAAATGATTTTGAAGATGATCATCAGATTTCAGTGAACGGAAATGAATATCTTCTAAATGTAGCTTTTATTAATATTTTCGAAAACGGTTGTAAATTTTCCAATGACAAACAAAGCATTGTTTCTATTTTATTTGATGCTGAAAAAATAATCCTCAAGTTTTCTGATAAAGGAATCGGTATCGCCGAAAACGATCTAGAAAACATATTTACCCCTTTCTACCGCGGAGAAAATAAAACTTTTGCAGATGGAAACGGGATTGGGCTATCTCTTACCCAAAAGATTATCAACCTTCATGAAGGAAATATTAGTGTACAATCTTCACTCAATCAAGGGACTACTTTCATCATTGAATTACCTCATCTCTAATTTAATTCTCTAATAAAATTCTAATTTTTTTCTGTAGATTCTCTAACTGCCTTTCAAGAAAGGGATACAGACCTTTGCACCATCATTAAAAACGGTAGCAAATGGAACTATTAGAATTCACTACAAGACTTTTTAGCAGTCTGCTCCTCGGTGCCATTATTGGCATCGAGAGACAATGGCGACAAAAAAGTGCAGGACTAAGAACCAACACATTGGTATCTCTTGGGTCTACCGCTTTCCTATTGCTAGCCCTAGAAATTGGAGGTGATGCCACAGGAAGAATAGCCTCATACATTGTAAGTGGAATTGGTTTTCTTGGTGCCGGGGTCATCATGAAAGACGGACTGAACGTTTATGGACTCAACACTGCGGCCACTATCTGGTGTTCTGCCGCAGTAGGAACATTATGCGGAATGGGATTATACAGTCAGGCCGCGATTGTTACAGCTGCTATTATGCTTTCTCATATCATCTTAAGACCTTTAGGTATTTTATTAAATAAATTGAGTTTTCATACCTCAAGTTCTGTACAGACCGATTATTTATTCACTATTAAATGTAAACCTGAAGTAGAAAATCATATCCGCGTATTACTCATACAGATGTTGGGAAATGATGAAAAACTCCTGATGAAATCATTATCTAGCGACGACACTGATGATTTGTCAAGTGTCATCATTACAACCATTATCACAACCTTAACTGCCCAAGACAGTTTAATAGAAAAAGCCGCCAGCAGGCTCACAATAGAAGATAAAGTAGCGAAAGTCAGTTGGGAAATCATAGGCACACAATCTGATTTGTAGACGCTCTTATTCAATTATTGTCTATTGATTTCCCTTTTATTCTGTCCTTTCATTTTCTACAATCAATACTAATTCTTACTTAATAATACACTCTATTATTATGAAACTAAACTTTAAAGCAACCAATCCTTTTCATTCTGCGATCACATCCAACGGAATGAATATAGGAACCATCACTAAGCTGCAAAATGCATCCAAACAAAATGAGAATTTCATCTATGCGATGCTTGAAACAAGCGAAGAGGGAATCAGTGAGGTAACAGCTTATGACCGTATCCAAACCTTTGGAACCAACGAAATACAACATCAAAAAGCACCTGCATGGTATCGGCAGTTATTAAAATCATTTTTAAATCCATTTATCTATATATTAATTATCATTGCCATTGTTTCATTTATCATTGATATCTGGCTACCCGCAAAAGAAGAACGCGATTTTAAAACGGTGATCGTTATTTCGGTAATGATCTTTATAAGCACCCTGTTGCGATTCATCCAGGAATTCCGAAGCAACAGCGCTGCCGACAAACTAAAAAGCATGGTGAAAACTACTGCTACGGTAAAACGTAAATTCTTAGAAAAAAAAGAAATCCCGATCAGTGAATTGGTACCCGGTGATGTGATACACCTTTCTGCCGGAGATATGATTCCTGCTGACTGTCGCATTATGCAAAGCAAAGACCTTTTCATTAGCGAAAGTATGTTGACGGGTGAAGCCCTTCCCGTAGAAAAAAATCACCTGCCGATTCGGGATGCAGACAAAAAACAGATCATTGAGCTTAATAATCTTTGCTTTATGGGAACCAACGTGGTAAGTGGCTCTGCAACCGCTTTAATTGTAGCCACAGGAAAATACACTTATTTTGGAAGCATCAGCAAATCAATTACCACTGAAAGACCGGAAACAGCTTTTGATAAAGGCATTAATAAACTGAGTTTTCTTCTGATTCGTTTTATGCTTGTCATGGTTCCTGTTATTTTCCTGATTAATGGATTTGTAAAAGGCGATTGGTTAGAAGCTTTATTATTCTCAGTTGCCGTAGCCATAGGATTAACCCCTGAAATGTTACCCATGATTGTTACTGCCAATCTTGCCAAGGGAGCAGTAAACATGAGTAAACATAAAGTTATTGTAAAAAGATTGGATGCCATCCAAAATATAGGAGCAATGGATATTCTTTGCACCGATAAAACAGGAACCTTAACACTCGACAAAATTGTTCTTGAAAAACACCTAAATGTACTTGGAGTTGAAGATGATGAAGTATTGAAATGGGCGTATCTGAACAGTTTTCATCAAACAGGATTAAAAAGTTTAATGGACAAAGCTATTCTGGAACATATCGAACTTCATGACTATCTGAAAGCGGACGAACAATACATTAAAGCTGATGAAATTCCTTTTGACTTTCAACGAAGAAGAATGTCTGTTATTCTTAAAATGCACAACGGTAAACATTTGTTAATATGTAAAGGTGCCGTAGAAGAAATGCTGGAATTATGCAGTCATGCCTTTGATCCCGGAGAAGACCGCAGCATTCATATTGAAAATGATGTAGCCGTTAAAATGGACGATACCATGCGTAATACCGTTCTCAACACGTCAAAAAAAATGAATGAAGAAGGACTACGTGTATTATTGGTAGCCATCCGAGAGTTTGATCCTTTTCATCCATTAACTTACTCTATTGAAGATGAAAAAAATATGACCTTAACCGGATTTATTGGCTTTCTGGATCCGGCTAAACCTTCTGCACAGCCTTCTATCGAAGCGTTACAGAAATTAGGTGTTACGGTGAAAGTATTAACAGGAGATAATGAGATCGTTACGCAAAAAATATGTAAAGATGTTGGTATTCCGGTTCATCATATTATCAAGGGTCATGAGCTTGATGAAATGTCGGAAGAAACATTGACAGAACAAATAGACCAAGTCTCTGTATTTGCAAAACTAAATCCGTTACAAAAAGTAAGGGTTGTACAGGCCTTACGAGACAAGGGACATACGGTAGGTTTCATGGGAGACGGAATTAATGATGCCGCCGCTTTGAAACAAGCTGATGTTGGAATCAGTGTAGATACCGCCGTAGATATTGCCAAAGAAAGCGCGGATATTATTCTGTTGGAAAAAGATTTAATGGTGCTTCGAAAAGGAGTTATTTACGGGAGAAGAACCTTTGGAAACATTATTAAATACATCAAAATGACCGCCAGCAGCAACTTCGGAAATATGTTCAGTATGTTGGGGGCCAGTGCTTTTTTGCCTTTCCTTCCGATGTTGCCTGTGCATCTTTTGATACAAAATTTATTGTATGATGTTTCTCAGATCTCCATTCCCTGGGATAAAATGGATGAAGAATTTTTAACCAAACCTAAAAAATGGGATGCAGTAGACGTTAGAAGATTTATGCTTTTTATTGGTCCGATAAGTTCCATATTTGATTTTATCACGTATGCAGTGATGTATTATTTCTTTAAAGCGAACAGCCCTGAACATCAGACTTTATTTCAAAGTGGATGGTTTGTGGAAGGATTGCTTTCTCAGATACTGATTATTCATATGATAAGAACCCGCAAGATCCCATTTATTCAAAGTTGGGCCTCTGCACCGGTGGTTGCACTGACCTCTTTAATTATGGCCATTGGAATTTTAATTCCGTTTTCACCTTTTGCTGCCGGACTCAAATTACAGCCGCTGCCTTTAAGCTATTTCCCATGGTTAGTAGGAATACTTTTATCGTATTGTTTACTGACCCAATTGGTTAAAAACTGGTTTATCAAAAGGTTCAACAGCTGGCTATAAACATAAAATAACATTTCATTTTTTCTAATCAACTCCCATTTTGGGAAAATTAATTTATATCAAATAAAATTTAAAAATATGATGAATAATACCCTAGTCAAAATCATCAGCAACATTAAAACTGTTGTCGTATTTGCAGTGATTCCTTTTGCCTTATACTCTTGTAAAAATGAAAGTAAAGACAAGGATGATCAGGAAAACACTAAGAATTACACGGTGAGCAATGGGATCATTACTCTTGTTGAAAAATCAAGTATTAAAAGCCGCTTGAGCCTTTTAAAAACATCAGAACAATCTTTTAATTTAAAATTAACGACCGCAGGAACAGTAAAATCTATCCCGAACAATCTGGCGGAAATAAGAGTTCCTTTTACCGGACGAATTTTAAAATCTTTTGTTCGATTAGGACAATCCGTGCAACCGGGTTCTCCCATATTTGAATTCAGTTCGCCTGATTATTCCACTGCTCAAAAAGAATATTTCGACAGTAAGCAAGAATTAAAACAAGCAGAATTAACCAAAAGACGCCAACAAGATCTTTTCCAACATGGCGTGGGAGTAAAAAGTATATTAGAAGAAGCCAATACCGAATATGAGATCAAAAGATCGGCAATGCTGAATGCCGCTGCCGCTTTAAAAATTTTCAATGTAAATCCTGAAAAAGCAAGTTTAGGAAAACCTTTAGTGATCACCTCTCCTATCGCAGGAGAAGTTGTAATCAACAAAATGGTCATCGGTAATTATTCAAAAGAAGATGCAGAACCTGTAGCGATCGTAGCCGAGCTTTCGAAAGTTTGGGTAGTGGCTCAGGTAAAAGAAAAAGATATTCGATTTATCCACAAACTGGATAATGTGGAGGTGAATGTAGATGCTTTCCCGGACAAAAAAATCATCGGTAAAGTATATCACATCAATGATATCGTTAACGAAGAAACCCGAAGCATTGAAGTATTAATAGAATGTGACAACAAAAACAGGGATCTAAAACCGGGAATGTATGCTACCGTACATCTTACCGACGCTCCCTCATCCGCCATATTGCTTCCTTCAAAAGCAGTCCTTCAGGAAAATGATGATGAGTTTGTCTTTGTGGAAGTAGGAAAAAACAAATATCAAAAAAGAAAGATTGTAACTCAGGGAACTTCTTACGGAAAAATCGTAGTAAAATCAGGGCTAAAAGCAGGAGAAACCATTGTATCAAACGGTGGAATCTATTTATTGGAAGCTAAATAACTGTTTAAAAAAAATCACATGAATAAACTTATCAATACTTCGATAAAAAAACGCATGGTTATGGCGACCCTTTTTCTCCTGTTAGGATTTTTTGGATATTACTCTTGGAAACAATTATCGGTTGAGGCCTATCCGGATATTGCAGATGTTACCTCTCAGGTCGTAACGCAGGTTCCCGGATTAGCCGCAGAAGAAGTAGAACAACAGATCACCATTCCTGTAGAACGTGCCTTAAACGGGCTACCGGGAATGCATGTGATGCGTAGCAAAAGTACCTTTGGATTATCAATGATTACCATTGTTTTCGATGATGGTATAGATGATTATTTTGCCAGAGCACGTATTACGGAGAGACTTGGGGATGTAGAACTACCTTATGGCGCCGTGCCAGGTCTTGATCCTCTCACCTCGCCTGTAGGAGAAGTCTACCGGTATATTATAGAAAGTGACCATCATGATCTGCGTCAATTAACAGATCTTCAAAACTTCACAATCATTCCGCGCATCAAACAAGTGTCGGGAGTTGCGGATGTCACTAATTTCGGTGGGATAACAACTCAATTTCAGATTGAAGTTGATCCCAGAAAATTAGAGCAATATAACCTTTCATTAGATAAAGTGATTGCTACCATTGAAGAAAATAATGTCAATGCAGGAGGCAGTGTACTTCCCAGAGGAGATCTGGGATATGTGATCCGAGGAATCGGGCTTGTAAAAAACCTTGAAGATCTTGGGAAAATTGTCGTAAAAACTGAACAGGGCGTTCCTATTTTCCTGAATGACATTGGGAAATTAAAATATGGTAACCTCGAAAGAAAAGGCGCATTAGGCTATAGCGACAGAAAAAGAAATTATTCTGAAAGTATTGAAGGAATTGTTTTGCTTCTTAAAGGACAAAACCCTTCTGTTGTATTGGAAGGTGTTCATCAAGCGATAAAAGATTTGAATAATGGCGAGCTTCCGGAAGGGGTAAAAATACATGCATTCCTAGACAGAACTGATCTTGTAAAAACGACTCTTGACACCGTTTCTCATACCTTATTAGAAGGCGTGGCATTGGTTATTGTGATCTTAATTATCTTTTTAGGAAGCTGGAGAGGTGCTTTATTAGTCGCTATTACCATCCCGCTATCTTTATTAATTGCCTTTATTTTAATGCATTTCACCAATATTCCAGCCAATTTACTTTCATTAGGAGCCATCGATTTTGGGATTATTGTAGATGGAGCGATCGTTATGATGGAAGCTATTTTAAAGAAAAAAGAAAAAAAACCAGAGGAAGAATTAAAGGAAAAAAGCATTGCCAACATCGCTGCAGAGGTAGCAAAACCTATTTTCTTCGCCACCATTATTATCATCACCGCCTATCTTCCATTGTTTGCTTTTGAAAGAGTAGAGAAAAAACTATTTACACCGATGGCTTTTACGGTAGGCTATGCTTTATTGGGCGCATTGGGAGTTGCTTTATTGTTAATTCCGGGATTGGCTTATATGATCTACCGCAAGCCACAGAAAATATACCATAACAAATGGCTCGAAAAATTAACGAATATCTACTACAGCAGGATTCAGAAAATAATGAGTCAGCCCAAAAAAGTATTTATTCCATTAGGGATTATCTTATCGTTAACGGCAGCATTAAGCTATTTTGTGGGCAAAGATTTCTTGCCTCCTTTAGATGAAGGTTCCATTTGGCTGCAGGTACAATTGCCTTCCGGAATTTCGGTTGAAAAATCTAAGGAATTGAGTGATACGCTTCGGGCAAGAACAATGAAACACAAAGAAGTTACCTATATCATGGTACAAGCAGGCCGTAATGATGATGGAACCGACCCGTGGACGGCATCACATTTCGAAGTTTCTGTAGGAATAAAGCCTTATAAAGACTGGCCAGCAGGGAAAACTAAAAATGATCTTATTGAAGAACTTTCTCAAGAATATAAGAAGCTACCCGGCTATTCTGTAGGTTTTTCTCAACCGATGATTGATGGCGTAATGGATAAAATTTCAGGAGCCCACAGTGAACTTGTAGTGAAAATCTATGGCGCTGATTTTAAAGAAACCCGCAGAATTTCAGATGATGTGATGAAAACATTAAAAAAAGTTCCAGGCGCAGTTGATTTAGCCATTGATCAAGAACCTCCGCTTCCTCAACTTCAGATTCATGCCAACAGAGAGAAAATTGCACAATATGGATTGAATGTTTCAAAGGTTGCCG
Organism: Chryseobacterium glaciei; assembly: GCF_001648155.1. Taxonomy (NCBI): domain Bacteria; kingdom Pseudomonadati; phylum Bacteroidota; class Flavobacteriia; order Flavobacteriales; family Weeksellaceae; genus Chryseobacterium; species Chryseobacterium glaciei. The sequence goes on along the minus strand of NZ_CP015199.1, from coordinate 3,023,053 downwards.
AATTAATAGAAGTTGCCATCGGAGGGAAAGCCGTTTCTCAAATTTTTATTGGAAATAAAGTTTATGACATCATCTGCCGATATAATGATGACAGCCGTAATACGCCTGATAAAATTGCCAATCTGATGCTAACCTCAGAAACCGGAGCTAAAATTCCACTCTCGCAGGTAGCAGATATAAAACTGAGTACCGGAGAAAGTACCATCACCCGAGAAATGAATAAAAGACATTTAACCGTAAAATTAAATGTAAGAAACCGTGATCTTAATTCATTGCTTCAAGAAGCACAAAGCAGTATTGAAAAAAATGTGAAGTATGATCATTCCAAATATACAATCAGCTGGGGTGGCCAGTTTGAAAACCAAAACAGAGCGTATACGAGATTGGCGTTTATTGTGCCTTTAGCATTAACCATTATGTTCATCTTATTGTACGCGGCGTTTGGAGAATTTCGTCAGGCCGGGCTGTTAATCAGTATTGTTCCGTTGGCTTTATTTGGTGGAATGCTTGCCTTAAATATTCGAGGGATGACCTTAAATGTATCGTCGGCCGTAGGATTTATCGCCCTCTTTGGAGTGGCTATTCAAAATGGTGTTTTGATGATCTCGCACATTAATCATTTAAGAAAAGAAGGAATAGATTTATTACAAGCTGTCATAAAAGGCGCAAAAGACCGTTTTCGTCCAGTTTTGATGACAGCTACCGTTGCTATATTGGGATTATTTCCTGCATCATTAGCGACAGGAATTGGTTCTGATGTACAGCGACCTCTCGCTACCGTAATTGTTTACGGATTATTATTTTCTACCATTATTACACTCTTTGCCTTACCAGCTTTGTATTATTTGATAGAAAGAAAGTGGGGCCAAAATTTTAATACACAAAAAGATTAAAAAATGAAAAAATATATAAAATCATTTTTCGGTATCATAATCTTAGGTTCAATATCTAGTTTACATGCTCAAATTATTGATACTGCTTTTGCCAAGCAACCTTTAGACTATCCCACTTATTTGAGTCTTGTGGGTAAAAATAATCTGGCGTATTCAGCAGAGAAATTTAATTTGAATATCGCTGATGCAGAAATACAGACGGCCGGTATATTTCCTAATCCTGAATTGGGTTTCGGATGGGCAGATAACGGACAGAGAAGAATGAATATGGGCTATGGATTTAACTCTGAACTAACTTGGACGCTCGAACTTGGCGGAAAAAGAAAAGCCCGAATAGATGTTGCCAAAAATCAAAAAGAATTGGCTCACTTACTATTGGATGATTATTTCCGAAATCTGCGTGCTGATGCTACGCTCGCTTTTTTATCAGGAATCCAAAACCGTTTGCTGTTGGAGGTTCAATCTTCCTCTTATCAACAGATGAAACAATTGGCTGAATCGGATAACATCCGTTTTAAGTTGGGTGCTATTTCAGAAGTTGATGCCCGCCAAAGTAAATTAGAAGCCGGAACAATGCTTAATGATGTATTTGCAGCAGAAGCAAAATGGAAAGCATCTTTGTCAAATCTCTCTTTACTGCTAGGAAGATCTCAAAATGATGCTTTCATTGATCCCAAAGGTGATTTTTCAGATTTCGATCGTGACTTTTCTCTGCAGGAACTTATTCTTACCGCTCAAAATAACAGGTCAGACCTTAAAGTAGCTTTACAAAATAAAAGTATTGCCAGCAGCGTATTAAAATTAGCCAAGGCCAACAGAGCCATAGATCTTGGATTATCATTAGGGGCAAGTTATGCATCATATGTTCGTAATGCCATTGCGCCTACTCCATCTACAACAGGTATTAATGTCGGTGTAAGTATTCCGTTGAAGTTCTCTAATAACAGACCTGGAGAATTATTGGCTGCAAAATATACGTTGCAACAATCAGAACAACAATACAAACAAACCGAGTTGGAAATTCAAAGTGAAGTAACGCAAGCTTATTTTACTTATATCGCTGCTCAAAAACAGGTTAAACAGTTTAATACAGGATTATTAAAAGAAGCAAAAACAATTCTGGACGGCAAAATTTATAGCTACAAAAGAGGCGAATCTTCCATTTTGGAATTATTAACTGCCCAAAAGACTTATAATGAAGTCCAGCAAAACTACCACGAAGTGAATTACGAGTTTGCCGCAGCCTTAGTAGAATTAGAAAGAACAGCCGGAATCTGGGATATTAATTTTTAATAAATCTTAGATATATGGTACATAATCAAAACTTTAAAATTCAAATTATATGAAAAAAGCATTCATCATACTCCTATTATTTTTCATCTATTCGGTTTCGTATGCTCAGCTAGAAGAAAATAACAAAAATGATCTTTCCTCTACTGATAACAATACAGTTTCATGGGGAATAAAAGCAGGCATCAATATGTACAATCTATACGGAAAAGAAAGAGATTACATTTTTGCCGATCAGAAAACATCTTATCAACCAGGCTTTCATATCGGAGGTTTTGTAGACACCCGAATTAATGAAAAATTAGGACTTCGACATGAATTAATCTTTAGTCAAAGAAAAGCTGGCGTTCATGTTAGCGATTCTATTAACGGAATTTATAAATCTACACTTACGATGTATTATATCGATGTGGTTCCTGCCAACCTTACGTATCAATTATCAAAAAATATTCAGGTATATGCCGGACCTTATGTAAGTGCGTTGATAGCCGCCAATATTAAACGAAAAGATGAAAACGGAAATACTTTTAGAGACAAAAGTATTTATGGAGATCCTTCCAACGACGAAAAAGAAAGTCATTATCTTCAAAAATTTGATTTTGGGGTGAATATTGGTGCGCAATATCAGATCAAACAAAACTTAGCAGTCGAATTAAAATATACCCACGGATTCCTAGATCTATTTCAATACGCCAATAGCTATACCAATGAAGATTCCAAACATAATAAAATAAAAATCTTTAATAGAGGTTTTATGGCTTCTGTAGCATATAGTTTTAAGTAAACAAATAGTATTAAGATAAACAAAAAACCACCAAAATAATTTGGTGGTTTTTTATTTATTGAATATGTATTTTTTATTACTTAAAATCTGCGTCAGTAAAAGCACGATTCAGAACTAAATTAATTGTTGTGGAAACTACTTTTTGTCCGTCTCCTTCGACTTCAATTTCAGATGGAAACTTTATACCATCAACAGTCATATATTTTTTAATAACAGCATTTCCTTCTTTTAAAATTGATTTATATAACAAGCCTGTTGAAGCATCAAAATAGAAACTTCCTTTATCTGAAGTTAATACATTATAATCTTTACCATCGACTTTTTCTACAACAATAGCTTTGAAACTAGAAGGATCGAATTGCAATGCCTCAATAGTTTTTCCTTTTTTCATCTCGGCAATTTTATCAGCAGGAAAATCTATTTTTCTATTTCCCTTACCAGCATACCCTCTTTCACCATCAAAAACCTGAGTGAATGGCTTTCCCGATACATATTGTTCAAATTTGAATTTGTTGCCCATTCTTTTAGTACTCGCAGTAATTGCCATCTTATTATTTTTATCCTGAATAAGAACTACGGCTTCTGTAAGAGTAGATTTTACAGCCTCAAGTTTGTCTCTTCCTCCGAGTGCTTTTAGATAATTATCTATTACATCTCTTGGTGTTAACTTTGATTGTTTAGCTTCAATCTTTACGGGAATTGTTCTGTTCTGTGTAGCTACTGAACTCGAAAAAAGTACAGCACAAAAAATAGGAATAAGTATTTTCATCATGTGTTAATTAAGAACACGATCTTACAAATATTATACCACACCATCACAAACAAAAACCCACCAAAATAACTTGGTGGGTTTAAAATATTTATAGAAAATAAATTATTTTTTAAGTTCTTCTAAAAACTCGTCGTGAGAGATTGCAGTTTCTTTTTTAGATGCTTTTTCAAGAATTACATCTTTCAATTTAGTCATTGCAACTTCAGAAGAGATTTGTCTTACCTGCTCTTGGTCTTTCAACATTTCAACAGCATATTTTTGGATCTCCTCGTCTCCTAGGTGGTGAATTCCGTAGATAGCCAATTGGTTTCTTACTAATTGCTCAGCTTGTGCTAAAACATCAGCATAATCCAACTGAATTTCGTTATCAGACATCAATTTACCCTCGATGATCTGGTAGCTTAATTGTTTTTTCTCAGATTCAAGAATCTCTTTAGCCTGCTCTTCAGACTGGATGTTCTGGTTAGAGAATACCAACCATTTTACCAAGAAAGTTTCAGGAAGTTTTACTTCTTCTTTCTCTGTAATTTGCTCTAATACTTTGTTTACAAAGTGTACATCAGCATTTTGTTGGAAATATTCGTCTAATTCAGACTTCACTTTAGCTTTAAGCTCATCTTCAGACTTGATCGTATCAGCTCCGTAAACTTTATCGAAAAGCTCTTGGTTAAGCTCAGCCAAGTTTAAAGAATAGAAATCTTTTACTTTAACCTCAATTTCGTTGTGGTGTAAGTGCTCAGCTTCTTCTTTGCTGAATCCTAATTCTTTAGCTAATTCTTCGTCACCAGCAAGAGTTTCTTTAGAAACCTTTACAGATCCGTCCATTTTCAAAGCTTTTACCAATTTGAAAGCTTCTTTGTTTTCAGCTGTAATGGTAACATTCTTTGGTTGGTGGTGGTGCTCACCTTCAGCACCTTCTTCCACAACTTGAGAAATTTCTAAAGCGATGTAAGAATCTTTAGTGATTTTATCTTGAGGAACCTGCTCAGCGAAACGCTTCTGCATGTTTTCAATGCTCTTGTTGATTTCTTTTTCAGAAGCTTCTACTTTGTAGTGAGGTGCTTCATATTTAGCTAGATCTATTGAGAATTCAGGCTCGTACCCTACTTCAAAAGCAACTTCTATTTTATCAGCATTGTAATCTAATTGGTTTACTGGCTGAGGTACAGGCTGTCCAACTAATCTTAATTTGTTATCATTAACATAGCCGTTTAAAGCGTCAGAAACTTGTTTGTTGATTTCTTCGAATGCAATACCTGCTTCATATTGTTTTTTAACCATACTCAAAGGCACTTTCCCCTTTCTGAATCCAGGAACTTGCGCATTTTTAGCATAATTAATCAACTGCTTCTCTACTTTTTCTTTGTAGTCAGATTTTTCCAATGTCACTGTAAGCAATGAACTTACATCATCATGGTTTTGTGCGGTAACCTTCATTATTGATTAAAATTTTAGGTTGCAAAAATATGAATTTTTTATCAAAATATCCTATTAAACACAAATTCTTCGCCATCAAATATATATAAATAACAAACCACTGAAAATTTCAGTGGTTTTATTTTGAAAATTATTATTTAGTTGGTAAGGTTATAGGTAGCCTCAGCATCTGTTTCTCCACCTACTACACTTCCCCAAGCAGTTCCGGATTTGGTATCATTTACACTTTCAGGAGCATGGATAAGGGTTAATTTCAACAATGGTGATGGAGAATCTACAGCTTTCACTACGTCCCATTTTGTTCTCAGACCTACTCTTTTTCCGTCATTTCTAAGATCATTCCCGTCTAATCTGGTAACAGTGATATTAGATTTAGGGAAATCAAATATCAGGAAATGCTCATTTTTAGCATCAATAATTTCCTGAGTTGCATCTTCATTCCCGTTTCTGAATTTTGCTACAACAGTATAAGATTTCCCATCCTTCAAAGGAATTGTAGGAATTCCTCCCGCTCCGATACTATAATCATACGTCAATGTACTTGTTGTTCCCTCTTCAGTAACCAACAAAACAATATTGGTAAGCTCTTCCTGAGGTAAATCGTCTTCCTCTGCCGAACCGTCTCTCTGACAAGAAACGACAGTGATCGTAATGAATAAAATTGCTAATAATTTGATGATATTTTTAGTATTGAATAGTTTGTTCATTTTTAAGAATTTTAAAATTGTAAAATTTTTGATTAAATAATTTTTTGAAAACTTTAGAATCTGTATCTAAAATTTAAAATAAAGTTTCTTCCTGCCTCATCCGCGAAGAATCTTAAACGATTCAGATAATCTCTGTACGAAGTGTTGAAGAGATTGTTCACGATAAGCCCCGCAGAAAGATTTTTGTTGATATTGATCCCCGTTTGGATGTTCCAAAGTGAATATCCGTTTGGCGGCGTACTGAAATCGATCTCCTTATCCACCAATTGTCCGTCCACATAAATTTCCAATGGAGCATTTCTAATCGGGAATCTTGTCTGTTTTAAAGAGGTTTGATTTTCAACCGTAAAATAGAAATTATTCCATTTTTCTTTTTTGAACTGTATGGCATTCGAAAAATTCGGCGGCATCATTAAAATCAACGGTTCGTTGTTGGTTTCGTCCTGTCCATGAACATAACTTCCTTTTCCAACATAGGTAAGATCATCCGTAAGTCTCCAATTAACATCCAGATCTACACCATACATTTTGGCATCGATCTGTTGATATTGCCACTCCGGAAATACTCCTCTGATCGTTCCTTTAATACCAACCGGAACTTCATTAATGAAATTTTTAGTGATGAAAAAATAAGGGTTCACAGAAATAGTAAGACCTCTCAAAACATTGAATTTTGAATCTACCGTTAAATTAAACTGATGTCCCTGTTCGTTTTTCAAGGCCATATCTCCGGTTTCAATGATTCCCGCTGAATGGTGTAATCCGTCAGAGAATAATTCTGCAACATTTGGAGATCTGCCCACTTTTGCATAATTAAATTTCAAATCAAAATTAGAACTTGGACGATATTCCAAACCTGCATTGAAAGAAACATTATTATAATTAAGCTGAGGGCGCGTCAAAATTCTGTTCTGATCCGTCTTCACATAAAATTGAGGAAAACTGTCTGCATATAACTTCTCCCAATCGCTTTTATCGTACCATTTGGTAACATCATAACGCGTGAAATCATATCTTGCTCCTGCTTCAAAATTAAAATCAGAAGAAATTTTATATTTAAAAACAGAATAAAATCCTGCAGCATATTTATCATAATTAGGAATCAAACGTCTTGCTTTCGTCGCAGGATCTGAATAATTGTTTTGAAAACTGGCATCAATACCCGTTTCCAGAGACCATTTTTCCCTTTCTAATAAATCATTAAGGTTAAACTGATGCGTCATCAATTCAAGATCCAGAGAAGGCGTGTCGTTTAATTCTCCTCTTCTGATGTCATATTCCTGTCTGTGATTGTACTGATAACTGTAGGTCGCTGAAAGTTTTCCAATATTTTCAAATCTTTTAAAAGCCGAAACTTTTGCAATATGATGCTCGACAACCTGTCTCGGATTATCAATATCATAACTGAATTTTCCTGAATAAATAGGCGGATTGGCATTCATCGCTCTGTCATAATCGCCCGAAGTAGCCACGTGTGAATCTCTCAGAATCCCAATGTTTTGGTTCGTTAAATAATAATCAAATGAAATTCCTTTTTCATAAGAGTTATTCTGAACCGTAAAATTAAAGGAAGAGAAATCCATTCCTGTATTTTTCAGATTATAGTCGGGAGCGCTTTGGTCACCCAATTTTTTGATGCTTCCGCCTGACTTTACAGCCCATCCGTTTTTCCAAACCTTGGCAACATCTATATCCAATCCTAAACCTCGTCCATTGGAAATTCCGGTAAGACCGACAGAACCTTTGATTGTATCTTTTTTAGGAAAAATTTCAGGTTCCATTACCACGACTCCACCGATCGCATCACTTCCATATTTCAATGCAGAAGCGCCTTTGATGACATCAATATGTTGAAAATTATTAATATCAACATTTGGTGCATGTTCTACTCCCCATTCCTGTTCGGCCAGTTTTACTCCATTATTTAAAATAGCGATTCTGCTTCCATAAAGTCCGTGAATAATAGGTTTTGAGATATTATTTCCGGTTTTTAATGCTGTAACTCCCGAGATTTTAGATAATAAATTCCCCAGATTTTCTGTAGAATTTCTTTCTATATCGGTTTTATCAAGAGTTTTTATAATTAGAGAACCATTTTTTTTGTGGTTTCCGTGTATGGTCACGGTTTCAATATCCTGAACATGATGTTCCAGAGTAATTGCTACATGCATATCCTGAGCAACTGCTATATTTTCAGTATAATCATTACAATCAGGATGTTTAGCAATGAGTATATATTTTCCTGCAGGAATTTTTTCAAAAGAAAATTTTCCTTTTTTATCTGTTTTGGCTGTAAAATCCCCGATTTTCACCACCGCATTTTCCAGCAAGGTTTTATCGTGAAAATCCTGAACAACACCCTCTACAGTATAGGTTTTTTGTGCGTTTGAAAATGCAAATCCACAAAGGATCAACATTAAACTATATATCAATTTCATTGTAAATAGATAGATTTCGTACCTTAATGAAGGTACATTTTCGTAAAAAATGTGAAATTTATGGCTGATTAATCTTCGTTAAAGTAAAACTAATAATGATGATCATTAAAAAATTCTATACTAATCATTCCGCCCCTTCAGGGCTGTATTATCATTAATCTTTCTTTCATCGGGTTTCACCCGATGCTATTATTATTTCGCCACTTCGTGGCTGATTAAGATAAATTCAAAAGGAAAAATAGTATCAATTTTAAATCTAAACTTTAACCCATTAAAGCCAAAAAAGAATCTAAAAAAACTATGAAATTGTGGGCGGACCCCGAAGTTGAAAAGTGAATTTAGTCTGAGACCAGATTTTTTCCTGAACAGCAAGAATCAATTCTACTTCGTGCGTATAATGCTCGAAAGTAAAGTTAAACTCGTCAGGAACCAAAGTATGTCCGGTAGCTAGGAAATGACAAGCCAAACAGTCGCCGGCTTTTTCTTTCACTGCATTATTTGAAATCTTATGTTCCGTTTTTTTAAAACTAAAATTTTTAAAAACTTCTTCGGAACTGTGATTGTGAAAATTCTGAGAAAACAGCGCAATGAAGTAGATCCCAAACAATAGCTTGGAGATAAAACTCTTCAGATTTCTGCTTTCTTTAAAAATCATCTTTCAAAAATATGAATAATAATTTAAAACTTAGATTAAAGTTTTATTAATATGCTTTGTGAAGCTGTCTAGAATATGTCGTTATGATTGCGGTTTTGTTACAAAAGGCAATGATAAAGTTATTGTTTTTGATCCTTCGACTTCGCTCAGAATGACATTGCTAATACTGGTCAAATTAATTTTTCTTTATATTTTGTTGGTCTTCGCAAAGGCGCAAAGTTTCATAAATATCACGTTTTTAAGGCGCAAGAAAATCAAAGATTTTCGACAACATAGTATTACATCTTAAATTTTATCAAAGATAAAATCCTTGCGCCTTAAAGCATAATTAATGTAAACATCCTTGCGCCTTTGCGAAGACCAACAAAATATAACTAAAATTTAATCCAATTGAGAACCCAAATACTCCCATTCCTGTAGAGCGGCATCCAATTCTTCCTTAGTTTTATTATATTTTTCTAAAGTTTCCTCAGAAGGGTTTTCCTTGGTGAAGGTAGCTTCCATTTCTTCTACTTTGGTTTCAAGTTCAGAAATTTTCTCTTCTACTTTCTTTAATTTATTCTGAATATTTTTTTGTTCTTTGCTTACAATCTGAGATTTTTCTTCCACTTTTGGTTTTGGAACTTCTTTTACCTCAACTTTAACTTCTTCAGTATGAAGTTTAGCTTTTTCAGCAGAGATCTCTCTCAATGTTTCTTTTTGTCTGTATGAAAGATATTCGCTCACACTTCCAAGGAATTCTTTCATTCTTCCATCACGGAATTCGTAGATCTTATCACACAATCCATCCAAGAATTCTCTATCGTGAGAAATTACGATCAATGTACCTTCAAATCTCTGTAAAGCCAATTTAATAATCTCTTTAGATTGAATATCCAAGTGATTGGTAGGCTCATCCATAATCAACGTGTTGAACGGACGAAGCAATAGTTTACAAAGTGCCAGACGGTTTCTTTCTCCTCCGGAAAGTACTTTTGTTTTCTTGTTTACCGCTTCCCCTTGAAATAAGAAAGATCCTAATAAATCTCTTACTCTTGGTCTTGTTTCTTCGGTTGCAGAATCTTCTGCTTCTTCTAAAACGGTTTTATTTGGTGTTAAAACTTCCTCCTGATTTTGGGCAAAATATCCGATATTCACATTGTGTCCAAGATTCCAAGAACCTGAATAATCTTTGATTTCTCCGGCTAGAATTTTAGCTAATGTCGTCTTACCCTGTCCGTTTTGTCCTAAAAGAGCAATTCTGTCTCCTCTCTGAACAATGAAATCTACTTCATCAAAAATTTGTTTCTTTCCGTATGCTTTTCCTAAATGTTCAGCTTCGAAAATTACTTTCCCAGGAACAACAGACTGTACAAAACGAATATTGAATTTAGAAACATCTTCATTATCAACTTCAATACGCTCAATTTTATCTAATCTCTTAATAAGTGACTGCGCAAAAGATGCTTTGGTAGCACTTGCGCGGAACTTATTAATATTATCTTCCATCTGCTTGATTTCAGAATCCTGATTTTTCTTAGCCTGAATTAATTTTTCACGACGCTCCTCACGCATCACCAGATATTTGGTATAGTTGGTTTTATAATCATCTACTTTTCTGTTATTCACATCAAAAGTTCTGTTACAAACCGCCGTCATAAACTGTTTATCGTGACTCACCAATACAATCGCACCAGGATAATCTTTCAAAAAGTTTTCCAACCAGATGATAGATTCCATATCCAAGTGGTTGGTAGGCTCATCCAGAAGCATCAGATCATTCTTTTGAAGAAGCAATTTTGCCAGTTCAATTCTCATTCTCCAACCTCCGGAAAATTCATCCGTTATTTTTTGAAAATCATCCGCTTTAAATCCTAAACCAAACAATACTTTCTCAATATCACCTTCCAAATTATAAGCGTCATGATGCATTAAAAGATCATTAAGCTCAGTCATTTTATTGATGATGTCTGTGTAAGCATCACTTTCGTAGTCTGTTCTGGTAGCCAACTGATGGTTGACTTCTTCCAACTCATTCTTCCACGCATTGATTTGCTCAAAAGCCTGCATAGTTTCATCCCAAACCGTTCTTCCTTTCACAAAATCAAGATCTTGTTTCAAAAAACCAATGGTGATATTTCCTTCCGGAACTACAACTCCTTCAAAAAAAGTAATTTCTTTGGAAAGCATTTTTAACAAAGTAGATTTCCCTGCTCCGTTTTTACCAACCAAACCAACTTTATCATCCTTTTTAATGGTGAAATTAACGTTTTGAAACAAATAGTTTCCCGAATGATGTAATCCTAGACCTTGAACCGAAAGCATGTAATGATGTAATTAAGAATTAATACTGAATATTTTTCGGGTGCAAAAATACGGAAAAAGAAATGAATAGCCCAGAAATAAAAAAAGCCATTCAAATTGAACAGCCTTGCATTAATCTAAAAACTTATATGAACTTTATTATTTATCATTTAAAAAATGATTCTTTTTTGAAAAAAAGAGCTGCCCACCACAGACAGCTCACACCTAAATTTAAAACTGAAAAAGTACTAACATTTATTATAAAATCTTATTTAATTAAAATAGATCGGCTCCAGTTATCATTATTCGGAATATTGCCTTCGTAGGCGTAATCCGTAAGAACATCGTGTTCTAAAAAATGAATTTCTTTCTGAAGTTTTGATTCTCCTGCATTAGCATGTTTTATCGTGGCACTGCCGGGAACGTTAAGACTATCATTGAGCATTTCAACAAAAATTTCGTCTTCCGTTCTCAGTAATAAAGCCTTTTCATACAAACCGAAATTAGAAGAAAAATGAGTATAATTCACAAATCGTTCATAATTATAAACCGGTTTTAGGTTAAGAGAAAGATCTTTAACATATTTCTCCAATTCATCAGAAAATGACAGTAAAAACTGGTGAATTTTAGGATCAATCTCAAAATTTGACTCATCAAAATCTGTATTAAAAACAGGTTGAAAAGCATTGGTTTCTGTCAACATTAATTTTCCGTAAACTTTCGGAAGATCATTGTAAACCAAATCTCTTTTTACATAAGCCTGAGAAAAAAAGTCTCCGGAATCTATCTGATAATTATATAAAAGTGATTCCCAAATTTTATTGCCTTCAGCATCCATTGCTGTATTTTTTACATTCGAAACATAAGCGTCAACCTCATCTTTAATCACAAAATCATGTGAAACATAGACCGATTGTGGACCTTCTAAATATCCTCCACCTACGTCTGCATGAGCGCCGGGAACAAAAACCTCTTTCCAAACTGAATTTCCTGTTTCGGATTTTGAATCTTCCATATTTTTTGAATCTTCAAAAAAGCCCGTCAATGGAAAAAAATATCGGCATTCGTTGACCGCGCATAACTGTAAAGCTCTTTCAACACCTGGAAGAAGACTTACGTTATAATCATTAAAAGGAGTAGATTCTACCGTATCAAAAACTCCTAAAAATTTAACTTTAAAATTTCCTGATATTTTGGGATTTTGCTTTAATAATTCATAGCAAAAGTTTCTTGCCAACATAGATCCTCTACTGAATCCGTAAACATAGAAATGATATTCTTTGGTTTTATCCAATGTTACCTCATCAACAAATGCATTCGCTTTCGCCAATTTATCATCTGAAGAATATCCCGTGAATCGATAAGGATTCCTGCAGGTTACCATCGCAAAATCGCTATCCTCCGCGCCAGTTACCGTTCCAACTCCTTCAACGTAAATTTTCTTATTTCCATTGAAAAGTTGATATAATTTATAAACGTTGGTTATATTATTATAATAGCTTTTGTTCTTATTTTTTGGCTTTTGAGTGGAAGTTGCATTGAGCCCGTTGTTTCCTGTCCCATCGAAAAAAATTCCAATAGAAATTATATCATTTTCCATCTTTATTGTTTTTTAATTGAATTATTCAGGAAAAATTTAAGGCTAAAAAAAGCTTTTCAAACACCTTAAAAACTTCTCTGAATAACACTTTCAAAATAACATCGAAATGAAATAAAATGCTACAGTAGAAAACACCAAATAAAAAATTCCGTATTTCTACGGAATCAAATTCTTTCTAGTGAATAAATATTGTTGATGATGGCATAAATAACGATGCCGACCGTATTTTTGGCTCCAATTTTTTCTAAAACCCTTTGTCTGTGGCTTTCAACCGTTCGTGGACTGATGAATAGTTTTTCGGCAATTTCGTTGTTGGTGTGTTCCTGACAGATCAATTTAACAACATCTTTTTCGCGCTCGGAAAGTTCATCATCCATTTCGAACAATGATTTTTTCTTGCTGGAACTGTTCATGTAAGAGAACAACATCTGATGATCTTCAGAAGTGAAGAAAACTCCGTTTTTGTACACCATTGTTATGGCATCTATAAAGGTTTTTCTGTCAGAATTTTTAGGAAGGAAAGCGGAAACTCCAAGCTTGACCATATATCCCAAAATCGAGCTTTTGTAATGTGAAGAAAGAATAATTATTTTGAGATCAGGATGTTTTTCTTTTAAAATTTCCACCAATTCGAATCCGTTCATTGGCTGCATTTGTACGTCTACCAATGCAATATCGGGGAATTCTTCTTTCGGTAAAGTTTCTAAACTTTCGATAAAAAGAGGCCCGTTGTTACACGTTAAGGATACTGAAATATTTTTTTCTGTTGACAACAGCATTTTCACCCCTTCGAGGATCAGTTGTTCGTCATCAATTAGCGCTATTTTGATTTGCGGATTCATCGTTACATGGAATTTTAATAATTAAACGGCTTCCTTTATTTAAAACATTCTTCCATTTATGGAGAGCATTCATGGATTTTATTCTGGACTCAATATTTTTAATTCCCATTCCTTTTTTTACGGCATCGTACTCAAAACTCTGTCCGTTATCAGAAATTACTACACTCAGATTTTTCTGATTATCTTTAATATAAATCCAGATTCTCGTAGCTTCAGAATGCTTCAGAACATTGGTTGTAAACTCCTGAATGATCCTGTACACCTGCACTTCAATGAAAATGTTTTTCTTTTCAAATTTGGAGCTTACATTTAACGAGATATTAACTCGATTAGCCAGATTGTTTATTAATTCTTCAATATATAAAACAAGTCCCACCGATTCAAGATTTACGGGATATAATGAATGAGAAATGCTTCTGGCAGAATCTATCAAGGAAGACATCTGGCCGGAAATATTCTTTTTAATTAATTCATCACCTTTTGTGTCGAGATTATTCAGCCATAAAGAAAGAATATTCAAACGGTTTCCGATGTCATCATGAATCATTACCGCAATTCTTTTTCTCTCTTCTTCCTGTGCTTTGATATTTTCTAAAACCAGTCTTTTCTGATGAAGAACTTCCGCCTCATGCTGTGCATTTTTTTCTTTAATAATTCTATCAATGAAAAATTTATACGCCAGTAAAACGAAAACCACAATGATCAGCAAAACGACAATCAAAGTGATAAAAAAGCTAATATTTAAGGTTATTTCTTTAATTTTAAAAAGGTATAAATGATTGATATATAAAGGAAACAGCACAGAATATTATTCATACCCCAGATCATATAAACTTCGTCATTAGAAAACGATTTCAACTGACGCAGCATGAAGAATATAAACACCGAAACAGCGTAATAAAGGAAGATAAAAGCATCCACCAATATAAATCTGTCATTATTGGTTTCGCTTTTCCTGATCTCTGTTAAGAGTGAATACCCTGCAAAACAGATCACTACAATATTTGAAACAACTTTCTTTAGCTCATTTATTTCCGGAATGTTTACAAAGAAAAAGCAGCCAATCAAAATAACGATCGGAATGTACCAATACTTGGATAAGTTGGACTTCCTTATAAACAAACTTCCCAGCAGAAACAGCTCTCCGGATACGTAAAGAGGATACAGGAAATCTATATTTTTTAATTCAAAAACATAGATCGAAATTTTAATCGCAGCTTCTATTAAAAAAAGAAAAATGATATAATAAACATACCATTTTTCCGTGTTTTTTAAACGCTTAAATTTTATAAGTCCAATAAGCGCACTAATAAAAAGAAAACTGTTATTAAAATAAAGTATTACTTTAAAAGCATCCTCCATTTAATTTATTTTTTACTTGATTTTTTTTAAATATTACAAATTGGCGGGCACGGTTGTGACCAGTCATAGGTATTCGAAATTGTTTGAGAGCTAACTCCGTTGCTCTCTAAATTCTCCTGATATTGAGAAATAAAGATCAACGTTACAAGCGTTCTCTGGTAAATATCAGAAAATTTCAATCCAAATGAGCATACAATTCCTGACAAATTATCTTTCATCGGCGTAAGATCTTCTGCGGGAACTAAGAATTTTTTGAAAATTCTTGACCCTTTGAATTCGCTGCATTCCATATAGAACCAAGTCATTCCTTCAGTTCTCCAAGATTCTATTGCAGCTAATGCTTTATCCTGATCCATGATCGGCACATTTGATACCGGAAGATACATATTAGAATTATGATCTATGTTGCAAAGTTCCTGAGATAACACCGCATTTTTAACCACAATAAATTCCTGTTTTTCCATAAGCGTTAAGTCGCTCTTCAATTCTGCCAGAAAAGTATACGGATGTTCTGTTACAGGGATTTTCAGACCTTTATTGTCAAGAGGACAAAGTATTAACACAAGTTTATCACTATAGACACCTATTTCTGTACAGAAATTTTTGTTGTCGTTTGTATTTTTAAGCCAATCAATTTGATCTGGAGTAAGCTCAAAAACAAAATTAGTTGGGATTAATTGTTGAATAACTTGATAGTTTGCACAGCAGTTTGCCCAGTCTGCTAATGCCATTTCGTACTGTTCGTTG
The DNA here is from genome assembly GCF_001648155.1 of Chryseobacterium glaciei. NCBI lineage: Bacteria > Pseudomonadati > Bacteroidota > Flavobacteriia > Flavobacteriales > Weeksellaceae > Chryseobacterium > Chryseobacterium glaciei. The sequence goes on along the minus strand of NZ_CP015199.1, from coordinate 3,007,243 downwards.
TTAAAAGTTGTCATAATTTGCATGGTATAATTAGTCGCATAAAATTATATAAATTAAACTACCTGCACAAATATCTCACTAATAATTGAAGATTTATTAACAATTCCTAAGCATAAAAAATAAATTTTGATATTTTGCTTTAATAATTTCTTACAGTAATGTGATAGCAGCTTTGTTGCTTTTCTTTGATATAATAAATTCGGCCTGCATTTACATAATATTTCAGCACCTTTTCCAAAGCGATTTCCATTTTGGGATTGTACTTTAAAACATCATTGAAACGGATGTAAGAGATATCGAAAGAATTTCCGTAATTGTGAGAACTAATCCCTACAGAAGCGTTGGCATTAACTCTTCTTAATCTACATTGATCTTCCAAAGTTCTGGTCATGGATGAAACCGTAAAAGTATGCCCTTTTGTTTCTTTACTGAATCTTGCTCCCATTTTTTCAAGCGTCGCCTTGGCTTTAGAAACCATATAAGCTCTGCTGTAATCTAGTTTTTGAACACGATATCCTTTTCCTGTTTTTTTTATTTTATGAAATTTTCCGTTGCCTATATATTTCTGAACTGTTTTGGAATCTCGGAGCAATTTCACTCCAAAACTTTTTGAAGCATCCAAATGAGGCTTGTAAAGAGGAGTTGCTTCCACTTTTAAAACTTCGGTCAAATCATAGCAAGGAATTGTCTTTTTTGCGGTTTGAGAATAATAAAAGCTAGAAATACCACACACATAAACCACACACAAAAACTTTTTCATTAAAAAGGCTTTTAAATTTATAAACGAAAAATAAACATTTATGGTATACAATTCAATGATTATACCAATAATGTTAAATTAGTTTCATCATTAAATTTAAAACCAGATTATTAATCTCACAATTATGTTTCACATTCATTTGAAATATTTTAAGGATTTTGCTTTTAAGTTTACAAATTTAATATTAAATTTGATTTACATTAAAATAAACAACATGATAAAAAAACTATTTGCTGAATTTTTCGGCACCTTTTGGCTTGTTTTCGGTGGTTGCGGAAGTGCTCTTTTCGCTGCCGGAATTCCCGACAGTGGTATTGGAATCTTAGGTGTTGCTTTCGCCTTTGGTCTTACCGTTCTTACAATGGCCTACGCCGTTGGTCATATTTCCGGAGGACATTTCAACCCAGCCGTTTCATTTGGTCTTTTCGTTGGTGGAAGATTCCCTGCAAAAGATCTAATCCCTTACATTGTTGCCCAATGCGTTGGAGCGGTCGTTGCAGCAGGATGCCTTTACACTATCCTAAATGGAGCGAGCGCCTTCACAACAGAAGGTCCCGGTGCATTTGCTTCCAACTTTTACGAAATGGCAGGCTATCACGGTAGAAGCTACTCAATGGGAGCAGCTTTCCTAACAGAGTTTTTATTAACTGCATTCTTTCTAATTATTATCATGGGAGCCACTGATAAATTTGCGAACGGAAAATTTGCAGGAATTGCAATCGGTTTGGCGTTGACATTAATTCATTTAATTTCAATCCCAATCACCAATACTTCTGTAAACCCTGCAAGATCGCTTTCACAAGCTGTTTTTGTGGGCGGAGCAGCAATGTCTCAGCTTTGGCTGTTTTGGGTAGCTCCAATTCTTGGCGGAATAGCAGGAGGATTGGTTTACAAGTTCTTACTTCAGGCTGACAGTAAAGTTCCATTAGCTGATTAAAACGAAAAATACAAGAATTAAAAAAATCCTGCCGCAGTGGCAGGATTTTTTTATTGTCTTTTCTGAAAAGAGATTGATTTTTATTTAAAGTATTCAATAACCTTATAATTTCCGTCCTGATATTTATCCAACAGCTCTTTTAAGTAGTATTTATGCTGTACTCCCGTTAAAATCACGATTTTCTTTCCTTTATATTGATTGGCTTGCTTGATAATATTCAGCGCCATCGTATTGTTTCTCATATCCCAGAAATTACACCAAAGCTGATATCCATCACGATATGAAATCTTTTCGCCATTAGGTTTCGTTACAAACTGACGCGCAAAAATGTCTTCAGAATTAGAAATTTTAGGAATTTCGTGATGCTGAACAAACTGACGGTATCTATTTACGGTTTCAAAACTTAATGAATTTAAAGTTTTAATATCTGTTTTAGAAAAATCTTTCAAAGCATTATTTGCTTCCATATATTTCTCAAAAATGATTGTATTCGTAGGATTTAATGCCTTCTTTTGATACAGGCTATCCATTAACTTTATGGTCAAATTATCTGTAGGAACCATTCCGTGATCTTTTCGGTATTGATTTCTTCCTTCAAATTCGAAAGGCAGATTAAAGGTTTTCGGGTATTTATTTAAATATAAAATCGCTGCACTTACTTCATTGGAGCCCTTAGACATGCTTTCTTTTTTGAAATCTTTCATCTGCTCCGTATCAAGTTCTTGAAGAATTACATCAGGTTTTATCTTTTCCAAAATCTCAAAAAGACTCTGAGGATTTAAAATAGGCGACAATGGCTCATGAACCGTTCCCAGAATATAAATTTCTGTTTTCCCTGAATTTTGTGCATTGTAAAAACACGATAACAGGATCAAAAGACCTAAAAATAGATTCTTCATTGTATATGATTAATTTGTAATAATTTATTATTTAATTTTCTGTAATTCTACCACGCCGTAATGCAGCCAAATCCCAAAAACACCGGTTTTAGAAAGATAAGTTTCATCTTTATTAAATCTTACCACCGTGTTTGGTTCTGTCTGGCAAATGAAAAAATGACCACCATCTATGCAATTCATTTTCCCGCTTTTATGTAAATCACTCCAACCAAATTCTTCGTATGCATTTTCATCATCTTCTAAATCAAATAAAAATCTTCTGACAATTTTCTTGTTTTTATCTCCTTCTTTTTTAGAAGTAAGCACCCAACGGGCTAAATCAGATTCATATTTAGCCGGAATCTCCTTAGGATCGGCATCTGCAGTTTTTACGATTACTAAAGTATCTGCATTTGTCGTATTATCTCCATTCTTGGGATGCAATATGTAACTTCCTGTCCATAAATCCTGTTGCTTTTTTTGTTGTGCGTATGATATATTACACAATACAATTAAGAGGATGAAGAATAATTTGTTCATTGGATTTTGATTTTTATGAATGTTATGGTTCTACTTTTCTCTACTTATAATATTTTCTAATGTAACAGCCGTTTTTTCTATATCTCCACCGTCTGGATGGAAAACCCACAAAGAATTCTGATCCCTATTATCTATAAACAAAATCCTTGTATTTTCGGAACCGATTGCTAAACAATCCGACAATTCTTTATAATTTATTTCTTGGCTTTTTTGAGAGCTTTCACCCACTATTTCTAACAATGAGAATGTAAATCCTTTTAATTGATTAATAGTAAGATAAGATTTACCATCTACGTTTATTTTTTCACAAAGCTGACTCAAAGTAAAAAGAGTAAAATCTTCTTCCTCAGGAAAAATTGAAATTTGCGGTTCAAATTTATTGCTGATCAAATATTTAAAATATGGAAGTGGGATTTCAACTTTAGCTTTGTTGAGAATAGCAGCTAATTGTTTTGTTGTTTTTTCATTCTTTTTGACGACATTATTTGGATTAGAATATCCAAATTCATCCGCTTTCCATTGCACCGCATCAAACTTAAACTCTCTTGAACAGTTCGGACAATGAATAATCATAAAAGTCATTTTCTTTTCTACCGCAGATTGTATAAAATTATAATCAAATTTACTAAGGTCTTGCGGATCAAAAATTCTCCCACAATCCCACGAATAAGGACAGATAATTTCTTTCATATTCTTTTCCATTTATAAAACCTATTCAATAAAAATTTAATCTAATTTGTTTAATTACCTGTATTTTTTTTCCAATATTCAAAGACTGTATTTATAAACGGCGAATGTACAAAAAGAAAGCATAAAAAAAATCCTGACAGCAAGGCTAGGATTTTCTATTTTAATTTCTTTATTTCAAAAGGATTTTTAAAGATGAGCTCTTCATGTTTTCCTTTGATTTCCATCTTTCGTTGGAGTAAATTCAGTGCCATTTTTCGGATGAAAAGGTTTTTATCATTTAAATTCCAATAAGAATCTTGGTGAACTTTTTTAGGTTTCCGGATCAGATAAAACTCTGTTTCCCAAGTGTCAACGTTGTGATAAAATTCAATAATTCCGCAATGCTCAGGAATTACGGCATGTTCAATCATTCCCATCGGAAGCAAAAAACTGAAAGCATTACAAACATAATCTCCACAGAAAATTTTATCGTGTTTCAGAAATTTTTCGCCAGTTTTTGTATTTAAATACGATTTTTTGAAGTCATTTTTAAAATCACTTTTTGAAAACTTGATCTCTATTTCATGACTGAAACCATCAGAATCAATGATCAACATATCTGCTTCCCAATCAGAATGAAAATGATTGGTCAGCACAATTTCTTTCTCAAAATCGCAGTGAGAATGGATATATGCATGAACAAGTTCTTCTATCTTCAGCATGAATTTTTAAATAAATGATAAATAATAATTGATAAATGATCGATTTAACTCCTACAACACTAATACCCTAATAACCTAAAACTCTATCACTCTCCCACTCTAAAACCCACTAACTCACCAGCAAACTGCATCCGCGAATATCAGAATGGTCAATTCTCCCCAACACCTGAAATGTAGAATCAGGAAGTGTTTTTCCTAAATCCTGAGTAGCAATAAAAGCGCACGAATGAATATTCGCCAAATCTATAATATTGATGGCTCCGGTTCTTCCTTCTTTTTCATAATTAAAAGGATCTTCAGCATTTCTTACCAAAATCCTCATCCAATTTGGACATTGATACACATTTTCGCCTAAAGAATATGCTTGCGACAGAAGTTCCGTCATTGAATATTCGGAATAAATTTTATCAGTTTTAAAACCTTCCTGCAAAATTTTCAGTAATTCGTCTTTTGTCATTTCTTCTTTACGCCCTTTCATTCCACCGGTTTCTATTATAGTAAGAGCGTTGGAGTGTTGGAATGTTGGAGTGTTGGAGTTATAAAAATCCAAGAAATCTAAAAGTGCAAAAGAAACTCCAAAAAGAATTACTTTTTTATCTTTTAAAGTGTTTAGAAGCTCAAATAAATCTGAATGATTGTAAAGAAAATATCCGTTTTCAGGCTTGGCAGATTTCTTCATTAAATAATCAACCATATATATTAAAGAAGAGTTTTGTTTTTCCAAATAGCTTGGAAGCAGGCCCAAAAAGATAAAATCTTCCGGCTTTCCGATGAACTGTTCAAAACTTTTGTAAATACTTTCCTGATATATATTTTCATCCGCAATAAAATGTTTAGACAAATTCATCTGCGTTGTTCCCGAACTTTGAAAAAAGAGGCCAGCTGTCATATTTTTGTCTAAAATCTGATGATTTTTGAACATCTCAATTGGCAGAAACGGAATTTTTGTCAGTTCTTTTATCTCATCTGGATTTATTTTTAGATAATCAACAAACTTTCTGTAGATCTCAATATTTTCATATTGATAACGAAACGTTTTCAATGCTGCATCCAAAAAATCCTGCTCTGACTGTATGCTGAATATGTTTTCCAATCTTTTATAAAATTTTTCACTTTCCTTTTATTGTTTCAATTTGAAACAAACATTAAGTAAAGCATATTTCTTTTAATATTTTTTTAATCTTAAATTTAATTTTTGGTCAGATTCTTGCAAGTATCTATCCGGAATATGGATTAAAAACAGGATGAAAATTTATTTTCGTCCGTTAATTACCTCTTTTAGGGGTAATTTTTTTTTCTCCTTCCGCAAAAGACCTTAATTCGAAATCTTTTTCGAAAACACCGTATGTAAAATACGAAATCCAATCTCCAAGATTGATATATTTTGCTTTTTGCTCCAAATCCAACACCATCGGAAGATGACGGTGACCATAAATGAAATAATCTATTTTCTGAGTTTTCAGCTTTTCTTTTGAATAAATAATCAAAAACTCTTTCTCTTCACCCAAAAATTCTTTGTCTTCGTCGCCGGAGATCATTTTATTCTTTTGTGACATGTACAAAGCAATTTTCATCGCAATATCAGGATGAAGCCATTTGAAAAACCATTGTGCAACGGGATTTGTAAAGACTTTTTTCATTCTTTTATATCCTTTATCGCCAGGTCCCAAGCCGTCCCCGTGAGCGAGTAAAAACTGTTTACCGCCCATTTCAAAATATTGCTTTTTATAGAAAACGGTACAGCCAATTTCTTCTTCAAGATAATCTTTCATCCAAAGATCATGATTACCCACAAAAAAATAGATGTGAATTCCACGGTCTTTTAATTCTGCAATTTTGCCTAAAACACGCACATATCCTTTTGGAATTACATGTTTCCATTCATGCCAAAAGTCAAAAAGGTCACCCATTAAAAACAAAACCTGAGCATCTTCTTTTATTTCGTCCATCCAACGGATAAATTTCTCTTCACGCACTTTGCTCTCCTTAGGATTAGGAGCTCCAAAATGCTGATCTGAAGCAAAATACACCTTTTTACCAGGTTCTAAATTGATGGTAGTTTTTAACACCGATTGAATTTTTTGTTGAATATATTATTGATTATCTTCTGCAAGCCACTCTCCGTAAGAGTTTTCAGTTTCGTGAAGTTTAAGGTAAGCAAGAGAAATTCCTTCCGGAAGTTTTGACTTTATTTTTGCTGCAATCGCGTACAACATATTTTCACACGTTGGCTGGAAATTACAATAAATCACTTTATGTCCCTGACTTTCAAGACTCTCTCCTAATTGTCTGTGTGGAGATAATCCGTTGATCAAAACTGCATGATCCCAAACATCAACAATTTCAGGTTTTACAATACTTTTAATATCACCAAAATCAACTACCATCCCATTTTTAGGGTTCTCCAAATCATTTACAGGCTTTCCTTTCACTGTTACAAACAGCTTATAAGAATGTCCATGCATATTTTTACATTTTCCATCGTAGTTATACAGCACGTGGGCTGTTTCGAATGTGAAAATCTTTGTAATACGTATCATGGTGCAAAGATAAGGAATTTGGTTTGAGTTTTGGTTTTGTCATGCATCGTTCAAAAAGGATTATATTGTATAATCAAATAAAATATTACTTAACTTTGATCATAGAATTAGAATTAAGAAAATGGAAAATACTATAGATCTAAAAAAAAGAATCCATGAATTTATAGATCATGCTGATGAAAGGATTCTCCGCATTATTAATGCTATTATTACAACGGAAGAAAATACCGATGAAGAACTTACGCCCGAACATAAAATAATTTTGGATAAACGGATTGAAAATCACAAAGAAAATCCAACCTCCGGTAAATCTTGGGATGATGTAAAAAATTCATTAAAAAACAAGTATGAATTATAAATTAATAATTAAACCTGAAGCCGAAAATGATTTAGACGAAGCTATAGAATGGTATAAAGAACAGAATGAAAATCTTCCGGAACAATTATTAAATGAAGTTGAAACAGGGCTTAATAAAATTCAAAAATACCCTGAACATTATCAGAAAAGATATAAAGAGATTAGAATTACTTTTACTAAAAAGTTCCCTTACGGAATTTACTATACTGTAGAAAATGAAATAATATTTGTTCATGCTATTTTACACAACAAGCAAAATCCTAAAAACATTAATAAAAGGACAAAATAAATTTCTTAAATCTTCTCCAGCCAATCATTCCCCAAACGTTTGATTTTCTGCGTTTCCACATCAATCAAAATCCATAAGGTTAGTGAATCTACAACAAGCTGATCATTACAATAAAATTCAACTTTTCTGGGTTGCTTTGCTCCCTCAGGAACTTTAGGATATGTTTTAACCATAATTGTATCTCCCAAATACACCTGCTTTTTGTATTGAATATGATGATCTAAAAGCATCCAGATATCTTCGGGATATTCCGTTTTATGTTTTACAAAATCCCAGTGTTCAACGGCAATTTCTTCTACCCAATGCACGTACTGAACATTATTCACATGATTATTCTGATCAATATGCTCTTTGGTTACTTTTATTTCCTTTTGATAAATTAAACTCATTATTTTTCACTTCTTCATTAATAATCAAATATATGAACTTTAAGTTTTTAATTTTAATTCCAAACTAAAAACCTTCCCAAAACTGAGAAGGTTCACATCTAAAAATTTTATTTAAATATGGAAAAATGATTTTAGTGAAACTGTGCCGTTTCTGTAGAATCTTTCATAGCAACCGTTGCAGAGGAACCGCTTGTCACCACATTCTGTACTTCATCAAAATATCCTGTTCCTACAAAAGACTGATGTTTTACCGCTCTGAAACCTTTTTTCTGCAATGCAAATTCACGTTCCTGAAGTTCAGAATATCCGGCCATCCCTTTTTCTTTGTATGCTAAAGCCAATTCAAACATTGCCGTATTCAAAGCATGGAAACCTGCCAGTGTAATAAACTGGAATTTATAACCCATTTTTGCCAATTCTTCTCTGAAATTCAACATTTCATCCACAGAAAGCCTTGCTGCCCAATTGAAAGAAGGCGAACAATTATAAGCCAACATTTTTCCGGGGAATTTGGCATGAATACTTTCCGCAAATTTTCTTGCCTGTTCCAAATCGGGATTTGAAGTTTCCATCCAGATCAAATCTGCGTAAGGAGCGTAAGACAAACCACGATCGATTCCCTGCTCTACTCCATTTTTCACGACATAAAATCCCTCGGAAGTTCTTTCTCCCGTTACGAATTTTTTATCTCTGTCGTCAATATCTGAAGTTAATAAATCTGCTGCATCGGCGTCAGTTCGGGCAATAATTAAACTTGGAACCCCCAAAACGTCAGCTGCCAAACGAGCCGCAATCAATTTATTAATCGCTTCTTGAGTCGGAACCAAAACTTTTCCGCCTAAGTGACCACATTTCTTTGCAGAAGATAACTGATCTTCAAAATGTACGGCTGCAGCGCCCGCTTCGATCATTTGTTTCATTAATTCATAAGCATTGAGATTTCCTCCAAAACCAGCTTCCGCATCAGCAATAATTGGAACTAAATATTCTTTATCTCCACCTCCATTTACGGACTGAATTTGATCTGCTCTCAATAAAGCATTATTGATTTTCTTCACCACAGAAGGCACTGAATTCGCTGGATATAAAGATTGATCAGGATACATTTCACCCGATAAGTTAGCGTCTGCCGCAACCTGCCAGCCAGAAAGATAAATAGCTTCCAAACCTGCATCAACTTCCTGCACGGCTTGATTTCCTGTCAACGCCCCAAGTCCGGCAACGAAATCCTGATTATTTAATTTGTCCCAAAATTTCTTTGACATTTCTGTCGCAATCGTATAATCTAGTTTGTAAGAACCTCTTAATTTCAAAACTTTTTCAGCGGTGTAAGGTCTTTTCACTCCGTTCCAACGTGGATTTGTAAGCCAGTCTTTTTCTATTTCCTGAATTTGTTCTTGTCTTGTTTTCATAATAATATTTTTTAGATTTTTGTTGCTTGTTGATAGTTGATAGTTTTAAAAACTAAAACTCTCGAAATCAAATAAATGGATATGCTTTTAAGGTTAAAAATTCTTCAAAGTTTTCAGAAAAGATCAATTCATTGAAAAGTTCTTTTGCAAGATTGAATTTTCCGTTTTTAAAACGTTCTTCACCGACATATTTTTCGATAATTTCCATTTCTTCAAGTTCCCACTGAAGGATCATAGTTCGTGTTAATGTTCTGTCATCTATTAAAACAGCTTCATTTTTAAGCCATTGCCAGATTTGCGTTCTTGAAATCTCTGCCGTCGCTGCGTCTTCCATCAAATTATAAATTGCTGCAGCTCCGACTCCCATTAACCAACTTTCGATATAGAGAATTCCGACATTGATATTTTTTCGGACTCCTTTTTCGGTTATTTCACCTTTTGGAATTTCCAATAAATCACTTTCTTTGATCTGATAATCAAACTTTTTCTCAATCTGATTTTCTGATGGCATATATTGATCAAAAATCTTTTTTGCAACAGAAACCAAAGCCGGATGCGCTACCCAAGTTCCGTCGTGACCGTTTTTTACTTCGCGTTTTTTATCATTTCTTACTTTTTCAAAAGCTAAACTGTTCGCTTCATAATTATCTTTAATCGGAATTTGTGCTGCCATTCCACCGATAGCATGAACATTTCTTTTGTGGCAAATCTCAATCACCCTTTTCGAATAAGCACTCATAAAAGGTGAAGTCATCGTCACCCGATCTCTGTCGGGAATAATAAATTCGGGTAGATTTCTGAACTTTTTAATAAAAGAAAAAATGTAGTCCCAACGTCCGCAATTCAAACCTGAACTGTGTTCTTTTAATTCAAATAAAATTTCATCAATCTGAAAAGAAGCAGTAATTGTTTCAATCAAAACCGTTGCTTTGATGGTTCCTTGCGGAATTTCCAGATAGTTTTGAGCAAAAACAAAAACTTCATTCCACCAACGGGCTTCTTTGTAATGTTCTAATTTTGGAAGGTAAAAGTAAGCTCCACTTCCATTTTCCAACAATTGTTTTATATTTCTGAAAAAGTAGATTCCAAAATCAATTAATGAGGCAGAAGTTTCTTCTCCATTAATTTCAATATGCTTTTCATTTAAATGCAAACCTCTTGGTCGAACTAAAAGAACTGCAATTTTTTTATTAAGCTGATAAGATTTTCCCTGCTCATTGGTGAAATCAATTTCTCGGTTAATTGCATCAGAAAGATTGATTTGTCCCTGCATACAATTACTCCAAGTTGGGGAATTGCTGTCTTCAAAATCTGCCATAAAAGTTGACGCATTCGAATTCAAAGCATTGATAATCATTTTTCGGTCAACAGGCCCGGTGATTTCCACTCTTCGGTCTAATAAATCATCCGGAAGTTGAGCGCAAACCCAATTTCCATTTCGGATTTCTTCGGTTTCCTTTAAAAATTTCGGTAGAATTCCTTTATCAAATTCCTGCTGCGTTTTTTTCCTTTCTTCTAAAAGCTGTAATCGTTTAGGATTAAAATTTTGATGAAGTTCGACCAAGAAATCTACTAATTCCGAGGTAAATAGTTCTTCAAACTGATTTTGATATTTTATTTTTAATTGAGTCTTAGTTTCCATAACTTATTGATTTTGTGATTCGACATTACAAACATAAATAAAAATATTTAATATTTAGCGAACGTTCGCTAAATATTTTAAAAAATTATTATGCGAATAATCGCTTCTATTATTTATATTTGAATAATGAATTCTGACAGCGACTTTATCAAAACGGTTTTCGGGCTAAAACTGAAACAGCAAAGACAAAAGAAAAATTGGTCTTTGCAGGATCTTGCCGTAAAAACAGGTTTATCAAAATCTTATCTAAACGAAATTGAAAACGGGAAAAAATATCCGAAACATGATAAGATCATTCAACTTTCAGAATCTTTGAATTGCACTTTTGATGATTTGGTTTCAACAAAATTGGATAAAAGTTTAGCACCTTTTAATGAAATTCTACAGTCAGATTTTTTTAAAGAAGTTCCGTTAGAACTTTTTGGAATTAATAAGAATAATTTAATTAGTATTATCAGTGATGCACCTAAAAAAGTAACCGCTTTTATTAATGCATTGATTGAAATTTCGCAGAATTATAATTTAGGAAAAGAACGTTTTTACTTTGCTGTTCTACGATCTTTTCAGGAATTGTATGACAATTATTTTCCTGAAATAGAGGAAAAAGTTGTGCATTTTGCAGAAGAAAATCAATTAGAAATCAGTAAAAATATAAAAGCTGAAGTGTTGGAAAATATTTTGATTGAAAAATTTAATTATACCATTCAATCTGATAATTTTGAAACATTTGGAGCTTTAGATAATCTTCGTTCACTCTTTATTCCCGAGAAAAAATTACTGTTATTGAATATCAAACTTGAAAAAGATCAGAAGACTTTTATTTTAGCAAAAGAAATCGGTTTCAATGTTTTGGAATTAAAAAATCGTCCAAACACTTACTCATGGTTAGATTTTGGAAGTTTTGAAGAAATTCTGAATAATTTCTACGCTTCTTATTTTGCCGGAGCTTTATTGATTTCAAAAGAACAAATCATTGAAAATACCTCCAATTTTTTCCTGCAAAACAATTGGGAACCAACCAGTTTTGAAAATCTTATTGAAAATTTCACCAATTCGCCCGAAACTTTTTATTATCGATTAACGAATGTTCTTTCTTCGGAATTGGGAATTAAAGATTTGTTTTATTTATGTTTAGTTAAAAAGAAAAATTCAGATAAAATTCAGATTTTAAAGGAATTACACCTTAATCATCAACAGGCTCCACATGCCAATGCAACCAACGAACATTATTGCAGAAGATGGATTGCAGTTAAAAACTTAGCTCATCTAAAGGAAAATGAAACATTGACTAATGCACAGATTTCACATTATAAAGATCAGGGAGTGAGCTATCTCGTGATTTCTACATCACAAAAAAACCCATTTTCTGACGGGAGCAACAGAAGTTATTGCCTTGGAATTTTATTGAACTCTCAGACAATCAAGAAAATTAATTTCATAAAATCTTCTACTTTAAAAACCATTAATGTTGGAGTAACTTGTGAATCTTGCAGTATCGCAGATTGTGAAGTAAGACAAGCTCAACCCGTAAGATTAGAGAAAGAATATTTCAATCTTGAGATGAAAAATGCGATCGAAAAAATAAGAAAAGAACTCATGCAATAATTTAATAAGAACTTGCACGGTTTATTTTCAACTATAATTCTTGATTTTCAGCCTTCAAATTTTAGTTAAAAACTAAATTCAACATAATTAAATTTGCATAATCGATTAATCTACAATTAACTATTAAAAAATGTTGATATTTTACTTAATAAAAAGATTTTCAGTTTATTTTTTATTGAATCAATAGGAATAAAGCGTAATAAATCATAAATAAGTAAATTAAATTAATTTTTTCACTAAAATTCACTTCCAAATGAATTGATTTTCATTAATTTGTAAAAAAACTATTGATTGAAAGATATATTTCTTGATGTGTTATTTCCAAATCGTTGCTTAGCTTGTAATAAAATTATTGAGAATAATCTTATCGCTTGTAATGTATGTTTTGAAAAAATTCAGTTTACCCATTTTGATTATTTTGAGGAAAATATACTTAAAGAAATATGTAAAACGCTTTTTCCTGTAGAAAACGCATATGCATTGATACAGTTTGAAAAAGAAAGCTTAAGCCGGAAAATTATACATGAATTAAAATATAAAAACAGAGAAAAAACAGGTGAAATTTTAGCCAATTGGATCACAGAACGTGTAGATTTCAAAAATGAAAAACCAGATCTGATAGTCAGCATTCCTCTTCATACAAAGAAATTGAAAGAACGGGGGTATAATCAGTTGCATCTGTTTGCTGAGACATTATCTGAGTTTTACAAAATACCTTTCGATCATGAAGTAATTTTGAGAAATCATTATTCAAAAGCGCAGGCTTTGAAAGATAAAAAGCACCGTTTGAGTACTGAAAATATATTCTCAATCAATAAAAATATTTCTGGAAAACATGTGCTTTTAGTTGATGATGTTTTTACAACTGGAAATACAATTGCCACAGTAGCATGGGAAATCCTTAAAACAGGAGATAACAAGGTAAGCGTACTGGTAATGGCGATAGATAAATAATACTATAAATTAAAATCAAATAATGAAAAAACTTTACCCACTTTCAATTTTTTTAGGAATAATTATTAATGCTCAAGTAGGGATAAATACACCTACACCAACAAGAACTATAGATGTAAACGGAACTTCAAGAATGCGAGTTATTACCGATAAATCAGCAGATACAAATTACACTCAGGTTTTAACTACAGATACCAATGGAAATGTAGATTATGTTCCTAAAAGCAGCCTAAATCAGCAATATGTGCAATTGTTTAACCTTACAACCTTGCCCGCTGTCCTGAATAACAATAACACCCTTGCCTCTACAATTTCTACACAGTCGATAACATTGACCAAGACTGCGTTAGTAATGATCAATTTTTCTGTCCCAATCTCTCTGTCAGCTGCAGCTATTGATGGTAGAGCCCGTATTTTGAGAACCCATTTACTTGTAGATGGCAATACAATGTCTAGAACAAGTAATACTTATTCTAATGCAACTTTAACAGGAACAAATCTTACAGGATATTTTTACAACACCGGTTCTTTTTCTATTGAACTAGCTGCAGGAACACATTCTATATCTTTGGAAGGGATATGTTTCGACAACACTCCTTGCACGCAGGGGGGAAATATGTTGGGTACTAATTTTCAGGCAGTTGCTTTATATAATAACTTTTAACACAAGTATCTTTATAAATGTTTTTCAAAGCACAGTCAACTATTGTTATTTTACTTATTCGATTTTAATAGATTATTGAATAAATATTTCTATTATCTCAAATGTTTTTTATACTTTCAGGTAAACTATTAATTATGAAAAATTTACTTTTATTACATGGAGCTTTAGGCCACAGCAGCATGTTTAATCCTTATTTAGAAGAACTTTCAAAGTATTTTAATATTCATACCCCTTTATTTTCAGGTCATGGAAACACCTCTTTGCCTGAAAATGGAATTACTATTGAAAAATATGTGCAGGAAATAACTGAATACTGTGAAAAGGAAAATCTGGATGATATTTATATTTTTGGGCACAGCATGGGAGGTTATGTTGCGCTTTGTTATGCTTCTGAAAATCCCAAAAAAGTAAATTCTATTATCACTTTGGGGACAAAATTTGATTGGACAGAAGAACAATCTTTAAAAGAAAGTAAATTATTAAATCCTGATGTTATTCTTGAGAAAATACCAAAATATGCGGAACAATTGGAAATTCAGCATGGCGCTCAATGGAAACAATTACTTCCGGATATTGCCAAAATGATGGTTTCTTTAGGTAAAAATCCACCGGTGAAAGATAAAGTTTTAACTAAAATTGAAACTCCCGTTCAGATTATGATCGGTGATAAAGACAATATGGTAAGTCTGGAGGAAAGTATTGATGTTTACAAGAAGATCCCAAACGCAAAATTGGCCGTACTTCCAGATACAAAACATCCTCTGGACAAAGTACGACCCATATTATTATTTGATCTAATGAAAGATTTCTGGAATCTTTCTTAGATTATCTCTGAAGTTTTTCTCCGTAGCTTAAATCTCCGGCATCTCCCAATCCCGGACTGATATAACCTTTTGATGTTAAGTTTTCATCAATAGCTCCTACCCAAATTTTTGCTTCTGGATAAGCTTTTTCGATGGTTTCAACACCTTGTCTTGAAGCAATTGCTGCAACAATATGAAGTTGAGTCGGTTTTCCGTGTGTTAATAAATCTTTAATCGCTTCTATTAAAGATGCTCCTGTTGCCAACATTGGATCTCCAACGATTAGAGGTCTACCTTCAATGCTCGGACACGTTAAATAATCCTGCTTGATTGAAAAATAATCGTTCGCATCGTGTTTTCTGTAAGCGGCTACAAATCCGCAGTCTGCTCTGTCGAAATAGTTTAAAATCCCTTCAAACAAAGGAACTCCAGCTCTCAGAATCGTTGTAATAACGGGCTGAACAGCAATTTCTTTAACCTTAATTGTATCTAAAGGCGTCTGAATTTCAATTTCTTTTGTTTCCAAACCTTTACTGATCTCAAAAGCAGCAATTTCTCCGATGCGCTCCATATTTCTACGGAACCTCATTCGGTCTTGCTGAATATCAACATTACGAAGTTCATTAATCCAAGAATTAATTAACGAAAATTGTTCTGACAACACAATTGTACTCATTATTCTGAAAAAGCTTTTATTTAAAATTATTAAATTTAATATGAATAAAATCCCTCTTAGAATAATCTAAAAGGGATATATTTTTTATTTCTGTCTGAAATACACTTCGATTGGAACTCCGGTAAACCCGAATTCTTTTCTCAATTGGTTTTCAGCAAATCTCTTATATGGTTCTTTCACGTACTGCGGTAAGTTACAGAAGAATACAAACTGCGGTGACGGTGTAGGAAGCTGAACACAATATTTAATCTTAATGAATTTTCCTTTGTTTGCAGGTGGCGGAGTACGTTCGAAGATTGGAAGCATGATTTCATTTAATTTTGAAGTCTTGATCTTCTTCTTACGGTCTTCATAAACCAACATTGCCATTTCTACAGCTTTCAGAATTCTCTGTTTCGTTAACGCTGAAACAAAAAGAATTGGAATATCGCTGAACTGACCAATTTTATCTTTAATTGACTGCTCAAAATCACGTACTGTATTGGTGTGCTTATCTTCAACAAGATCCCATTTGTTAACAACAATTACGATTCCTTTTCTGTTTTTCTGTGCTAAACCAAAGATGTTCATATCCTGAGATTCCCATCCTAAAGTAGCATCAACCATGATGATCACAACGTCTGAATATTCAATAGAACGGATAGATCTCATTACAGAATAGAATTCCAAATCCTCGTTTACCTTAGATTTCCTTCTCATTCCGGCAGTATCAACCAATACAAACTCGTGTCCGAATTTATTGTAAAGCGTTTGAATACTGTCTCTTGTAGTTCCTGCAACATCAGTTACGATATTTCTATCAGCATCCAATAAAGCATTTGTTAAGGTAGATTTTCCAACATTCGGACGACCTGCAATCGTAATTTTAGGTAAACCTTCGAATGGATCCTTATAATCTGTAGTCGGGAAATCTTTAACGATATCATCTAAAACTTCTCCTGTTCCTGAGCCTGTTGCAGACGATAAAGTATAGTATTTGTCAATTCCTAATTGGTAGAATTCTGTAGCATCGATCTCTTCTTTAGCTGAATCTACTTTGTTAATTACAATATAAACTGGCTTGTTTGCTCTTCTTAAAAGTTCGTGAATTTCGTAATCTGTATCAGTAAGACCTTCTTCTACATTCATCATAAAAATGATAGACGTAGCTTCATCAATAGCCAACTGAACCTGTTTTGAGATTTCCTCCTGGAAAACATCGTCATTGTTCACATCATATCCACCTGTATCGATAACGGTGAAATCTACTCCGTTCCAGTCTGATTTTCCGTAGTGACGGTCTCTTGTAACACCAGCAGTAGAATCTACAATAGCTTCTCTTCTTTCCAGAAAACGGTTGAATAATGTGGACTTCCCTACATTGGGACGCCCCACGATAGCAACAATATTTGACATAAAAAATGTTTAATAATCCTTCATAATAAAGGACAAGTTATTAATGAGTTACTCCAACTTTTGGAGCTCAATTTTTTGCAAAGATAGCGCTTTATTATTTAGCAATGAAAAACCTCTCATTTTGAGAGGTTTAAATTTATCTTCCTATAACAATCCATCCAATTCCGTCACTTTGGATCTGATATCTTTGTCCACCCGAAATTGAAGTAATCCCTGCATTGGTAACATCATCGTAAATGCCTGTTCCTGCAACAACAGAAATTGGTTTTGATGTGATGCCATTACTTCCTATTAAAATGTAAATTCTTCCTTTACATGTACTCGCATTGGGAAGAACAATTCCTGTATTTCCTCAATAAATTCTTACGGCATGATGAGTATCATTAAGTGTTAAACTTCCTGAATTTGGCGTATCGTAGGGTTCTGACGAAGTCCCTGATTTAATTTTAATCCATTTGTCTAAATCTCCATTAAAATAATAGTAACCTGTAGAAGTAACATCTAAAGTTTGTCCGCTTGGAGAAGAATCTGCAGTTGTAACATAAACCAAAGCACCTGTTTGTAAAGAAGTATAACTTTTAGTTTTTAATAAGTCTCCGGAAATTCTTGGAGCGATGATTCCATCTAATTTTGCATTGTTTGAAGCATCTCCAACTACATCTAAAGTAGCATGTGGAGTATCAGTATTAACCCCAACTTGTGCATTAGTAAAAGCAAATGTGCCTACCAAAAGTAAGGCAGGAAATAATTTTTTAGTCATTTAAGTTTGTTTTTTCTGCAACAAATATAGGTTTTATTTTAAAATTTAATTACTTTCAAGTATAAAATTAGTTATAATTCACAAAAAAAGACAGCCAAAATGACTGTCTCAATAAATATTATGTTAAGTGTTAAATTTAGTTCAGATCAAATCTATCCAAATTCATAATTTTAGTCCATGTTGCAACAAAATCTTTGACAAATTTTTCCTGTGCATCTGCACTTGCATATACTTCTGCCAAAGCTCTCAATTCAGAATTTGAACCGAAGACCAAATCTGCACGGGTAGCTGTCCATTTTGGTTGGCCCGTTGATCGATCAGTTCCCATATACAATTCATTATCTTCCGAAATGGCTTTCCATTGTGTTCTCATATCCAAAAGATTAACAAAGAAATCATTGGTTAAAACTCCGGGACGTTGAGTGAAGATTCCATTCTTCGAACCATCGAAATTGGTATCCAAAGCACGCATTCCACCGATTAAAACAGTTAACTCAGGAGCTGTAAGCGTTAATAACTGAGCTTTATCAATTAATAATGATTCTGTAGAAACCGTATATTTTTTCTTTAAATAATTTCTGAAACCATCTGCTGCAGGTTCTAAATACCCCATTGATTCAACATCTGTCTGCTCTTGTGAAGCATCCATACGACCTGGAGCAAAAGGAACGGTAATATTCTGTCCGGCATCTCTTGCTGCTTTTTCAACCGCTGTACTTCCCGCCAAAACAATTAAATCTGCTAAAGAAATCTTCTTATTTCCGCCTTGAGTATCATTAAATTCTTTTTGAATATTTTCTAATACACTCAAAACTCTTTGTAACTGAGTCGGATTATTTACTGCCCAATCTTTTTGTGGAGCCAAACGAATTCTTGCTCCGTTCGCACCGCCACGTTTATCACTTCCTCTGAAAGTCGACGCAGAAGCCCAAGCAGTAGAAACCAATTCAGAAATACTTAATCCTGAATTTAAAATTTTACTTTTCAAAGATTCAACATCAGAATCATTAACCAATTCATGGTTCACATCAGGAATCGGATCTTGCCAGATCAATTCTTCAGCCGGAACATCAGAACCTAAATAACGAACTTTTGGCCCCATATCTCTGTGCGTCAATTTAAACCAAGCACGAGAAAAAGCATCTGCAAAAGCATCAGGATTTTCAAAAAAGTTTCTTGATATTTTTTCATACACAGGATCAAATCTTAACGAAAGATCTGTTGTAAGCATTGTTGCTCTGTGTTTTTTAGTGGAATCAAATGCATCAGGAATGATTTTCTCTCCATCTTTTGCTACCCATTGATGAGCTCCTGCAGGGCTTTTCGTTAATTCCCATTCGTTTTCAAATAGATTTTTAAAGAAAAGGTTGCTCCATTCTGTAGGCTTTTCCGTCCATGTAACTTCCAATCCGCTAGAAATCGCATCTGTACCTTTTCCTGATTTGTAAGAGCTGTTCCAACCAAAACCTTGTGATTCAATTCCTGCAGCTTCAGGTTCTTTTCCAACATGTTCAGCCGGTCCCGCACCGTGAGTTTTCCCGAAAGTATGCCCACCTGCAATTAATGCAACGGTTTCTTCATCATTCATCGCCATTCTTCCGAAAGTATCGCGAATATCTTTTGCAGCTAAGATTGGATCAGGATTTCCGTCTGGCCCCTCAGGATTTACATAAATAAGTCCCATTTGTACCGCAGCCAAAGGTTTTTCAAGATTTCTTGAGTGAATATCTCCGTCTGCATTATCATCTGTCGGAAGAACGCCACGATTTTCAACGACTCCTTCAGATCCGTGTGCATAACGCAAATCTCCACCGAGCCAAGTTTTTTCTGTTCCCCAATACACATCCTGATCCGGTTCCCAAACGTCTTCACGACCTCCCGCGAATCCGAATGTCTTGAATCCCATTGATTCTAAGGCAATATTTCCTGTAAGAATTAAAAGGTCTGCCCAAGATATTTTCTTACCGTATTTTTGTTTGATTGGCCAAAGTAATCTTCTCGCTTTATCCAAACTTACGTTATCCGGCCAACTATTCAAAGGTGCAAAACGCTGTTGTCCAGCTCCCGCTCCTCCTCTTCCGTCACCTACACGATATGTTCCGGCACTATGCCAAGCCATACGAATAAATAACGGTCCATAATGACCGAAATCTGCAGGCCACCAATCCTGGGAATCTGTCATTAACGCGTGAAGATCTTTTTTAACACTCTCAAGATCGAGACTTTTAAAAGCTTCAGCATAATCGAAATTTTCTTCCATAGGATTTGACAAAGACGAATGTTGTCTCAGAATATCAACTCTAAGATGATCAGGCCACCAATCTTTGTTATTGGTTCCACCTCCGGCAACATTTTCTTTTTTCATTGTTCCATTATGGAATGGACATTTGCTGATGTCATTTAAATCTTTTTCCATTGTAGTTTAATTTTTTATGTTGATTTATACAGTTTTAATATCTCGTCTATTAATATTTATACAAACTTACAACGCTTAATCAATAAATACAATCTATCAATAAAATTTTTATAATAGTTAAAAGCTATAAAGATTGATTAAATATGGATTTTCACTCAACATATGTATAAAAGATATAATAATGCATTTAAGTTAATAAAAATTAGCTTTAACTTAAATAAAAATCAATAATTAAAATTCATATTTAGAATAATGCAATGCATAGTTGACATTTCGATATTGTTCATATTCTTTATTACTAAAATTTTAATAACTTTATCTATTTAGAAACATGAATTTCAGCGTATGAAAAAAGTAATTGTAGTTCTTCTGGTGGCATTTATTATCATTCAGTTTTTTCCGATTGATAAAACAAATCCACCACTAACCCCCGGAATGGATTTTTTAAAAATAAAAAAGACATCTCCTCAAATAGCAAAAATTATAAGTACTTCTTGTTACGACTGCCATTCCAATGAATCAAAATATCCTTGGTATTCTGATATTGCTCCCTCTTCATGGTTGTTGAAAAATCATATTAATGAAGGAAGAAAGCATCTAAATTTCTCTACCTTTGCTACATACGAACCTAAAAGACAAGTTCATAAGCTTGAAGAATGCATTGAAATGATTGAAAAAGAAGAAATGCCTTTAGATTCATATTATCTAGGGCATCAGGATGCTAAATTAACTACTGAACAAAGACAGGAATTAATTAAATACTTCAAAAAAGTAAAAGAAGAAACTGAACGGGCAATGGTATTTTAAAAATAAATCATGGACGAAAATTGGCAAAATAAACAGATTGTATTTTTTGACGGAGAATGTGGAGTCTGCAATTTCTGGGTACAATGGATTTTGGAAAGAGATAAAAATGATCAATTTATGTTTGCTTCATTGCAATCAGATTTTGGGCAAAGCTTTTTGTCCGAAAGAGGCCTTGAAACTAAAGTATTCAATACCATGTATCTTTGGAAACCAAATCAATATTATTTAATAAAATCTAAGGCTGTTTTACAAATTGCATCAATACTAGGCGGGATTTATAAGCTCTCCGCAATTGGAAAAATATTCCCTACATTTCTAAGTGATAGTGTTTACGATATGGTTTCCAGAAATAGAATGAAATTAGCCAATCAGAAATGTTATTTACCTACTCCACATCAGAGAGGGAAATTTATTGAGGTTTAAATAAAAATTAGTTATTCCTGTTTTTGAGAATATAAATTATTTTTTCAAGTATTAGAAATATTTATCTCATAAAACATCTTTGTAATAAAAAATTTCATCTACTAAACGAGTATATCAAATTGACAATTGTATATTTTATCAATAGGAGTGGGTTTTAACCCGCTTTCATCATTGCATTTATGTAAATTGGCTTTAGCCAGAACAAATATGCATCTAGCTTCTAGGAAAAATACCTATTCCCTATTGCTCATGTGTTGAGTTGTTCTTAAGGTATGGATCAAAAAAAAGTCTCATACATTGCTGTATGAGACTTTTAAATAAAAACTGGCGGCGACCTACTCTCCCGCTTTCGCAGTACCATCGGCGCTGGTGGGCTTAACTTCTGTGTTCGGAATGGGAACAGGTGAGCCCCACCGCTAATACCACCCTAAAGGCGTTATATGGTTGTTAGTTTTTGGTTGATTGTTGATGGTAAATACGATCAACTGCCAACTCATTACTACCAACTTTTTAATCGATAAAAACACTCACAAAGACAAAACCTTTCTTGCACTTGCAAGAGTCTTGAGATAGGTTTATAATGTAATATTAATGATTACTCATT